>SKOQ01000138.1 GCA_007119985.1 Marinospirillum sp.
GGTGTTTTGCTGTGCAGTTGGCGGAAGTTTTGCAGATCTTCTAGCGTCACATCATAGCCAGAAAGATGCAGCAGGGCGTAAATCAGCATCGAGCCGTGGCCGTTGGAGAGCACAAAGCGATCACGGTCTGTCCAGTTGGGGTTGCCTGGGTTGTGCTTGAGATAATCGTTCCACAGCACTTCGGCGATGTCTGCCATGCCCATCGGCGCGCCTGGGTGCCCGGACTTGGCCTTTTGGACGGCATCCATCGCCAGGGCGCGTATTGCATTGGCGCGGTCGAAACGTGAAGTCATGGGTCGTGCTCTCCTCACCTAAGGTGTGTTATCAAAAATAAAGCGCGCCGAATCAGGCGCTGCAAAAAGCTATTTTCTCGCATCTTGCGAGGTGTGGCAAATCTCCCTCGGCAAGAAGAGCCAAGCAACTTGAGCTGTGTTCATCTCAAACGGGGGCTTTTTCAAGTGCAAGCACCGCGATAGCTGGTTAGAATGCATAGAGAACAGCAAGGTGCAGCCGAAGTGAGTGATGACGGCACACTGATTTTTTGAGGTTATTTTCCTTTTTATAAACAGGAGCATAAAGCCAGCTATGAGCGAATATTCCATTTTTACTTCTGAGTCTGTCTCTGAGGGGCATCCTGATAAACTGGCTGATCAAATCTCTGATGCCGTACTGGATGCATTGCTGGCGCGTGATAAGCAGGCACGTGTGGCTTGTGAAACCATGGTCAAAACCGGCGTGGCCATTGTTGGCGGTGAGATTTCAACCAATGCTTGGGTGGATCTAGAAGATCTGGTGCGCAATGTGATCAAGGACATCGGCTACACCTCCTCTGAGGTGGGTTATGATGCCGATACCTGCGGTGTGATCAATATTATTGGCAAGCAATCTGTTGATATTGCTCAGGGTGTGGATCGCCAAAAGCCAGAAGATCAAGGCGCAGGTGATCAGGGCTTGATGTTTGGTTATGCCTCGAATGAAACCGATGTGTTGATGCCCGCCCCGATTACTTGGGCGCATCGCTTGGTGGAGCGCCAAGCCGAAGTTCGCAAAACCGGCCTGTTGAATTGGCTACGCCCCGATGCCAAGAGCCAAGTCACCTGCCGCTATGACAACGGCAAGGTGGTGGGTATTGATGCCGTGGTGTTATCCACCCAGCATCATCCCGATGTGTCACAAAAAGATCTGCAAGAAGCCGTGATGGAGCTGATCATCAAGCAAGTGCTGCCTGCTGAGCTGCTGCATGCGGGAACCCAGTTTCATATCAACCCCACGGGTAAGTTTGTTATCGGCGGCCCCGTTGGTGACTGTGGTTTGACGGGCCGCAAAATCATTGTCGATACCTATGGTGGTATGGCGCGTCATGGCGGTGGTGCCTTCTCAGGTAAAGATCCTTCTAAAGTCGATCGCTCTGCGGCCTATGCTGGGCGCTATGTGGCGAAGAATCTGGTCGCTGCTGGCTTGGCCGAGCGCTGTGAGATACAGGTCTCCTACGCAATTGGTGTGGCTGAACCCACCTCGGTTTCAATCAACACCTTTGGTACTGGCAAGATCAGTGATGCCCGCTTGATTGAGCTGGTGCGCGCGCATTTTGATCTGCGTCCTTATGCGATTACCAAGATGCTGGATCTGCTGCATCCGATGTATCGCCTGACTGCCGCCTATGGTCACTTTGGTCGTCACCCATTTGAAACCAGCTATCAGTGGAAGAATGATGCGGGCGTGGTGCAGGAAGAATCCTTCTTGGCCTTCCCGTGGGAAAAAACGGATAAAGCCGAAGCGCTGCGTGCAGCGGCTGGCCTGAGCGCCGAGTAAGATCCAGATCGATCATCAAACCCTAAAGCTTGCTTTGGGGTTTTTTTATGGAGCCACACTGGAGAAATGTCTATGCCGCAAGATGCCCGATCTATCGCACCCCAGCTCGATCCTGTTTTGAGCGTGGTGGTGGCGGGTCATCGTCAAGTCCGACTCGAAGCCGGTGCGCGCGATGCAGAGCAACAGCAGCAACGAGAAGCCGCCTTGCGTGAGGCCATGCGCCAAGTCTTAACCCGCTTGCGTGAACAGGCTAGTCAGGCTTTTGCCAGTGTTGATCAGGTGTATAGCGCACAGCCTCCTTTGTTTCGTCTGATCACAGGCTCAGCCACGGGTGCCGACGCGCTGGCGGCGGGCTTGGCCGCAGAGACAGGCTATCAGCTGGATTATCTCCTTCCCCGAGCCAGTCAGCAGGATATTGAAGGTGCACAAGGCGTCGCGATGCAAATGCGCCCCCCAGAAGGTGGTGTGGATTTAACAGAAGAGCAGTATCGGCTGCGCGATCATCTGGCGTTGAGCTTTGGTGATCTGCTGGTCGCGGTCTGGGATGGGGAGGAATCGGCACTGAGCAGTGGTACGGCCTTGATGATCAAAGAAGCATTATTGCGTCGTGCGCCGGTCTGTATCCTCTATTTGCCTACACAGGCCAGTGAGGTACAGCTTTTATGGCTGGATTTGCAGGCTCTGACAGATACCTGGATGACGGAGGCGAAGGTGTTGGGGTGTCGTGCGCCCTTGCTGCTGCATGTTTTTGATTCGCTCGCTCTGGACAGTCCAGCGCTGGCGCAGCGCTTGCATCAGTGGATGGAGATCCTGCTGACACCCTTTCGTCCTGCGTTAGAAGAAAACAATAGCGAAACCCAGCTGGTCAAGCGGATTGAACAGCAGCATGCGGTGACACGCTACGCCTGGCAATGGCTGGCTTGGTGGTTGGCGCAACGGGGCTGGCGTCAGCAAGAGAGTCCGCGTCCCTTGCCCTTTTGGGAGTGGGCAAAGGGCAGCTGGTTGTGGCTGCACATCATGCTCAACCCACCGCAAAAAAGTCAGCCGCTGCGGGTGATTGAGATCCTCCACACCCAAGTGCGAGGTTATACGCGTGAAGAACGCGTGATTAACCGCGCGCATGGCTTTTTCTCCAGCCTCGCTAAACTGGATCTTGGCTCTGCACTGCGCTCTCTGGTGCAGCCACCCTATACGCAGGGGTACGCCAGCCTGAATGCCGATGCGATGGATGATGTTCCCAACCCGATTCGTGAACCTTGCCTTGAGCCATTTTTTAACTGGTCTGATGCGCAGGCGCGTGTTTTTTCAACCCGTTATCGTGATGATACCTGGCTGATCTACTATGCCGCTGCCTTTGCGGTGTTTTGTGCTGTGGCGGGTGCGATCCACCTGTGGCCTGCGCCCGCTCAGGGGGTGCCATTTATCTGGGTTTTGCTTGAATTTATCCTGCTGCATTTTATTGTGCGGCGGGTTTTACAATCGCGCTTTCGTAACTATCACGGCCACTGGCTCAGCTTCCGCTTTATTGCCGAACAGCTGCGCTACTTGCGTTTGGGCTATCCCTTGTTGGTTTTGCCGCAGAGCTTTTCGACCCCAGTCTGGGAGCCTTATACCGAGCGTGGCCGCCGCGGAATCCGGCTGAAATCCGCTGAAGCCTGGATCTTGCAGCGGATACTGATCGCCGAAGGTCTGCCACGCAGTGCAGCGGCCCAAGCACCGATTTATAAAATGAGTGAGCACAACAGCGAGATGCTCCAGTATGTGCGCGCGGTGTTGGAAGAACATCGTCACTACTATCGCCAGAGCTATCAGCGCTTGCATAAGGACCACACTTATTTGCACCGCTTAGCTTTTGCCTTGTTTACGCTGACCTTTGTGGCGGTGACAGTGCATTTCTTTTTAACCCTGCCCGCGATTTTGATTTTTACGGCCTTCTTTCCTGCTTGGGGTGCGGCCATTCATGGTATTTTGAGCCAGAACGAGGTGGTGCGTGTCTCCTCGATGGCAGCTCAGGTGTGGCGCGATTTAACGATCCTAAAAGAAGCCTTTGAGTTGCATGAGCAGCTGGCCGGGCCAGAAAGCGACTGGCATAAAACGGCTCAGTTACGTGAGCTGGTTGGCGCGGCCACGGATATTCTTTCTAACCAGAACTACTACTGGCGTTCACTCTTTCAGCACAATCATCCAGACCTACCGGCATGATGGCCACTGAAGAGCGCTGAATCCCAGAGTGATAAGGAGTGAAGATGCTGGGTGTTTTTCTCGATGCCGCCAGTCTTGGCGAGGATGTCGATCTGCAGCCTGTTGTGCAGCAGCTCAGTGAGGTCAGTATTTGGCCGCAGACCAAGCCAGAGCAGGTTGTTGAGCGCATTGCAGCGGCGCAGGTTGTGCTAGTGAATAAGGTGCGCTTGGGAGAAGCAGAGTTGGCTCAGGCCCGCCATTTGAAATTGATTTGTGTGCTGGCAACGGGCATGAATAACATCGATCTAGAGGCTGCCGCACGACTGGGTATCGAGGTCCACAATGTGCGTGGCTATGGAACTGAAAGCGTGGCCCAGCACAGCCTGATGCTGTTGCTGGCCTTGGCAACCCGCTTGCCGCTCTATCAAAAATCTCTGCTCGCTGGTGACTGGCAAAAGAGCGCGCAGTTTTGCCTGATGCAGCACAAGACAACCCAGTTAGCCGGTAAAACCCTGCTGCTGGTCGGGCGCGGTGAGCTGGGTCAGCGTGTGGCCGAGCTGGCCCAAGCCTTAGGGATGCAGGTGGTGTTTGCGGCACGAACGGATGATTCGCATGCTGGTGATGCTTCTTTTCAGGCGCTCTTGCCTCAAGCGGATGCCGTGAGTTTTCATTGCCCGCTCACGCCCGCCACGACCCACCTTTTGGACGCCGACTTGTTAGCCCAAGCCAAGCCTTCGTTATTGGTCGTCAACACGGCCCGTGGCGGCATAGTGGATGAACAGGCTGCGCTGAACGCACTGCGTCGAGGGCAAATTGCGGGCTTGGCGATGGATGTGCTGACGACAGAGCCGCCAGTACAGGGACATCCTTTGTTAGAGGCGCTGGACGAAGAGCTGAACCTGATCATGACCCCACATAGTGCTTGGATTAGCCCAGAAGCACGCCAAAACATTCTTGGCCTGACCGCCAAACAGCTTGCCGCTTGGCAGGCCCAAAACAAGGAATTTGATTGATGAAACTGGCCCCGCCTCTTGCCTTTTTATGGTTTGCTGCCTTTTTGCTGCTGAGCCTGCCCTTTGCGCTGCTGGCTGAGCCTCAGCCTGAGCCTTGGTTGTTGCCACCCGTGGAGACCACTGCTCAAGAGTCAGAGGCAGCAGTTGCGACCACGCCAGCAGCACCGACAGCCTTGGAAGAGTATATGAACTCACCGATGGCGGCGCTGACCGTGCATGAACCCATGTACTTTGTTGCAGGCAGCGGTGAAGGTGAGGATGTCAAAGCCCGCTTTCAGTTCAGCTTTAAATATCGGCTGTTTGATGAAAACACGGAGTTTGTGCAGCGCTTCCCGCTTCTAGGGCGCTTGCACCTTTCCTATACCCAGACCAGCCTCTGGAACTGGTCTGCTCAATCCGTGCCTTTTGAGGACACCAGCTATAAACCCAGCCTGTTCTTTGAATTGCTCGAGACGCCTGTTTCGCCTGTGTTGAATGTAGGCTATTACCATGAATCGAATGGAGAAGATGGCGATGACTCGCGCAGCATGGATACGCTCTTTGTGCAGCCTGTCTGGGGCACTCAGCTGTGGGGCCGCGACTTTTACTTTATCCCGCGCGCCTTGGTGTATTTGACCAAGGGTGATGAAAACCGCGATCTGACCAAGTACCGTGGCCATGTTGATTATCTGCTGCGCTATGGCAATGAGGATGGCTTGGTGCTGAGCAGCTTGTATCGCTATGGCTATGGTGGACGCCATACCGTGCAGATGGATGCCAGCTATCCTCTACGCATGCCGATAGCCTGGCGTACGGGTGGGTTTGTCTTCGCGCAGGCGTTTAGCGGTTACGGCGAAAGCATGCTCAGCTATAACGAACGAGTCGATTTTACGCTGCGTATTGGCCTTGGGATCGTGCGCTAAGGAACCTCTGATCAACGTCACGAGCACAGGTCAGGCAAGGCGAAATTGATCGAAAAAGCGGAGTTTACACGGAGTAAATGAGCATTTTGAGGCCAATTTCAACGCAGCATGACCAAGCGCAGCAGTTAATCAGAGGCTTCCTAAGCTAGGAAGCCGCTGCCAGTGGTGCGTGATGCGCCAGATACTGGCAGCGCCACTGGCGCGGACTCAAGGTAAACCAGCGTCGGAACGCGCGTGAAAAAGCACTGACTTCGGAATAGCCCAAAAGCAGTGCCATTTCTGAAATACTGATCTGCTTCTGCTTTAAATAGTGCTGCGCCAAATCCTGACGAACCTGATCAACCAGCTGGCTAAAGTGGGTGCCTTCCTGCTGCAGCTGGCGTTGCACACTGTGCTGAGAAGTCTGCATCTTGGCCGCCAGCTGCTCTAAACACGGCTCACCTTGGGGCAGCTGCAGTTGGATCTCCAGCCGGATCTGCTCGGCCAGACTCTGGCGTGGTGGCTGAATATTCAGCCGCTGAATGGCATCTTGCATCACCAGTAAAAGAGTTGGATTGTGATCCGGCATGGTGCGTTGTAACTGGCTTTTGGGGATCACGAGGGCATTGTAGGGTTGATCAAAATACACTGGCGCATCAAAGAGTTTGCAGTGTTCGTGCCAGTTTTCGGGTCGTGGATGCTCAAAATAAACCTCCTTGGGTGCCCACTGGTGTCCCAACCCTGTTCGCAGCAGATTTAAAAACATGCCCAGTGTCAGTTCGGCATCCTGACGCCGACACAAGATTCCGCCGTGACGCACTTGATAATCTAAGCGCCAGCTGTTGCCCTGATCCACCAAGCGCGTCAGCGTATCATGCTGATGATAGGGAAAGGCATGGACCAAGTTGATTAATGCCTGCTCGACTGTTGCAGAACAGAGGCCAATATAGCCGAGCAGGCCGAGAGACTGAGGTTGAAACTGATAACCATAATGCAGCCCAAAGTTATCCTGACCGAGCTGCTCAGCTGCGGTTTCCATCGCTTGGCAGTAGTGAATCAGGCTGAGGCTTTGCGTTGGGCACGCCAGGCGCTCAGGATCTAGCCCGCTGTGGCCGAGAATCCGCTCAGGATCCCCCCCTTGCTGACTAATGAAATCACTAAAACCTGTTGCCGCGGCGGCCAGCACACCCTGATGACCTGCCCGCGTGGTAGAAAAAATAGCACTGACATGTTGGGGAAGAAGGTCTTGCATGCTGAGGCTCCATCTGCAGGGAAAACGCGAACCTGCAGATGGAGCAAAGCCTGTGCCAACCCGTAAAACCTATAGGAATCAATTGATTGATGGCACCTGAGTCGAGAAGAATGACTTCTTGTGGTGCAGCCTGTCCTTCTTGGTGCGTTAACAGCCTAAGGGCCAGCGCTCAGGTTGCGCCAGATATTGGCGGCAGAGTCTGAGCGTGTGCTGCATCCAATCCGCATCGAGTTGGCGGACAGTTTCTGTTTCTGCATGAGAGGCAATCCACGCCGTCATTTGCAGGCGTCTTTGCAAAAATAGGCTGGGAAGAATCGCCAGATCAGCGGCCGACAAAGGGCAGTGAGCTTGATAGCCCGCCAACCAGCGTTCGGCCCACAGGGGCGCATTGGGATGATGTTCTTCAAAGCTGAGTGCCGCTGCCAAATCATGCAGATACCAGCCTTGGCCGCAATCATCAAAATCAATCACGCGTGTTTGTTGCTGATGACGCAGCAGATTGGTTAGGCGCAGATCGGCATGAATCAAGCCATAGCGCTCAGGGCTCTGGCCATACTCAACCAGGGACTGCTGGATCTGGGATAAAGCCGCCTCGATCAGTGGGTGGTCTTCAGCAGGCAAGCCACTGGCTGCACGCCAATCGCCCCAATGCCCCTGTGGACCGACCATGGTTTCATGATTCCAAATGATCCTTTTAAACGCCGCCGGCGCTTGCCACTGGCGACTATGTTGGTGCAGTTGCGCGGTGATTTCACCCAGCTGATAGAAGGCCTCAGGGCTGACATCGGTCGTCGGCATCTCCCCGTCCATCCAGTGAAAGATGACCGCATAGCGGTGCTCACCATCGAGTTGCAGTTTTTGTACCCGCTCTCCTTGTCGATCATAAAGCGCTTCGGGTGCCTGAATATCGGCCGCGCGCAGTGCATCCAGCCACATCAGTTCGCTTTCTATGGCTTGTTGATCGTGATAATGGCCACGATGTAAACGCAGGGCATAGCGTTGTGTGGGTGTTTCAATGACAAAAGTCGCGTTCTCCGAGCGACAGAGCAAACGCAGTTCGCCTTGGACTGGATCGGGATAGGCTTTTAATGCGCGTAAAGCCAGTTGCGTCAGCTGGCTGCTGGTTAGCGTTTCATATTGTAAGGCGCTCATAATGGATGCTCCTGATGGTTGGCAAGGTGGAAGCAGCATGCCGCAGGTTTCAGGCTGGCCGCTTGACCTTAAAACGCATCTTGTTGACCTCAGATGGAGCTGGCGCATCAGATGGGGTGAAGTTGACCGAACAAGGTTTTTTCTGCTGTGTGCCGTCAAGTTTTTTATCCAAGGCCAAGGCATGATGATGCTCAGTCCATTGCACAGGCAGGAGAAAAGAGATGAATGTTCGTTCAACGATTATGGATACCAACAGCTTTCGTGCCGAGCATGCGGCCGATTTAAGCCAGGAATTGCGTGATTTGACCCACAAGCGCGAGCAGGTCTTAGGCGGCGCTTATCGGCTGTTTTATCGCCGTCCGGTGCATCTGGTGAAGGGGCAGGGCCAGTATTTGTGGGATGCCGAGGGCAAAAAATATCTTGATGTCTATAACAATGTCGCCAGCCTCGGCCATTGTCATCCCGCCGTGATTGATGCCGTCCATCAGCAGATGGGGCAGCTGAACACCCACACCCGCTATTTGCATGAGGGGATTCTGAACTATACCGAATCCCTGCTGGCGACTTTGCCGCCAGAAATCAATCGTGCCATGTATATGTGTACTGGCTCCGAGGCCAATGATCTGGCCATTCGGGTTGCCCAGTCCTGGAGTGGCGGTACCGGCATCATCGTAACGCAAGAGGCTTATCATGGCACCAGTGCGCTGACATCGGGTGTGTCGCCCGCCTTGGGTAGTGGGCAGCCGCTTTCTCCAACGACCCGCGTTGTGCCAGCCCCCGATGCCTATCGCATCGGTCATGAACATCTGGGGGCCTGGTTTGCAGATCAAATTCAGCAGCAGATCGATGATATGGCCGCCCACGGCATACGTTTTGCGGGTTTGATCGCCGATTCGCTTTTTTCCTCTGATGGCGTGCTGCCTGGGCCGCGCGGTTTTCTCAAACCAGCGATCGATCTGATACATCAGCAGGGCGGGGTGTTTATTGCGGATGAAGTCCAACCTGGTTTTGCGCGTACCGGCGAGCATTTCTGGGGATTTGAACGTCATGGTGTGCTGCCTGATATCGTCACCACAGGCAAGCCGATGGGGAATGGTTTTCCGGTTTCGGGTTTGATCGCACGCGAAGAGGTGCTGGCTACCTTTAGCGATCACCTGCCCTATTTCAATACCTTTGGTGGTAATCCGGTCGCGATGGCGGCGGCTCAAGCGGTATTGGATGTGATTCAACAAGAAGGCTTGCAAGCGCACAGTGCGCAGATGGGGCAGAGATTGCTGACGGAGTTAAAAGGGCTACAGCAGCGTTATCTTTCTATCGGTGATGTGCGCGGTGCGGGTCTGTTTATTGGCCTTGAACTGGTGCAAGACCCAGCCACCAAAGCACCGGATCAACAATTGGCTCTGGATGTGATCGAAGCCCTGCGCGAGCGTGGCGTGTTGACCTCAGTGGCTGGGCCACATGGCAATGTGTTGAAACTACGCCCCCCCTTGGCTTTTCAAGAACAGGATATTGATTGGCTGGTCGGGGCGCTGGATCAAAGTTTGGCGGCGTTAGGTGCGCGTTAGGAGGGCTCTAATCTGAAGATGGAGTTCTTCTAAGCTGGCTGTGCTGATGGGCAGAGGATGCGCCTGATGCTGATGCCAGAGCACTAAACTGGGGTAGTGCTCGACACCCAGCTGGCGCGCGAGCTGAAATTCTGCAACGGCCTGCGCTTCGCTGGTGGCATAGGTGTGCAGAATGGCATCAGGATCAAGCCCCGCCGTCTGAGCCAGCTGCTGATAGGTGGCCGATGCGCCAAGATCCAGCCCTTGCTGGTAAAAAGCGGCTTGCAGCAGATGAAAGAGTTCGGTCGCGCGTTCGGGGGCTTGGCTTTTCAGACTGATCAAGCCCCGTGCAGCCTGCATGGAATCCATACAAAAGCGCCCTTCGCTGAGCAGAGCCTGATAGGGCGCACCAAACTCTGCCCCCGTCATCTGCTGAATCTGCAGATTGGCTGAGGCCAGATAGGGTAAGCGTGCCATAGGTTGAACGCGAGGCCCGATAAACAAGCCGCCAGAAATGACTTCCACCGGCAGTTCTTGCTGCCAAACTGCCGCCAATGCCTGCCATTGGGGCGCGCGTCCCCAACACCAACCACAGTAGGCATCACCGACATAAATTAAACGCGAAGACTGGGTATCCAGTGACATGATGCACCTCGTTAAGCGGCCTGAAAGCTCAGGCCGGAGTCTAAAGTCAGAAAGAGGCTTTCTAGTAGGCTAGTAGGCCACGCTCATCCGCTGCCAAGCATGCTGTGCGGTTTCTGCTTCATCCAGGAAGGCCACGGCATAGTCCTCGACCGAGATGCGGCTCTGTCCTTTTGCATCGACCAGAAGCTGGTCTTGACCAAGGCGGAATTGGCCTGTGCGCTCACCGGGAAAGATTTCAGCAGCAGGTGAAATCAGCGTCCAGTTTTGAGTCTGCTGGGCGCGCAGGCGCTCAAGTGCTGTTTTGGCACCCTCGGCTGTGGCGCGGTAAGCCGCAGGGAAGTCTGGGCTATCCAGCAGCAGCTGACCTGGTGCCACCTCAAGGCTGGCCGCACCACCGACCAGCATCAAACGTGGCACACCAGCGGCTTGGGTTGCGGCCAGAATCGATTCAAAACCACGCACATAGTAGCCATACACATCTTCCTGAGCGTGGCCGCTGAAGGCGCTGATGACCAGATCGGCACCACGCAGTTGCTCGCTGAGGGTGGCGGTATCCAGCACATCGCTTGGCAGAGCCTGTAGCTGAGGGTGGGCCGCGAGTTTTTGTGGATGGCGAACCAGTGCGGTGACCTGATGCCCGCGTGTGAGGGCTTCATTCAATAAGGCAGAACCAATAAAACCACTGGCACCAATCAAGGTAAGGTTCATCTTGTGACTCCTAATCAGGGGGGAGGGAATGCGTGCATTATTACGCCTAGCACTGTCTTGATAAATAGCCTCTTTTTTGATTCACTGTTATCAATTTGATAACAATCTGAGGTGAGTATGGCGCGTGATCTGGATCTAAACAGCCTACCTCTCTTTCTGGCCTTGGCTGAAACGCACAGCTTTACCGCCACCGCCGAACGCTTGGGCTGTAC
>SKOQ01000135.1 GCA_007119985.1 Marinospirillum sp.
CGAGATCAAGAATATGGAGGCTTCGATGGTATTTCAGCAAGCAGATCTGCACGCTTTTCCTCGTGAGTTACAGCCGCTGGCGCAAGAGCAGCGAATGCGTCTGACGGATGCACTTGAGCGTGCTGATCATCTGGCGCAGATGCAGCAGCGGCCTTTACCTTCTACAGCCTACCAGAAGCTCAGTGCCAGTCAGCAGCAGGCGTGGTGGCGCTGCCTGATCACCAGTGATGCGGCTTTAACCCTTATGGAGCGAGATGTTCACCGTGTGCTGCAACTCTCAGAAGCCGAGCTAAAACGCCCCTATCAACGGCAGGATTATCAGCACTGGCTGGCTGAGTTGATCGAGCAAGAGGCTAAGGGTGGAATACAGGACGAGCCGAACCTGCATCGTTTGCTGCGGCGTTTTCGTGCTATGGCACTGTTGCGCCTACTGTGGCGCGATGCCAACCTGATCAGTCCACCTGATGCGGCGGCTCGCCATGCGGTATGGCAAACAGCAGCCGAAATGAGCCATCTGGCCAGCGTGTGCGTGGAAGCCGCGCTGAGTTGGTTGGAAGACCACTATGCCCCAGCCTGGGGCCGTCCCTATCCGCGTGAGACTCAGCTTGAGCAGGTGCAATCAGGTGCCGTGGCGCCGCTGCGTTTAGTGGTGCTGGGGATGGGCAAGCTGGGTGCGGGCGAGCTGAATCTCTCTTCTGATATTGATTTGATTTTTGCCTTTGCTGAGGGAGGCGAAACCCTTGGTGGGCGGCGTTCTTTTGATCATCAAGAATACTTTACCCGCTTGGGGCAGAAGTTGATCGCCGCACTGGACCAGAGCACGGCAGATGGGCAGGTGTTTCGTGTTGATATGCGCCTGCGTCCTTATGGTGATGCCGGTGCTCTGGCGCTGAGTTTTAATGCCTTGTTGGAATACTACCAGGATCAAGGGCGAGACTGGGAACGCTATGCGATGATCAAAGCGGCGGTACTGGCCGGAGATCAGCAGGCTGGCGCTGAACTGCTGGCGCGGCTCAATCCTTTTGTTTATCGGCGCTATGTTGATTTCAGCGCGATTGAATCACTGCGTGCGATGAAGGCGATGATCAATCGTGAAGTCAAACGCAAGGGGTTGGAGCAGAACATCAAGCTTGGGCGTGGTGGTATCCGCGAAATCGAATTTATTACTCAAGTCTTCCAGCTGATTCGGGGCGGGCGTGATCGAGAGCTGCAAGAAACCTCGATTCGGCGCGTGGTGCCCTTACTGGCCGATTTGGGCCTGCTGCCCCAGCCCGTCACCCAAGAGCTGTTAATGGACTATGCCCAGCTGCGTGATCTTGAGCATGCACTGCAAGGGCTGGCTGATCGCCAGACGCAGGATTTACCCCAGGACCCACTCACCCAAGCCCGCATTGCGCTGCGTTGTGGCGATGCGGATTGGGAGGCATTGATCCAGCGTCTAGATGCCTTGCGTGAGCGGGTGCGTCAGCATTTTGATGCCGTGATTGCTGATCCGGATGAAGCGCCAGAAGAAGAGGAAGAGGGGTTAGCCAGCTTGTGGCCAGCAGAGTGCGAGACCGCCGCTGCCGAAGCGATTCTGGCTGAGCAAGGCTTTACTGATCCTGCCGCCAGTTGGCAGCGGATACAAGGCTTTTACTTCAGTCGAGCAGTGGCGAACATGCAGGCGATTGGTCGCCAGCGACTGGATGCCTTGATGCCCCAATGGTTACTGGCTGTCAGTGAGACGGATGCGCCGGATCTCGCGCTTGAACGTAGCCTGTGGCTGATTGAGGCCGTATTGCGCCGCACGGCTTATCTGCTCTTGTTAACGGAAAATCCGCAAGCGCTCAAACAGCTGGTCGGCTTGTGCGCCACCAGCGCATGGATGGCAGAACAGCTGGCGAAGATGCCGATTCTACTCGATGAGCTGCTCACACCCGCCACTCTGTATAGCCCAGCAGATAAAGCCCGCCTGCGTGACGAACTGCGTCAGCACCTATGCCGGATTCCAGAAGAAGATACCGAAAGCCTGATGGAAGCGGTACGCTACTTTCGCCATGCCAATGTGTTAAGGGTTGCGGCCTCTGATCTGGTCGCCCAGCGTCCACTAATGAAGGTCAGTGATTACCTCACCTTTATTGCTGAAGTGCTGCTTGAGCAGGTGCTGCACTTTGTCTGGCGTGATCTAACCCAGCGTTATGGTCATCCACTGCTGGATACAGGCGAGGTCGCCCAGACCGGCTTTATTGTGCTCGGCTATGGCAAGTTGGGCGGTATCGAGCTGGGCTATGGCTCGGATTTGGATCTGGTCTTTTTGCATCAGGGCCACCCAGTGCAAGGCACGACAGGCGAAAAGTCCTTGGATTCCAGTACGTTTTATAGTCGTCTGGGGCAGAAGATGATTCATTGGCTGACCGCTTTGACACCCTCAGGCCAACTCTATGAGGTGGATATGCGCCTGCGGCCTTCCGGCAATGCAGGTTTGCTGGTTTCCAGCCTCAAAGCCTTTGGCGAATACCAGCGTAAGGAGGCCTGGACCTGGGAACATCAGGCGCTGGTGCGTGCGCGGGTGGTTGCGGGTGATCCAGCTTTGGCCGCCCGCTTTGAAGCCGAACGCGCTGCTATTTTGAGTCAAAGGCGCGATCTTGATCAGCTCAAGCAGCAGGTTTTGGAGATGCGCGATAAAATGCGCCGTCATTTAGGTGGCAAGACAGACACTGCGTTTCATCTGAAGCAGGATGCCGGTGGGATAGTCGATATTGAATTTATTGTCCAGTATGCGGTGCTGGCCTATAGCTGCGATCATCCGCGCCTGCTGACCTATACCGACAATATGCGCATTTTGGATGAGTTGGCCGCGACAGGTTTACTCCCAGCTGAAACGGTTCATGGCCTCCAACAAGCCTACTTGGCTTACCGTCAGGCTACGCATCAGGCTGCGTTACGCAAAACCAGCAGCCTTGTTGAGGCCGCACCTTGGCAAGCCCAGCGCGAGCTGGTCATTCAAGTGTGGCATCAG
>SKOQ01000187.1 GCA_007119985.1 Marinospirillum sp.
TAGATACGAAAGAAGCTGGTGATCAGGTGCTTATCAGCAGGTTTTAAAGGCAAGCAAGTGACAAGAAGTAAGCAGAAATCGACATCATTGACGCTGGTGACTGGGAAAGCATAGGTGCTATTGGCATCGCTCTGACGCATCGCCGCCTGCCCATGAGCAAACGCCTTGTCCACTAGTGACAGATGAGCTGAGTCCAGTGTCTTGATATCCAGCTCTTCGACTTCCTGGCATTCAGAGCGATACTGCAACGCCATCAATAACCGATGCTCAGCATCCAACTTGAGAAAACAGAGTCTCTCTGGCTGCAAAATTTCATCCAGGGTTTTGAGCAGGCTCAATTCCAGGCGCTGCACATCCCGATAACCGGTGATATGCGCTAGACTATCGAGCAGCTGGTGCAATTTAGGCATGAAAAGTCTCTGAACTCAGACAAACTTCCATGATAGTGCATTTACAGCTGCTTAATCCATGCCTTCTGTATTTTGGCGCGCCTCACTTCTTCTAAATGCTCCTTAATCTTGCCTTTTGCCTGGGCAAAGCTGGAGTATTCAGCCGGATAGACCTTTTCGCAGAACAAGAGGTGATAGCCTAGGGGCGAGCGCAGCGGCTGGCTGATATGACCTTCTGGCATACGAAACAACCGCTCATCCAGTTCTTGATACAAGAGCCCCGGTGGCACCCGTCCAAGCTGACCACCTTCTACCGCTGTCGGGCACTGGGAGTAACGCAGCGCCAACTCACCAAAGTTGCTGCCGTTTTCTTTCAGTTGTGCCAGGACTTCATCCATCTTGCGCAGTGCCTGCAGCTCACCGGCAGAACCCAGTTCATCCTCAATCGTGATGAGCAGATGTCGCGTCTGGCGTTTTTCTGGCATGGAGAACTTGTCTGGGTGGCGATGGTAAAACTCCAGAGCCTCTTCATCACTGACCTCACTGACCTGACTAGAGACCTTCTCTAGAACGGCTTCAATCAGCAGCTCTCGCTTCAGGCAGGCTTTATAGGTGCCTGGGGTAAACTGCAAATTCTTCAGCGCTAGGTCAAAGTCGGCTGAGTTGTCATAGCGCTCTTTGACGCGCAACCAAGCATCTTCCAGCGTAGAAGCTGGCAAATACACCTGCTGAGCTTCAGCTGAGCTCAATACCTTTTCTTCAATCACAAACTGCCGCTGCGCCTGTGCATGGGCTGTTTCTAACTCCTGCGCATTCAGCTCAGCCAGCTGTTTGGAAAAGCGCCCCTGGGCAATTTTCAGTAGCAGGTAACGATGAATGGCTTCTACTTCAAGAGGCATAGTCCACCACCTCGGCTTCCTGCTCTGGGCTTAAGAGCGCGGTTTCAGGCACCGCCAGTACATGACCGGGAAAGAGCACATGGTAGTAAACACCGGCTGGGTCATCCCGATACACCTTGAGAATTTCACCCTCGCCACCAGGTTCAACGACCACTTCACCACGAAGCGAAAGCGCCAGCTTTGAGATGACTTTATCGCGGTTCTCAAAACGACTGGGTACCCAGGGGTCACTGGCGGGCAGCAGTTCTTCTTCACGACAGCCCACTTGCAGGTCTTCATCGACAAAGTGCACGGTGTAGATAATCTGGTCCTGCAGGAAGGTGCCGATATTGCGCACATGCCCCACCTGACCGCGACGAATCAGCAGGTCGCCCTTGTCTTTACCGGGGAAGCTGCCATCGTTGCGCAGGTTACGGGTCACCCGAACCTCGTCGCCATAGTCAAAAATCGGTTTCATCAGGCACCTCCTATGGAACCCAGAGACACAAAGCCACTGCCGGGCTGACCGCGTTTGAAGATTTTCAGCACTTTTTCCTGCTGAGCCGAGGAGCCGACAAAGCTTTGATAGGACTGAGCCAGCAGCTCCTGATAAAAAGCAAAGCGCGCTTCTGAGGTAGCGGGCAACTCAGCTTGGCGCTGGGCTAAAAAGTTGTGAAACCGCTGCAGAATATGCAGGCGATTGACCTGAACAATGCTGGGGTCATAGTCCACTTCAAAAAAATTCAGAAAGTCCTCAGCACTTTCCAGCTCTTCCAGAGCCTCATCCAGTTCCTCATTCAGATAGAGCAGTTCTTGATGGGTCATGGCGGCCTCCACAGGCGTGATTCAGGCCGAAGCCTGAAGGGGTGATTGCTGTAATTGCTGATAGAAAGCCAGTAGCTGGCTCTCTTGCAGCGGTTGTTTGTGTTGACTCATCCACTGACGAATACTCGGCAGCAGCTGGCTGGCTTCCTGAGTCGATAGCTGAATGCCCAGACGGGCAAAAGAAGCCTGCACGCCTTTGCTACCGGAATGCTTGCCCAGCACCAGTTGATGGCTGCGCCCCAGCAGTGCCGGGTCAATGCCCTGATAGGTCAGGGGGTCTTTCAGCAGGCCATCGACATGAATACCGGCTTCATGGGTAAAGACACCCTCACCCACCAGGCTTTTCTGCCAGCTGACCGGGCGACCGGATGCCTGAGCGACCAGTTCCGATAAAGCGGGGAAAGCCTGGAGGCTGATGCCGGTGTCCAGGTTGTAAAGCTGTTTCAGACCCAGCACCACTTCTTCCAGAGCGGCATTACCAGCGCGCTCGCCCAGACCATTGACCGTGGTGTTGATATGGGTGGCACCGGCCCGCGCTGCAGCCAGACTATTGGCCGTGGCCAGGCCCAGGTCATCATGCGCGTGCATTTCCAGCTCTAGGTCGGTGTTCTGCGCCAGACGACTGATGCGCTCGTAGACGCCGAAGGGCTCCAGAATGCCCAGGGTATCGGCAAATCGAAGGCGACTGGCTCCAGCAATTTGTGCGGTTTCAGCCAGTTGCAGCAGGAAATCAGGATCAGCGCGCGAAGCATCTTCACAGCCTAAAATCACGCGAACACCCTGATCCAGCGCCTGAGGAATCAGCGTGCGTATCTGCTCCAGCACCCAGGCACGGCTTTTACCCAGCTTGCGCTCGATATGCAGGTCAGAAGCAGCAATTGATAGGTCCAGCA
>SKOQ01000117.1 GCA_007119985.1 Marinospirillum sp.
AGCGCAACCAGTAATTTCAGTTGGCTACGCAGTGAATAGAAACCTTGGGTCGAGCGAGGAGTCATTGAATTACAGTATCCTTTTAATAGTCATTTTCTATATTGTCCTTCGTTCCACCCAGTGCTGACAAGTAGCGCTTGAGCACCTTTTGGAATAAGAAACAGGTGAATAGGTCATTTTAATTCAGAGGGGTTGTCCGTCTGCTCAGTCAGGCGTGGCAAGTCGAGCATAAAACAGGCACCGCTTAATGTTGGTGCGTGGGTCACGTTCAGCGTGCCGCCATGATGCTGGATAATGCCACGACTGATGGGTAACCCAAGGCCGCTGCCTTTGGGGCGTCCTTGCTGCCCTTGCTGTGCTTGTATCTGATGAAACTTCTCAAAGACCTTCTCCTTTTCATCCTCTGTAATCCCTGGGCCATCATCTTCGACCTCTACTCGCAGTTGTTTTTCTTCTGGCGTGAGTGTCAATTTGACCTTCTGAAGGGCAAATTTGCTGGCATTATCGAGTAGGTTAATCAGCACTTGCTGTAAACGATCACTATCTCCCATCACCCAGCAGGGAGCGGAGGGCATATCCAACTGGAGTTCAATCTGGCGTTCCTGATACAGCTGATTCATTGCTGTGCTGGCTTCTTGGCAGAGCTGAATCACATCAAGAGGCTGGCGGTTCAGTTGCATTCGCCCCGACTCCAAACGGGCAAGGTCGAGGATTTCCTCGATCAAGCGAGATAAGCGCGCGCTTTCTTTGACGATCACCTCTAAAAATTGCTGTTTCTTGGCCGGGTCGATCTGCGGCGTATCACGCAGGATTTCGGCAAAAGCGCGGATCGAGGTCAAGGGGGTGCGTAGCTCATGGCTGACCATCGCGACAAACTCATCCTTTAGGCGATCCAGCTCTCGCAGCCGCTCATTGGCCGCCCGAAGCGCATCGCTGGTTTGGGTTAGCTCAGCTGATTTTTGCTCAAGACGACGCGTATATTCTAGTGCCTGAGAGGTGGTGTCCAAGATACTGAGCACGGCCTCTAGATCGAGGGCCTCACCCCGTACCACTGAGTTAATCAAGACGCGTGCCGAAGCGCTGCCTAGCGCACCGGTGAGTGCCTGCTCGGCAGCGGCGATGAGTTGAGGTGAGGCGGCGGCTTGTTGTGCAGGCGCTGGTGTTGAGGCCAGCACCTGATGGGTCGCACGCTGGCCTAAATAGCGCCGCAGGAGTTGCTCGATTTCCTGACGTGATGTTTGACCCAGCCACAAGGGGGTTTGCATCACTTGTGGGCGCAGTGCCTGAGTGAAAAGTGCGGCTTGAGTCTGCTCCAAGCGCGAGGCTCGGGTGAACAGAGAGAGCCCCACCAGCAGGCCAATGTTAAAGAGAAGACTCCAAAAAAGAGCATGAGTATAGATATCCCAGCCTTCAAGACCAAAAAGCGCATAGGGTTTGAGCCAGCTGATGCCCCAAGGCCCAAGTTCAATCAGCTGCGTATTCAGCCAGCCAGATTGGACAAAGCCGGGCAGCAGTAGAGTATAGGCCCAAACCAGAAAACCGCCGATGAGCCCCCAAGCGGCCCCCTTGGCATTGGCACCGGCCCAGTAGAGGCCAATCAACAAAGCCGGTGCAAACTGAGCAGCGGCGGCAAAGGAGACGAGACCGATGGTCACCAGACTATAGGATTCACCAATCAGCGCATGGTAGAGATAACCTAACAGCAGGATCAGCAGAATCGCCACACGGCGTACGCCGAGAATCCAGCGACTGAGATCACGATCTGGATCCAGATGCAGCCATTTCCAGCGCAGCAGCCAAGGCATGACCAGTTGGTTACTGACCATGGTGGAGAGGGCGATGGTCTCGACAATCACCATGCCGGTTGCCGCAGACAGCCCGCCGATAAACACCAGTAAGGGCAAAGCCGCCAGATCCGCGCTCAGCGGCAGCGTGAGCACAAAGCGATCTGCGCCGAAGCTGGAACCACTGAGCAGCACACCAGCCAGCGCTATCGGGATCACCAGCAGGTTGATCGCAACCAAATAGAGTGGAAACATCCAGGTGGCACGACGCAGGTGATCTTCATCCACGTTCTCAACCACCAGCACCTGAAACTGGCGCGGTAGCGTGATAAAAGCCAGTGCCGACAGCAGCAGTAGACCCACCCAGCCGAGTGCTTGTCCGGGCACAGCTTCTAATCCCAGTGCGGAGACCAGATCAGGCACGGCAGCGGCTTGGGTGAAAAGATCGCGCGGGCCATGAAACAGGCCAAAAATCACAAACAAACCGACAGCTAGAAACGCCACCAGCTTGATCAGCGATTCAAAAGCGATGGCCACCACCATGCCCTCATGGCGCTCGCTGGCATCCAGATGGCGGGTACCGAACAGGATAATAAACAGCGCCAACACAGCGGCAATCCAGAAGGAGTGATCCTGCCAGAAGATCTCCGAGGCGTTTAAATCAGGTGCTTGCGGATAGTGGGTGAGTACAGCATGACTCACGGCGATCGCTTTGAGCTGCAGGGCGATATAAGGCATGATACCGACCACCGCAATCAGCGTGACCAGCACACCCAGTGCGGCGCTTTTGCCATAGCGCGCGCTGATAAAGTCGGCAATGGAGGTAATGCGTTGCGCGCGGGCGATACGGATCATCTTGCGAAACAGCATCCAGCCGAGCAGCATCGCCAGCGTCGGCCCAAGATAGATCAGCAAGAAACTGGGGCCAGCCTCAACCGCGCGCCCCACGCTGCCGTAAAAAGTCCATGCCGTGCAGTAAACCGCGATAGAGAGGCTATAGACCACCGAGGAGTTAATTAAAGAGCGTTTTTGCTCAGCGCGTCGATCCCCCCAAGCGGCCAATAAAAACAGCAAGGCCAAATAGCTAAAGGCCAAGCCCATTGCGATCCAATCACGAGGCATCATCCGACTCCTCAGTGGATAGGTGATGGAGTGGCTTTTTTTCACTTGGTGCGCTGAAGTGGGCTGGGCTTTCCA
>SKOQ01000096.1 GCA_007119985.1 Marinospirillum sp.
GCATACGTCGGCGCTGTACCTCCGATAAGGGGCGCGGCAGTTGATACAGCTCATCCTGCATCTTGGTCAAACTCAGATTGGCCGTGAGCGCGGCACACAGGGTGGCTTGTAACTGAGGGGCAGGCAGGCGGAGCTGCTGCTGGGCCACAACGGCAATCAAAACAGCACTGCGCAGGGCCTGCCCTAGACTCCTTGAAGGTTCGTGATGCGGCCAGTGTGCGGCACCCAATAAGGCTGCAGGTTTGCGCAAGGCCAGCAGCGGCAGGCGTATGGCAATATTGCGGATCTCAAAACTCAGGCCCTGAGGTCTTTTTTGCTCCATCAGATCTTGATGGATGCCATACAGGGCTTGATAAAAGCTATCCAGTTCCAAAAAAGGGTTCACATCCTTGGTATAGCGAATGCCTTGCACCTCGGTGGCATCCTGACGCTGAATCACCTTTTCATCTGGATCGAGATAACCCTGCATTTCGAGCGAGGCCACCTGAAAGTCGTTTTCAATCGGCATGCCGCGCGAGAGCAGCAGAACGCCACGGCGCGTATAGACGTGAAAGGGGGCCTTGTCCCCGACAATCAGCTGATCCTTCTTTAATTTGATATATCTGGCACGCGCTCGACTGCTCGACATCAACAGGTTTCCTAGCATAAGGCTGAAGCGGGATTATGCGCGATTATAGAGGATCAAGCCTCGGTGTGGGCAACTTGGGTGGCGGATCGAGGGTGGGCTTGAGTAAGACAGGGGCGGCGAGATGTCGCACCAAGTCGCAAACGCCTGTTTGAATAAGGACATTATGACTCACTCTTTTGTCTTGAGAGAGATCAATCTAGTTATTTTAGGGTTTTTTGTGGCTTACCTTGGCTTTTTTTCTGGTCTCTCAATTGCTTAAAAAGAATGACATCTTTATGAACATATCTTTAATGACACGACAGAGCACCGCTGAACGTGCTGCTGTCACTAAGGGGGCAAATCAAGATGCAACACAATAATAAGCCGAGCGCCACCGCGATGGAGAGCGCAGCCGCAAACCCGCTTGTTGAACCAACTCAGCGTCGTCAATTCCTGAAGGGATTAGTCGGTGCTTCTGCTGTGGCCGGTTTGGCCGCTGTCTCTGCAACCGCGGTGGCCCAGCCCATTCAGCAGCCTGATGCAGCATCAGCGACAGCAGAGAAGGGTGATCTCAATAGCGCCCATATTCGTGCCTACTATGCCAGCTGTCGCTAGCCCTGACGCTTGTCAGTGATCGCGCTTAAAAAATAAGTTGAGGAGAAGCTCCATGCGTTTAACCAAAAAAGCGCCTGCCGTTGAGCACAAGCCGCAGGGCTTGGGTGTCAGTCGTCGCGGTTTCTTAAAAGGAACAGGTGTTGCAGCGGGTGGTCTGGCCGCAACAGGTTTACTCGGCCAGCAGATGATTCGCCCTGCCGAAGCCGCGCGCACCACCTATTCGACCGCACCAGTCGAAGTCAAAAGAACCATTTGTACCCACTGCTCGGTGGGCTGTGGTGTCTATGCAGAAGTGCAAGACGGCGTCTGGACAGGTCAGGAACCGGCTTTTGATCACCCGATTAACCGTGGCGCCCACTGTGCCAAGGGTGCGGCCCTGCGTTATCACGGCCACTCTACGCGCCGCCTGAAGTACCCGATGAAACTGGTGAATGGCCAGTGGCAGCGTCTTTCCTGGGAGCAGGCGGTCAGTGAGATCAGCGGTCAGCTGATGAGCATTCGCGAGCAATCTGGCCCTGATTCTGTTTTCTGGTTGGGTTCGGCCAAGTTTAATAATGAGCAGGCTTATCTGTTCCGCAAAATGGTGTCTCTGTGGGGCACCAACAACGTCGAGCATCAGGCGCGAATTTGTCACTCCACCACGGTGGCCGGTGTGGCGAACACCTGGGGCTATGGCGCGATGACCAACAGCTATAACGACATGCAAAACAGCAAGTCGATCCTGTTTATCGGTTCCAATGCCGCTGAAGCCCACCCTGTTTCGATGCAGCACACGCTGATCGCCAAAGAGCGCAATAACGCCAAGGTGATCGTGGTGGACCCACGCTATACGCGTACGGCTGCCAAATCAGATGAGTATGTGCGTATTCGTCCTGGCTCCGATGTGGCCTTTATCTGGGGTCTGCTGTGGCACATCTTTGGTAATGGCTGGGAAGATCGTCAGTTTATTAGCCAGCGTGTCTACGGTATGGATGAAATCCGTGAAGAAGTGCGTCGCTTCCCACCGGCTGAAGTCGAGCGTATCACTGGCGTGGGTGAGCAGCAGATGTATAAAGTGGCGCGGATGCTGGCTGAGAATACGCCTGGCTGTATCGTGTGGTGTATGGGTGGAACCCAGCATACAACGGGCAACAACAACACTCGGGCTTACTGCATTCTTGAGCTGGCTTTAGGGAATGTGGGTAAATCTGGTGCGGGTGCCAATATTTACCGTGGTCACGATAACGTACAGGGCGCAACTGACTTTGGTGTGCTGTCAGATTCCTTGCCTGGCTACTATGGTCTGGCCGAAGGAGCGTGGCGTCACTGGGCACGCGTGTGGGATGTGGATTACGACTGGATCAAAAATCGCTTTGATCAGAGCACCTACCGTGGTCGTCAGCCAATGAACACCAACGGCATTACCGTCTCGCGCTGGATCGATGGTGTGCTGGAAGATCCTGCCAATATTGATCAGCGCGACAATATCCGCGCTATGTTCTATTGGGGGCATGCGGTGAACTCGCAAACACGCGGCCCAGAAATGCGTGAAGCGATGAAAAAGCTCGACATGATGGTGATTGTCGATCCCTATCCAACTGTGGCTGCGGTGATGAATGATCGGACCGATGGCGTTTATCTGCTGCCAGCCTGTACGCAGTTTGAGACCTATGGTTCAGTCACGGCGTCCAACCGTTCGATCCAATGGCGCGATAAGGTCATCGATCCGCATTTTGAATCCAAAACTGACCACGAAATCATGTACC
>SKOQ01000116.1 GCA_007119985.1 Marinospirillum sp.
AATCGCTAGAATCGATTCAATCGCCCTTTGAAATGGTAGAAGTAGCCCAAGGGTTTCGCTTTAGAACCCGTAGTAAATTTTACCCCTTTGTGCGCAAGCTTTTTGGGGAAGCCCCCGTAAGAAAGTTATCGCAAGCGGCACTTGAAACCCTTGCCATTATTGCCTACAAGCAACCCATAACCAAAGCAGATTTAGAAGCTGTAAGAGGGGTTTCGTGCGACGGCCCCCTGCGTAATCTGCTAGAAAAAAAGATGATTGCCCTAGGTGCTCGCCAAGAGGGCCCCGGCAACCCCTTTACCTATGTAACCACTAAAGAATTTTTGAAGTATTTTGGAATCAATAGAATCCCCGAAGACTTACCGCGCCTAAGCGAGCTAGAAGATATTTTACGAGCCAATGAACTGGTACCACAACACCGTGAAGCGCCTTCTATGCGTCAGACCCAAACCCATGACCCCAACCAATTGGAACTTTCTATAGGAGAAGACTGATGGCAGGAGCCACATTGACTCCGATGATGCAGCAATATTACGATATTAAAGGGCAGTACCCCGATTGTTTGTTGCTTTACCGTATGGGTGACTTCTATGAAATGTTTAACGATGATGCCGTAACCGCCTCGCGCATTTTAGGTTTAACCCTAACAAAACGCAACAATGGCACCGCAGGGCAAACCCCCCTGTGCGGGTTTCCCTACCACGCAGCAGAGCGTTATATTCCCAAATTGGTGCAAGAAGGCCTAAAAACAGCCGTTTGCGAGCAAATAGAAGACCCCAAAACAGCCAAAGGCGTAGTAAAGCGCGATGTAGTAGAGGTCATCACCTCGGGCACCGCCCTAAACGAAAGCGCACTAGATGCCAAAGAAAACAATTTTTTGTGCTGTTTATGCCAACAAGGCCCCGATACCGCCCTTGCGGCCCTAGACATTACCACCGGAGAATTTACCGTTTGTTGCGGAGATTCGGGAGCCGTTGCCCACGAACTTTATAGACTGCGTCCCAAAGAAATTGTGTACAACAAAGCCACACCACCCGAAGTGGTAACTCAATTGCTAGAAACCGAAAAAATAACCGCTTCGCCCCTAGATGCCGGCTACTTTGAAGAAGAAACAGCTAGCGCGCTTTTGGTGCGACGTTTTGGGTTGAACGATCATCAGGCTTGGGATTTACGGGAACTTCCCGCTGGTCGCACTGCTGCCGGAGCGGTTTTAGCTTACGCATTAGATTTAAAAAAGAATCAGTTGGATCATCTGCAAACCCCCAAACTTGTTCAACTAGCCGATTACATGGTGCTAGATGCCCAAACTTTGCGCAACTTAGAGCTTGTACAACCCTTAAATAGCGACGACTACAAGGCCACCCTGCTTGCCATTTTAGATACCACAGCGACTTCTATGGGGGGGCGCAAACTACGCCAATGGATTTGCCACCCACTGATTCGCATAGAACCCATTCAAGCACGCCTAGATGCAGTAGAATCGTTACTGGCAAACCCTGTATTGCAACAAAAAATGCAGGAATCTTTGCGAGAAATTTCGGATTTGGAACGCATTTGTGCCCGTGTGGGAACAGGGCGGGCTAACGCCAGAGACTTGCTAGCTTTGGGGAAATCTTTACTGGCGGTAGCAGCGTTAGAAGCGCTTTGTGTAGATTCGCCCTCTGCACTTATACAAACGTGCCGCCAAACGCTGGGGGGCATGGAACCTAGGGCCACCCGAATTTTGGACTACCTGCGTGAGGAAGCCCCCCTGACCCTGCGGGAAGGTGGATTGATTCAGAACGGAGCTTCGCCCGAACTGGACGCTTTGAATGAAGGCATTCGCGACGCCCGTGAATGGCTTTCGGGTTTGGAGCAACGGGAACGCACACAACTTGGGATTTCGACCTTGAAGGTGGGTTTTAACAAAGTTTTTGGCTATTACATGGAAGTTACCCGCCAACATAGCGAAAAAATTCCGGCAAACTACATACGCAAACAGACCCTAAGCAATGCCGAACGCTTTATTTCGCCCGAAATGAAGGAATATGAATCGCGCATTTTAAATGCCGAATCGCAGATTAACGAACTAGAATACAACCTGTTTTGCCAATTGCGCGAAGAAGTACACAATTGGCGAAGCATGATTCTAGAAGCTTCGGGGGCAATAGCCACCCTAGACACCCTACTTGCTTTAACCAAAGCTGCTACCCGTTACGGCTATAACAAACCAACCCTGGGCACCCACCAAAATATTACCATTCGAGAAGGGTTTCATCCGGTGATTTCGGCCTTGCAAAACGATTACGGATTTATTTGCAATGATACCCTAATGCACCCCCAAGAAAACCAGATTATGTTGATAACAGGCCCCAATATGGCGGGTAAATCGACTTACTTACGACAAACGGGAATTATTGTGCTGATGGCCCAAATGGGTTGTTATGTACCAGCCAAAGAAGCAGAAATTGGTATATGCGACCGCATTTTTACCCGAGTGGGGGCATCGGATCGCTTGGCACGAGGCCAAAGTACCTTTATGGTAGAAATGGTAGAAACCGCTAATATTTTACTAAATGCCACCCCCCGCAGCCTAATCTTACTAGATGAAATTGGCCGTGGAACCAGTACCTTTGATGGACTTTCGCTAGCGTGGTCGATTGTAGAACAATTGCACAACCATAAAGCTATTTGCGGCAAAACTCTGTTTGCTACCCACTACCACGAACTGTGTGATTTAGAGAAATCTTTGCCAAGACTGCGCAATTTCCATATTTCTGTACACGAAAAAAATGGAAAACTGCTATTTTTAAGAAAAATTCTTCCGGGAGCCTGCGATTCAAGTTATGGTATTCAGGTGGCAGCCATGGCAGGAGTTCCTGCCGAAGTGATTGCCCGCGCTAAAAAAATTCTGCTTAGAC
>SKOQ01000093.1 GCA_007119985.1 Marinospirillum sp.
ATTGCCTTGCGACTAAGGTCTAAGTTTTTCAAGGGCGCAAGAGTTGCTTTTGTAGAAGAGATATTGCTAGTCTGCCGAATATATCAGGTTACTTGAGTGGGATAGAAACGATCTTTCTGTCGCACCAGTAAGAAGCTCAGCTGACACAATCGGCTTGAGTTGAAGTGGCGTAATAACAACAACAAGTCACCCAAAAGGTACTAGCCATGAATGACCTACGACGCACGGGCGTAGCGCTGTCGCATCAGCCTACCTTCCTTGACCCTCATGCAAGGCTCATCCCCACCTTCCGCATTTTGCAGCAAGATGGGCAGCTCTATCCTGCGGCAGAGGCTCCGGCCTTATCCAAAGAAACAGCGCTGAAAATCCACGATACCTTCTTATTTGTGCGCGCACTTGATGAGCGCATGCTGGCTTCTCAACGCCAGGGGCGGATCAGTTTTTATATGACCCAAACCGGTGAAGAAGCCGCCGATACCTGTAGTGCCGCTGCACTGGATGCTGAGGATGTGATCTTTGCTCAGTATCGCGAGCAGGGCGCATTGGCTTGGCGAGGTTTTGGTGTGGATCAATTTATGAACCAGATCTTTGCCAATGATCTTGATCTGGGCAAAGGGCGGCAGATGCCGATTCACTATGGTTCACGCGAGCTGAACTATGTCACGATTTCCTCACCGCTGGCGACACAAATTCCGCAGGCCGCTGGCTATGCCTATGGGCTGAAGCAGGCAGGCAAGCGTCAGTGTGTGATCTGCTACTTTGGCGAGGGCGCGGCTTCAGAAGGAGATTTCCATGCTGGCTTGAATATGGCGGCGGTGCTGCAGGCTCCGGTGATCTTCTTCTGTCGCAATAATGGCTATGCCATTTCAACGCCGGTGCATGAGCAGATGGCGGGTGATGGGATCGCCAGTCGCGGTGCAGGCTATGGTATTCCGACCCTGCGTGTGGATGGTAATGATGCTCTCGCCGTCTATGAAGCAACCCGCTTGGCGCGGCAGATCGCTGTTGAAGAACAGCGCCCAGTGTTAATTGAGGCCATGACCTATCGCCTAGGTGCCCATTCCAGCTCTGATGATCCCAGCGGTTATCGTGAGCGTGAAGAAGAAGACCAATGGCGCGAGCAGGACCCAGTGCAGCGTTTTTATCGTTGGCTGGTGCATCAAGGCTGGTGGAGCGAAGAGCAGGATCAGGCGCGGCAGCAAGAGCATCGTGCGGCCATTGTGGCGGCGATGAAAAAAGCAGAAAAGCGCCCCACTCCGCCCTTGGAAGAGCTTTTTAACGATGTTTATGCGCAGCTGCCTTGGCATTTACAAGAGCAGCAGGCGCAGGCGCGGGCGCATATTTTGCGTCATCCTGAAGCCTATCCAGCAACGGCTGCGCGCGTGCAGGAGGCCTGCCTATGAAGCAGATGAACCTCTTGCAAGCCATTAATTCAGCGCTGGATCTGGCGATGGCACAGGATGAGCGCGTCCTGTGTTTTGGCGAGGATGTCGGGGCCTTTGGTGGCGTGTTTCGCGCCACCAGCCAGTTGCAGCAGAAATACGGCCAGCAGCGCTGTTTTAACACCCCCTTGACCGAGCAGGGCATTATCGGCTTTGCCAATGGTTTAGCCGCCCAGGGGCAGTTGCCGGTCGCTGAGATTCAGTTTGCGGATTATATCTTTCCTGCCTTTGATCAGATCGTGAATGAAACCGCCAAGTACCGCTATCGCTCAGGCAACCAGTTCAATGTGGGTGGGCTGACCATTCGCAGTCCCTACGGCGGCGGCATTCATGGCGGCCTCTACCACTCGCAATCGCCCGAAGCCTACTTCACCCATACGCCCGGTTTGAAGGTTGTGGTGCCGCGCAATCCAGAGCAGGCGAAGGGCTTGTTGCTGGCGGCGATTCGTGACCCTGATCCGGTGCTCTTTTTTGAGCCGAAAAAACTCTATCGTGCCGCAGTCGGTCCAGTGCCAGAAGAAGACTATATGCACCCCTTAGGTCAGGCCGAAGTCTTGCGTGAAGGTCAGGATATTACGCTGGTGGCTTGGGGTGCGCAGGTACAAACGATAGAACAGGCGGCCGATCAGGCGGCAGAGCTGGGTATTTCCTGCGAAGTGATCGATCTGCGTAGCCTGCTGCCCTGGGATCAGGAGACACTGGCGCGCTCGCTGCGTAAAACGGGGCGCATGGTCATCAATCATGAAGCCCCACGCACCAGTGGCTTTGGTGCCGAGCTGGTGGCCAGCTTACAAGAGAACTGTTTTTACTCCTTAGAAGCACCGATTCGACGTGTCACAGGCTGGGATACGCCCTTCCCCTTGGCGCTGGAGAAGGAATACTTCCCCAATGCCTTGCGGACTCTCGATGCAATTCAAGCCTGTTTGGATGACTAAGGAGCAGAAGATGAAAATTGATTTTATCCTGCCGGATATCGGTGAAGGCATCGTTGAATGTGAGCTGGTGGAATGGCATGTGGCTGAAGGCGAAGCCGTGACGGAAGATCAGCCTGTTGCGGAGGTGATGACAGACAAGGTGATGGTTGAAATCACCGCTATGCACACCGGCAAGCTGCTCCAGCATTATTGGAAGAAGGGCGAGATCGCGCGCGTGGGTCAGCCCTTGTATCAAATTGAGGTTGAGGGGGAGGGGGAGGCGGCCCAGCAGCATGAGCAGCCAGGTGAACAGACAAGCGCAGCCCTGCCAAAGACGCCTGAGCCCAAAACGGCGGCTCCAGCTAACGGCGCAGCCGCCAGTTCGCAGGTGGATCGGGCCGTGGCCTCGCAACAGAGCGCAGCAACATCCGCGCCGCTGCTGGAGAAGCCTCTTGCCAGCCCAGCTGTCCGTCGTTTGGCGCGCGAGTTGGAGCTGGATCTGCATCAGGTGCAAGGCAGTGGCAAAGAAGGCCGCATCCTGAAAGAAGACCTGCTTGCCTATCAAACGGCCCCGGCTGTTGAATCATCTGCAAGGGCCTCTGCGTCAGCGCACACCAGTCTCGCGGGCAAGACTCAGCCTCTAAAAGGTATTCAGGCGGCCATGGCCAAGCAGATGCAGCTGGCGTGGCAGGTGCCCACTTTTACCTATGTAGAAGAGATCGATGTCACTGAATTGCTCAAGGTGCGCGCCCAGTTGAAGCCCCAGTTTGAGCAGCAGGGCATTAAGCTGAGCCTGATGCCTTTGATGATGAAGGCGCTCGCCTTGGCGATTGCGGACTTCCCAATCCTGAATAGCCGTGTGAATGCAGAGTGCAGCGAGATCACCTATCTGAATGACATTAATATCGGTATGGCCGCAGCAACACCGCATGGCCTTCTCGTCCCGAATGTGAAGCGGGTGCAGGATCTAACACTCCAACAGATCGCGCAGCAGGTAACGAGCTTAACTGAGGCTGCACGCCAGGGGCGTTTGAGTGCTGAGTCGATGCAAGGAGGAACGATCAGTATTTCCAATATTGGTGCCCTTGGGGGAACGGTCGCCACGCCGATCCTGAATGTGCCAGAAGTTGCCATCGTGGCTTTAGGGCGAGTGCAGCGCCTACCGCGCTTTAATGCGCAGGGCGAGGTGGAAGCCCGAGATCTGATTCAGGTGAGCTGGTCGGGCGATCATCGTGTGCTCGATGGCGCTACTATGGCCAGCTTCTGCCGCTGTTGGCAGGGTTATCTGGAACAGCCCATCACGATGCTGGCGCAATTGCGCTAAAAAAAATCGGCCTCTTTTATAGAGGCCGATCTCATTGCATCCTTCACGACTGGGTGTCGTCGCCTTGCTCTACTGAGAAGGTGTCAAGCTGTGGGTCTCGCGCTTCGCCTGGATGTAGTTGAAGAACATCAACGCTATCACCAGCGCCATCCCGATCAGATCAGTGCGTCCCTCAGGGAAGATCAGCATCAAAGCACCAGCCGCCATTGCCACGCGCATCAAGGCTGGCATGCGCGTCTTGAAGTAGCCTTCAACCGAGGCGCTGAGTGCAATAATCCCCAGTATCGAGGTCACCACGATGGTGAGGATCACCGTGATATCGGGAATGGAGAACACTCGCGCATTCACATCCAAATCAGTGGTATCAATCATCAGCATCGCGGGGTTGTAAACAAACATAAACGGAATGATAAACCCTGCCAAAGCCAGTTTCAGTGATTGGAAGCCTGTCTTCATGGGATCACCACCAGCAATACCAGCACCTGCAAAGGCAGCCAGAGCAACAGGCGGTGTGATGTTGGCAAAAAGACCAAAGTAGAAGACGAACATATGCGCGACCAGAATTGGAATATCAAAGTTGGCCAACGCAGGTGCCGCCATAGTTGCGGTGATGATATAGGCTGGGATTGAGGGGAGGCCCATGCCCAGAATCATCGAAGCAATCATGGTGAAGAAGAGGGTCAAAAAGAGCGAGCCAGCACCAATGCTCATGATCGATGAAGTCATCACCGTTCCAAAGCTGGTTAAGCCGACCACACCGATAATGATGCCCACCACGGCACAGGCTGCCATCACCGACAGAGACTGACGTGCGCCATCAGCCAAGGCATCCAGCACATCTTTGATCGACATGCGCGTGGATGCCCGCAGTGAACTGACACCAATGGTCAACAAGATAGTGTAGAAGGCCGCAAAGCTCACTGGCACAGATTGGTAGAGGAAGTAAACCAGCGCGAAGATCGGTAGCAGCAAATGGCCGCGTTCTTTGAGTACATCCCAAGCGCGTGGCAGATCAGCCTTAGGAATGCCTTTGAGGTTATCCTTGCCTGCGCGCAGATGCACCTGGGTGATCACGCCAAGATAGTACAAGAAGGCAGGGAGGATGGCGGCCAGTACGATGGTGCCGTAGCTCACGCCAGTTGTTTCCGCCATGATAAAGGCGCTGGCACCCATGATGGGCGGTAAAATCTGCCCACCGACCGAAGCGCTGGCCTCAACTGCACCGGCAAAGTTGCGGTGATAGCCGATCTTCTTCATCAGCGGGATGGTGAAGGCGCCCGTTCCGACAACGTTCGCCACCGCAGTACCGTTAATACTGCCCATAAAGCCACTTGAAATGACCGCGACCTTGGCTGGTCCGCCTTGCTTGTGGCCTGCCAGAGCCAGCGCCAGATCATTAAAGAGCTGGCCCATGCCTGATTTAGCTAAAAAGGCACCAAACAAGATGAACAGGAAGATAAAGTTGACCGAGGCACCAATGGCGGAAGAGTAGAGACCTTCGGTTTTCAGGTACATATGGCCAAAGATATCGCCCAGATCAAAATTCCGTGTCAGCAGGCGATCCGGCATGATCTCCAGATGGCTGACAAAGGGGTAGGCTAAGAAAATCAGCGCCAGAATCGGCAAGGCCAAGCCCATGGTCCGTCGCGCGGCTTCCAGCACCAGCAGCACGGTGACCATACCCATCGCAATATCGAGGGTGTTGGGTATCCCGCCACGGGTGGTCATGATGCTCTGGTATTCGACTACCAGATAGCCCAGCGTGACGATAGAGGCCAGCACCAGCAACCAATCATCCCAGCTGGCTTGTGCCCGACTGGCTTTGTTGTTGCTTGGGTAAAGTAGAAAAATCAACACCAAGCCAATCGCCACGTGGGCCGCACGCTGGATCAGCTCAGGGAGAGGGAAGTAGGTGATATAAAGGTGAAAAACGGAATAGCTGATCGCGAGCAGCATCACCAGCAGGCCAAGAGGGGAGTGCCCTAGATGGCGTGTGGCAGATTGGCGGTCGAGCTTTTCAAGCAGAGCTTGTTGCTCCGCAGCAGTCGCGCTATCCGTTGGGGTGTCATTCGGACGCATGGCAGGTTTCCTTCGCAAATAAAGTCAAAATCAAGGGTCGAGATTGCAGCGTAAAATGGACCGATGTCATTTGTTCTACCCAAGTTGAAAAATGATGCTGCGCGTTGGGTGTGATGATCTGGGCGTCCATACTCGGAGAAATAAACCAATGAAGCTCATTGAAGTGGCGCTCCAAGGTATATTCCAACACTCCCTCTTGCTGACTCGCGCTGGGCGTGAGTTGGTAAGGGGAGCCTGCACCGAAGCTTTCCATGCGGGTGGCAAACAAAAGAAATCCAGTATCAACCAGCTGGTAATCTTCTTCCCAGCGGCTGTGTTCGACAGAATGTATCCAAGATAAGGTAAAGCGAGGGGTGTTGAGCTGGCAGGCAAAGCCTTCTGCCTCGATGATCAGACGCGGCACAGGCCAGCTGCTGAACACCAGCAGGAGCAGGCCGAAACCTGCTCCATACACCAGATTACTGGGCAACCTCATCATAGTAACGCTGTGCACCTGGGTGCAGTGGCGCAACTAGGCCTTGCTGAGCACGCTCTAAGGAGACATCACGCACAGCTTGGTGGGCGCTGAGCAGCTGTGGCAGGCTCTCAAAGAAGGTGCGAGTCAGACGATACACATCATTCTCAGACAGATCTTCACGCACAACCAGCGCATTCATGATGGCCGCAGTAGGAATCGGCTCCGCATTGCCATAGGTGTTGGCTGGGATCTCTAAGGCCACAAAGTAGGGGCGATCGGCGATGATCGGGCTTAAACGCTCGGGCGTAATGGTGACCAGCTTCAGATCAAAGCTTTGTGCCAATTCCATTAAAGAAGCGTTAGGGATGCCACTGGTCAAGAAGGCTGCATCAATACGGCCAGCGCGCAGGCCATCGGCTGCTTCGGCATAACCCAGATAATCCACACGCAGGTCGTTATAGGTGATGCCATGACCATTCAGCAGGGTGCGAGCGCTGACTTCAACACCCGAGTTTTGTGCGCCCACAGCAACGCGCTTGCCGCGCAGATCATCCAGCGTCTCGATGCCGGAGCGTTGTGAAGTCACAACCTGCACATAGTTAGGATATAAGGCTGCAATTTGACGCACGTTTTCAATAGGTGCCGCAAAGCTATTTTCACCATTGATGCCATAGCTTAAAACGTCACTCATTAAAAAAGCCATTTCAACACGGTTACCGGCCAACAGGTTCATGTTTTCAACAGAAGCGCCGGTGGTTTGTGTCCGAGCGTTAACGCCATAGGCCTGGTTGTACTGCTCAGCGAGATTGGTTGCGATAATGTTATAGGGGCCAGAAGCACCGCCAGTGGCGATAGTGATTAAACGTGCATCCAAGCGCTCACGCTGGTCGTCTTCAGCTTGTTCACTTGAGCAAGCTGCCAGTCCGCCAGCCAAAACAAGCGCCATCACGCCGCTCAATAGGCTTTTTGTTTTCATGTCAATCGTCCTCTGTGTTTTGTCTGTTATATGCATCGCTTTTAATTTAAAAATCATTCAATAGAGCAAGCTGAATTCTACTGAATGACTCTCCAGTCAAAAGACACGAAAGGTTAAAACAACCAACCAAAATTGTCATCTACTTTATCCCCGCATCCTTTTTATCCCTTCTTTTTTATCCCGATAAGCGACTGGGTTGCCTGCTCTGGCCTTTGGGTGTATTTTGGCTGTATAAATATCAGGTATTGGGGTTGGAGTATGGTAGCTTCGATTGAGCTGATGGGGGCAGCAGAGGTGAATACTCACCTTGCTATCCCCTTGTATCAAGATGCAGTCAGCGCTGGTTTTCCTTCACCAGCACAAGAGGATGTGGAGCGCACACTGGATTTAAACACCCTCTGTATTCAGCATCCCGCGGCGACTTTTTTTGCGCGCGCTCAGGGCGAGAGCATGATTGAGGCGGGTATTTTTGCTGGAGATATTCTGGTTGTGGATCGTGCACTCACTGCGCGTCATGGCGATATCGTGATTGCACGTCTTTTTGGTGAGCTGACGGTGAAGGAACTGGCTTTGCACCCGTGTCTGCGTCTGTTACCGCGTCATGCTGGGTGGCCTGAGATTCCCATCTCTGATGGCACTGATCTCGAAATCCTAGGGGTGGTGACCTTTGTACTGCATTCACTCAGGAGGCCGGGTTGATGTACGCACTGGTCGATTGCAATAGCTTTTATGCCAGCTGTGAAAAGCTCTTTCGGCCTGATTTGCGTGATCGGCCTGTCGTTGTGCTGTCAGGGCAGGAAGGATGTGTGGTGGCCTGCTCAGCCGAAGCCAAGGCCTTGGGTATTCAGATTGGCGTGCCTGTCTTTCAAATCGCGGCCTTGATCCAAGCCGAGGGCGTGGTCTGCTTTGCGGCCAACTTTGCCCTCTATGCCGATCTTTCACAACGTGTCATGGCCACGCTGGAAGCCCATGCGCCAGAGGTGGAAATCTACTCCATTGATGAAGCCTTTGTGCATTTACAGGGATTGACTGCCCCTTGGCAAGCTATAGGGCAGCAGCTGCGGGCCAAGGTCGCGCAGTGGACGGGCATACGCACCTGTGTGGGCATTGCACCCACTCGCACCTTGGCGAAGTTAGCGAACTATGCCGCCAAGCGTTATCCAGCCACCCAAGGGGTTGTGGATTTAACCGCTCCAGAACGCCAGCGTCGCCTGCTGGCGCTCTTGCCGGTTCGTGCAGTGTGGGGCGTTGGGCGGCAATTGGCGGCGCAACTTGAATCTCAGGGTAAAATCAGTGCTTTAGACTTGGCCGATTCAGATCCCACCTGGATTCGAAAACACTTCTCCTTGACGCTGGAGCGGACGGTGCGTGAGCTGAGAGGCCAATCCTGCTTGCGGCTGCGTCAGGTGTATAGTGCCAGGCAACAGCTGATTTGTTCGCGCTCTTTTAGTGAACGCATTACTGACTTTACGCGCCTGCGCGAGGCCATCAGTCTTTTTACCACCCGAGCGGCGCGCAAACTGCGTCAAGAAGAGCGTCTGGCAAAGAAAATCACCGTGTTTATTCGTACTAGCCCGCATCAGGCAGGCTACTATGCCAATAGCGCGACACTGGATTTGCTTGAACCGAGTGCGGATACACGGCGTTTGATTGAAATGGCGCATCAAGTTCTCAAATCGATTTGGAAGCCCGGACCGCGCTATATGAAAGCAGGCGTGATTTTAAGTGATTTCTATGCCCCAGGCTGTTGGCAGCCTTCTCTATTAGAGGATATCCCCCGTAAGCCGCAGAGCGCCAAATTAATGCAGGTCTTGGACCAATTGCATCAACGGGGCGTCGGGGAGGTTTTTTTTGCAGCTCAGGGAGTGAGGGGTGTTGGAACTCGTCAGTCTGCGCTACAGTCACCGGCCTATACCACACGCTGGAGTGATCTTCCTCGAGTCAGCTAATCCTTGTTTTGAATCGATCAGAGGTCCCCTAGATTTGCGGCTCTTTGGTCTGTTCCGCAGGCTTGTTCTGTGCATTTGGCGGTGGATCAGGAATAAAATCGATCTGCTGCTGATCATGACGGCGTTTCTCGAGCAGCAGCGCAATCAACAGCAGGCTTGTGGAGCCGGCAAAGATCCACGCCACCCAGCCTTGTGAAAATAAAGCCAAGCAGGCGCAGATCAAGGCTCCTAAAAAGAGCAGTCCAACAGGTGAGCTATCGGCTTGGCCTAAGTAAGCCAATCTTGCTGCCTGCCCTCGATCTCTGGCGCGAGTGGGCCGCTGCATCAGTGATCTGGAGCCAGAAGCTGAATAGTCAGTCAGATGGGTGTGCTGCTGCTGAAGAGTCATGTAACCTCCTTGTTTTGATCTGTATCTTATTGAATCAGAGGGTGATTAAATGTCAATGACATTCAGAGCGAGCAGAACAAAAACAAGATGAAATCCGATCTAGATCAACAGGGAGGTCGCGTAGGATGCAGCGCCTGCTGGTCATCACATTGTTCATTGTGCATAACAATTTCACATAACGAAGAAGGAGGTGATGTATGAGAACAGAGGATCAAATCTATGTCAGTCTTGATCAGGGTATCCGGCTGAGTCTGTCTTCTTTATGGGATCAAGCTTGGATCAATATCACTTGGCTGGATGACTCTATTGGTGTGGATGGGGAGTATTTATCACCAGAAACGGATGAAGTGCAGTTTTTCTCTGTTCAGGATCAAGCTTTTGATGACTTAGAAGACTTGTATCAAATCATGATGAAGCGCGGTGATGCTCGGTGGAATCGGGCTCGATATACCTTGCACCCACAAGGTGAATTCAGTTTCGATGTGGAGTGGGATCAAGCCTTGGCTGATCAGGTTGATGTTGCGCACTAGACTTTTGTATTCCTGTATTGCGATTTTTTAGTTTTATTGTGGAAGGGTGAGGCCAATGGAGTTGAGTATTGACAGTTTGCATACCAGTATCGTTGAAAATATGGTGGATCATGTTCAGGATGGATGGGTTGAGGCAAGTCTGCATGTTAAGCGAGCTGATGCTGATGCGCTGGCGCTCATCGGTGGCTATAAGATGAAAGATGGTGAGTTTATTTCATTTCGGTTTAGGGATTTTGATCGACGGATCATCGAGGATTTTCATTCTTTGTATCGTGTCATGGCGCAACAGGGGCAGGTATGGAATAGATTGGATTTCACGCTTTACCCTTCCGGCCAGTTGAGTATTGATTCTCGCCTTGCTTCCTAAATCAAAATGGGCTTATTGATTAGATTGAATGGAATAATGCGGATGGATAAAGATGAAAGAAAATGAAAAGGATATTTGTCTGAAGATTGCGCAGGGTGTTGCTTGTTCAATTGAAGAGGAGTGGTCTGCTGCGTTGGTTGTATTTGATGACCTGCTAGAAGCTGGTGAGTTTGATTGCACCTATCAAAAGGCGGGCTCTTTAGAGATCGAGAAAGATTTTGATGTTGATTATTCAATCTATCTTCTTTTTAAGAAGCTGCGCCAGGTGATGGATAAAAATAAAGCAGACGCTTGGAATCGTGCAAGATTTAAACTCTATCCAACAGGTCAATTTTGTGTTGATTTTGAATGGAATCAGGGGCTTGCGGATGAAGTCGAGGCCAGTTCATAGATCGGCACTCGTGGCGTTGATCTAAGGCTTTTGGGCTCTAAAATGAGCCCAGATCAGACGATAGTGTTCGACGCCCTTGCTGTATTTTTTTGAGCAGTAGAGCCAGTGTGCCAGCAAGGCACAGCCGAGCCCCATTGCGCCAACAAGGACCATGCTGGTTGTCCCTGCCAGCCAAGCGAAAAGAGTAGCCGCCGCCAGCAACAGCATATAAGCCCGATTGTGCCAGATTAAAAACCTATGAAAGATGGAGTGGCCGCGGGATAGCAGGAAGGTG
>SKOQ01000143.1 GCA_007119985.1 Marinospirillum sp.
CAGCCATAAATCATCAGCCATCAAACGCGGCTGATAGCTCAGGTTCACCACTTCACCATTCAGGCTTGATGTCAGCTGATAGACATAGCGCCCACTTGAATAGGGCATCGAGAGGCTGGCCCAGGTCATCAAATCCACCGGATGTTGAGGCAGACCTTGCTGCGCGATGTAATCCGGATGGGCATACAGGCGCTGCACCGAAGGCGCGAGTGAGCGCACGATCAGGCTGGAATCCTCCACACTAGCACGCACACGCAGGGCAATATCCACCTGAGCTTCAAGCAGATGAATCGGCTGATTGGTGACCAGCAGATCGACCACCACCTCAGGATAGAGCTGCATAAACTCAGGAATCAGCTTCACCAGCATATTCTGACTGATCGCATAGGGGCAGCTGATACGCACCCGACCACGCGGCACAGTCTGGACCTCTTGGGTCAGCTCGTCTGCGGCCTGCGCTGCGGCCAAAATCGTCCGACAAGGCACCAGAAACTCACGCCCGATTTCAGTCAGCGCCAAGCGTCTTGTGGAGCGCTGGAGCAGACGCACCCCCTGCTCTTCTTCCAACTGGGCAATGCGGCGGCTCAGGGTAGACTTGGGTATGCCTAAAAGGCGTGCAGCCTGGCTAAAGCTGCCTTGCTCAACCACCTGAGCAAATAAAGCCATATTGGTTAAGTCTTTCATGATTGTTCCACTAATGGGACAGTGCTTCTCATTTTAGCCCACTTATCTTTTTTTCCCCAGCCACCTAGAATGATCAACATCTTCACCCACCTCGCCTCCTGAAGGCGCCATCGATAAGGGGTTCTCTAGCATGAAAATTTTACAACTGGATAGTGGTTTATTCGCAGGTCAATCGGTCAGCCGTGATTTGACACAGAAAATTGTGGCGCAGTTACAGCAGCAACACCCTCAAGCTGAAGTCATCTATCGTGATTTGATTGCACAGCCAGTGGCCCATCTGGACGCTGAAATTCTGACCGCCAGCGCCACAGCAGAAGCCGAGCGCAGCCCACGTCAACAGCAAGAACTGGCACTCACCGAAACCCTGCTGGAAGAAATTTTTGCCGCTGATGTTTTGGTGATCGGCGCACCCTTGTACAATTTCAGCCTGCCCACACAGCTCAAAGCCTGGATAGATCGCATCACTCAAGCTGGGCGCACTTTCCAGTACACCGCAGAAGGCCCAGAAGGGCTCCTCAAAGGTAAGAAGGCCTTTATTGCTTCTGCTCAGGGTGGCCTCTACTCCGAAGGCGCAGCGGCAGCGATGGAGCACCAGGAAAGCTACCTGCGCGTCTTGCTGGCCTTTATCGGCATTGAAGAAGTGCATCTAATCCGTGCGGCTGGCCTGAATATGCCTGAACATCGTGAGGCTGGTCTGCGTCAAGCTGCTGAGGCCATTGCTGCCCTCTAATTGCCCTGTTTCTCCCCTTGAGCCGCCGCAGTTTGGCGGCTTTTTTGTGCCGCTAATCCGCATCAAAAAAACTTGGCGCGGCAGGTGTTGATAAGAACTCACGTAAGCGCTCCGTTAAGGGTGCAGCCTCAAGCGCTTGTGTACTCAGTAGCTCAATACGCCCATCACGGCGATGGGTCACGGATTGCACCACCAGCTCTCCCCCCACCTGATTAAAACTCACCCAGCGGCGACGTCCCGTACGCACCACTGCTTTCAGACGCAGCAAGGCCGCACCGAGTTCTGCACTCAACTCTAAAATCCACTGATAAAAGGCATCTTCATCCACCGCATCCTGATGATGCAGCACCCAGCCAAGCGACAAGACGCCCTCTGCCTGATGTAAAAGCTCGACCGGCTGACCCGGTTGAGGCAGTGCCAGAAAAGGCAATACCGGAGAGCTGGCCATGCGATGGGTTGCCGGACGCGGGAGAGAAGCGGCGGGGGCCTGCCAGTCTTGTGGTGCGGCTAAGGCCCAATCTGGCAGACGCCCCTGTTCTATCTCAATCACCGCAAGCTTAGGTGGAAAAAAAGCGGCGGCTCGCTCTTGGGCTTGCTGTCGCTGAGCCGATGTAGCGAGATCGATTTTATTCAATACCAGTAGATCCGCGAGCGCGATCTGATCCTGAAAGACCTCATGCGCCAGCACACGTGGATCATCCAATTGGCGCGGATCAAGGAGCGTGATCACTGGCTGTAAGCTCAGCACCTCAGCAAACTGCTCACTGCGCAGCAGATCGATCACCCCAGCAGGATGACCCAAGCCTGTTGGCTCAATAAACAGACGATCAGGACGAAATTTTTGCAACAGATTGACCAGCGTCACCGACAGAGTCAGGCCCAGACTGCAGCAAAGGCAGCCTCCGGGTAATTCCTTGACCTGCACCCCTTCACTGGCGTCGATCAACTGCGCATCAACACCGATCTGACCAAACTCATTGACGACCACCGCCCAACGCTCCTGCTCAGGTTTTTGTGCAAGGCAGTGGTTCAACAGGGTGGTTTTTCCAACACCTAAAAAGCCGGTTACGATATGGACAGGAATAGCAGGGTTCTTTGTGTTCGACATGGCTCAGTTCTTCTGTTGATCGTTGATAAGGCGCATTTTTTGCAAGCTCGCATCAAGCAGCAGGGTGTTCATCCACTGGGCAGGCTGCTCTTCTCTGCACAAGCCCTCAGCCAAGGAAAAGAGCAGAGATCACGCCCCCGATGGGGGCAAGGCTTCTAACTGAAGAAATCTGGCTTTCAAGTCTGTGCCCCAATGATAGCCGCCCAACCCGCCATCTTTGGCCACCACGCGATGGCAAGGCAATAGCAAACTGATGGGGTTGGCACCACAGGCCGAAGCCACTGCACGCACTGCCTTAGGCCGTCCAAGCGCCTCGGCCAGTTGGCTATAACTCCAGGTCTGTCCATAAGGAATCCAGCGTAAAGCCAGCCAAACCTGTTGTTGAAAAGCCGTGCCTTGCACA
>SKOQ01000083.1 GCA_007119985.1 Marinospirillum sp.
AGGTGATTTTTGGCAATCGCCAGCTTTTCTTCAGCGATATAGCCAGAAAGACGGATCACTTCCATCCGATCCAGCAGTGGCCCGGGCAGGGTATCCAGCTGGTTGGCGGTACACAAAAAGAGCACCTTGGAGAGATCGACCCGCACATCCAGATAATGATCGAGGAACTGATGGTTCTGTTCTGGATCAAGGACTTCAAGCAGCGCGGAGGCAGGATCACCTTGGTAGCTCTGCCCCATCTTGTCGATTTCATCCAGCAGAATGACGGGGTTTTCTGTTCCGGCTTCTTTGAGCGCCTGGATCAGCTTACCAGGCATGGCGCCAATATAGGTGCGGCGATGGCCCTTGATCTCGGCCTCATCGCGCATTCCGCCAACAGAGAAGCGGTAGAACTTGCGCCCTAAGGTGCGTGCAATGGATTGGCCGATCGAGGTTTTGCCCACACCGGGCGGGCCGACCAGCAGCACAATGGAGCCGCCGACATCACCCTTAAAATGGCCTTCAGCGAGGAACTCGATAATCCGATCTTTGACATCTTCAAGGCCATCATGATCCTGATCCAGCACTTGGCGTGCGAGCATCAGATCCAGTTGATCGGTGGAGCGGACGCCCCAAGGCAGCTGGCTTAGCCAATCCAGATAATTGCGCGTGACGGCATATTCTGGCGAGCCAGTCTCCAGCATCTCTAACTTGGTTTTTTCTTCATCAAAGCGTTTTTGCACGGCTTCGGGCAGGGTTTTACCTTCTAATCTGGCGCAGATCGTCTCGATTTCTGCGGTTTTATCATCCTTGCTGATGCCCAGTTCACGCTGAATCACCTTGAGCTGCTCGCGCAGGAAAAACTCACGCTGGCGTTGATGAATCTTCTGATTCACCTCTTCACTGATTTCGCCCTGCAAGCGCGCAACTTCAACTTCCTTCAGCAGCAGTGGTAGCACCTTTTGCATCCGTTGTAGCAGCGGCAGCGTCTCCAGCACCTTCTGCAGCTCACGCCCTTTGGCTGAAGTGATGGCGGCAGCAAAATCGGCCAGTGGGCCAGGATCATTGGGATTAAAACGGTGCAGATAATGCTTGAGTTCTTCACCGTACAGGGGGTTCAGCGGCAGCAGCTCTTTGATGCCATTAATCAGCGAGAAGGCGTAGGCTTTGGCTTCATCGCTGCTGTCTTCTGGTGCTTTGGGGTAGCTGACTTCAACCAGATAGGGCGGCTTGCGTGAGAGCCAGCGCTCAATCTTAAAGCGCCGCAGACCTTGCGCAATAAACTGGATTCGCTGCTCTTCACTGCTGGCACGATGCACCTTGACGGCGGTGCCGATGCTGGGCCACTGATCGATCTCTAGCTGATCAGTTGGCTGCTCATCCACAAAAATCAAACCGGTCACTTGATGAGGCGTGTCGCTCACGCGCTCTAGCGTCGCTTCCCAAGGGGCGCGTGGAATGACCAGTGGCTGTACCTGGGCAGGAAAAAACGGGCGGTTATGGACTGGCAGCAGATAAATGCGCTCAGGTAGAGGTGCATCGGCGGCCAGAAGGAGTTGGCCGGATTCTGTCTCTTGGCTGTCTTGCCGCTCAGTTTCAGCCAGCTGCTCGGGGAGGGTGTTATCGTCTTCTGTCATGCCAGACCTCATTGATCAACATTTGTGGTCTTAATGAGGCTGGCGCGCCAGTTTTTCAAGGTCAGCTTATTTTTCAGCGCATCGATGCCAGGGTGAGGCGATGGTTAAGGAGCTCCCTAAAAGAGCCTCTTAATCGAGTTCGCTGAGCTCCTCTTTCAGCCGCTCACGGGTCATAAACAGCGCGGCAACGGAGCGCCCTTCATGAAAATCATCACGCGCGACCAGACTATTGAGCTGATTGAGCGAGTGCAGGTGGACCTCAAGCGGTTCTGGTTCATCGCCTTCGAGCTTACAGGGGTAGAGATCACGCGCCAGCACCACCTGCATCTTGTGACCCATATAGTTAGGCGCCAGCGAGAGTTCAGTTAAGGGCTCAAGATGATGCGCACCATAGCCGGTTTCTTCCATTAACTCACGATTGGCAGCAGCCAGCACATCTTCACCGGGTTCGAGCATCCCCTTGGGCAGGGTCAAGACATAGTCATGGAAACCACCGGCATATTCGCGGATTAAGACCACCTCGCCCTGCTGATTGACAGCCACCACCATCACCGCGCCTGGGCCATGGCTGACGAGCCGCTCATAGGTGCGCTGCTGACCATTGCTGAATTCAAGTTCAAGCTCTTCAACACGAAAATAGCGGCTTTGGGCGATTTGCGTGCGCTGTAAAATAACGGGACGTCGTGACATGCTGGCCTCTCTGGGTTGAGTGGTTTACCATCTTGCCTACCTTCACCCCTAGCCGCCTCGTGGGAGGGCTTGATGATAGACTGGCAGAGCATCGAAACAGTGCTACTGGATATGGATGGTACACTGCTTGATTTGCATTTTGATAGCCATTTCTGGCTAGAGCATTTGCCCTTACGCTATGCTGAGCTCCATCAGCTGGATGCAGCTTCAGCTAAGGCTGAGCTTATACCACAAATCATGGCAGAAAAAGGTCAGCTCAACTGGTACAGCCTTGATTACTGGTCTGAGCGTTTGGGGGTCGATATTGTGGCGCTCAAAAAAGAGATCCAGCATTTGATTGGCTTCCGTGCCGATGCGCTGGACTTTTTGCAGTGGCTCCATCAGGCCCATCCGCGCGTTATTTTGGCCACCAATGCGGATCGTAAAAGTCTGGCACTCAAGCTGGCTTTAACCGGGCTGGATGCCTATGTCGAGCAGATTGTTAGCTCAGCCGATTGCGGCATTCCTAAAGAAGAGCAGGGGTATTGGGAGGCCTTGCAGCAGGTGGTGCCCTTTGATCCGCAGACCACCTTGCTGATTGATGATAACGAAGACGTCTTGGCCTCAGC
>SKOQ01000166.1 GCA_007119985.1 Marinospirillum sp.
CCTATGAAGAGATCGGCTCTTCCACGGTGCAATCACGCTGTCTGGGCGGCTTAGCCAATCGCACCGCGATCTTTTGTCTGCCGGGTTCGACTGGCGCGTGCAAAACAGGCTGGCAGCGTATCCTGCGTGAACAGCTCGATAGCCGTCATCGTCCCTGTAATTTTGTGGGTATCCTGCTACACGGACGTCAGCTGCATAGCTAAGAAGCCTTGGATGAACTCTTGCGCTTGCAAGGTTGATCTGCGGCTTCCTAGGTTGGCTGACGATGCAGCAGATACATCTGTTGTACCGCTTCCAGTTGTGTCTGATGGGCCTTTAGCCAGTGGCGGAAGGTGGGCGGCAGTTCAGGCTGCCCCCAATCAAGGCCATAGGCCGCTGGCATGAATAAAGGCGCAAAGAGTGCCCCAGCCGTGAGATCCGCACGCGAAAACGCTGGCCCAGCGAGATAGTCACCGGCTTGATAAATCGGCGCGATTTCTGCCAATAGCTGCTCAATCACCTTCTGGGCTGTGGCCGCCCCTGCTGCATGAATGCCCAGTTTATCGCGCATCATCTGGGCGACCTTCGGGAAAAACAGGCGCAGTAGCCAAGACTGATAAAAAGGCTGTCCGGCCGCGAGCCAGGGCACCAGAATATCGGGCCGATCAAGCAGGTGATAGTACACAAAGGTGCGAATCGCGCCGCCGAGCTCTTGATCCAAACGCCTCTCCCAAGCCTTGGCCTGATCGAGCTGGTTCTGGGGGCAGAGGCTGGGCGCTGGATACTGCTGATCTAAATAGTCGAGAATGGCACTGGAGCCCTGAATGGCTTGTTGGCCATCGATCAGCAACGGCACACTTGAGCGCGGCGCCCATCGACGTACAACCTTGATATGCGCGCCGGGCATTAAATTCTTTTGCGTATAAGCCAGTCCTTTGAGATCCAAAGCCCAGCGTACTTTTTCGCAGTAGTGAGAAACAGGGAACTGGTAGAGAATTAGCGTCGCCATGGGTCTTGTCCTGTCAGTCAGGTGATGGGGGATAGATCTTAGCATTCTTTTTGGTGATCACCGCAGTGATCTGAGGAGCCTTAAATGAGCACTTTTCCTTTTCTAACGCCTGTTGAGGAGGCGCTGAGCCAGATGCTGGCTGAGGTGTCGCCGTTGATGGAGACTGAGCTTGTGCCAGTGACACAGCTGCTTGGCCGTGTGTTGGCTGAAGATATTCTGGCACCGCTGGATGTACCACCGGCGGATCACTCAGCGATGGACGGCTATGCGGTGCGTGCCGCGGAGACGTCCGTCGAGCTGCCTGTCAGTCAGAGAATCACCGCAGGGCAGGTACCCCAGCCTTTAGCGGCGAAGAGCTGCGCGCGCATTATGACGGGAGGGCTGATCCCACCCGGTGCTGATGCGGTGGTGATGCAAGAGCGGGTCGCCTTCGATGAAGAAGACAAGGTGCTGATGTTGGGCAAGATCGAGCCTGGGCAGAATATCCGTCGTCGCGGTCAGGATATGCAGCTGGGCCAGCAGGTGCTCTCACGCGGCCAGCTTTTGGATGCCCGTCACCAAGGGCTGCTGGCCAGTCTAGGATTGGCTGAGGTGCCTGTGATGCGTCGTGTGCGCGTCGCGCTGCTGGCGACAGGCGATGAACTTGCCATGCCGGGTCAAGCCTTGCAGCCGGGGCAGATTTACAACTCTAATCGCCCTTTATTAATGGGCTGGCTGGCGCAGCAGGGCGTAGAAGTGATCGATCTTGGGCAGGTGGCCGATACCGCAGCCGCCACCGAAGCGGCCTTGCAGATGGGGGCAGAACAAGCGGATTTGATTCTCTCCACAGGGGGAGTGTCGGTCGGTGAAGAAGATCATGTGAAACCCGCTGTGGAAAAGCTCGGTCAGCTCCACCTATGGAAGTTGGCCATGAAGCCGGGTAAGCCGGTTGCTTTTGGGCAGATCCCCCGAGCGCAGATTCAGGCCGCGGCGGTGTTTCTGGGTCTGCCAGGCAATCCAGTATCGGTCTTTGTCGGCGCTGAAGTGCTGCTCAAGCCGCTGTTGGCCCGCCTTGCTGGGCGTCCACCCGCCACACCACGCCTGCTCACAGGGCGCGCTGACTTTGATTGGCACACTCAGCTACGTCAGGAATATCTGCGTGTGCGTGCTGAACCCAGCGCGGAAGGCTGGCAGTTAAGTGCCCATCCGAATCAGAATTCTGGTGTGCTCAGCAGTGTGACCTGGGCGAATGCTTTGGTGTGTTTACCACCCCAGACGCTACTCCAGCCAGGTGGCCTCATCCAGTTTTGGTTTTTATGATCAGTCTTGGTTAACTTGGATCTATGGATGGTGTGATAAGTTATAGCTGATTTCTTGTGGCCTGAATGCGCTTGCGTAAAATAGTGCGTTAATAATAACAAACACACATTATTTTTGTGTTATCTCGCAAGGATGTTTGGTATGCCACGCCAGCTCGGTTTGAATCTGAAAAAAAAGCTTTTATTGGCCTTTAGCATCATGACGCTATTGGTGCTCTTCACTGGAGCGAGCGGACACCTCTCGACCAAGCAAATCACGAGCAATCTGCAAACACTCTATGATGATCGTTTTGATCACATCATTGAACTCAGCGAAATGATTCGTGAAATGGCGCAGTTACGCGCGCTGGCTTATCAGCTGGCAAGAGCTGATCAGGCCACAGATCAGCGCCGCCTGCAGGAAGATATTGGACATGGCATTCAGCGCATTCAGGTATTAATTGATTTGTGTGATGATCACTGTGTGCGCACCGGTAATCTTGCCGCTTTTATCCCCGTACAGCAGGGCTGGCTGGCATTTCACGCCAGCTTGCAACCTTTTTTAACGCTCTCCTCTTTTGCAGTGGATCACGATCTGCACCAAGCTTTACACACTCTAGAGCAGCACTATGAAGCTTTAGATCAAG
>SKOQ01000034.1 GCA_007119985.1 Marinospirillum sp.
CCCGCTTTTCAGCAGCAAAAACAGATCTTGCGGCCTGTTGTCTATGGCTCTGCACGGCCTCAAGCCGATCATCCGATGAAGCCCTTCCCGGCTTTGTTTCATCGTGCGCCTGAGTATGCCTCAGAAGAAGAGGTGCGTTTGGTGCGCCCCTTGAGTGATGCGAAATCGAGCCAGCAGCTCAAGAACGGGCAGACCATCTACTTCTATCCCTTCCCACCCCGAGCGGTGATGTCGGTGATTCTAGGTGTGCAGGCCAGCCCTGAGTTAAAAGAGCAGGTACAACGCATTCTGACCTACGATATGAAGTACAAACCAGGGCGGCCACTGCGCGAGGTTCTGCTCGATCCGACCCAGTTTAAGCTCCACCTGCGTGGTACCTTGTAGCTGGGCTTTGCGGTCTGCGTGCTTTTTAGGCTGAGTTGGATAGGGTGTTTTTGTAAATCTGGCCGCCTTTCATAATCAAGCGAAGGTTGCGTTCTGGGTCGCTGAGAAAATCGAGGCTGCGTTCAGGATCACCCTCGACCACCAGCAAATCAGCCCAAGCCTGTGCCTCGATACGTCCTAGCGGAGCAGGATAGGGGTTGCGTGGCCCAGATAAGCCTAAGAGCGCGCCATTATCGGCCGTTGCCATTTTGAGAGCGGTTAAAGGCGAATAAAAGCGGGTCATTTTTGCCAGCTGCCGCCCTTGGGTCTGGGTATTTTGCGGATTGAACAAGACATCGGTTCCCCAGGCTGTCGCGACGCCAAAACGCTGTGCCAGCTCATAAGCGCGTAGCGTACCTTGTGCGACCTGTGCTTGGCTGGCACGCCGTGCCTCATCTGGGTACACGTTGGAATCCTCATCTTGCAAAAAGGGTTGTAGACTCCACCAAGCTCCCTGATCCGCCATCATGCGTACCGTTTCTTCATCGGCCAGCTGACCATGCTCTATCGAGCGCACCCCTGCACGGAGCGCGCGCTGAATCCCCGCTGAGGTGTAGACATGGGTCATCACATAGGTGCCCCAATCGGCAGCAGCCTCAACGGCGGCACGGAGTTCGCGCTCACTAAACTGCACTGAATCCAAGGGATCATAGCTGGAGGCGACACCACCACCTGCCATCAGTTTGATCTGGCTTGCGCCCAGCATCAGCTGTTCGCGTGTGCGTCTGAGCACCTCCGCCTCGCCATCAGCAATCACGGCAACACCCGCTTGCTCGGTGATCGCAAGGGGGCTGAGTGGACTGCGTGGCAGTTCATGTCGCAGGCGAAAATCACCATGGCCTGAGGTCTGAGAAATCATCGCGCCAGCAGGGTAGATTCTAGGGCCTGGAATCAGCCCTTCATCGATTGCACGTTTGAGCGCAAAGGCAGGCCCGCCAACATCGCGCACGCTGGTAAAGCCGCGCATCAGTGTGCGCTCGGCTTCACGTCCTGCAACCAGATGCACATAGCCAAGATCGGCGGTCATGGCTTGTGCCTGAGTGATGGCGGCCAGCGTGGTATGCCAGTGGGCATCAATCAAACCGGGAATCACTGTTTTGCCTTGGCAATCAAGACGCGCCAGATCGGCTGGAAGGGCATTCTCGGCCAGCAGTGCGCGAATCTTGCCATTCTCAATCCAAATCGCTTGGCCTTCATGCAGGCGCTCACCATCAAAAAGGCGCAGATGGGTGAGCGCCAATGGTGCAGATGGCGTGGGGTGCGCGGCCACCAGTTGTGGACTGATCAGGCCGCTAAACAGGCCAGCCAATGCAGTCAGGCTGCCGCCAAGCAACGCTCGTCGTGTCAGCTCATTCATGATGCGCTGATGAAAGCGCACCAGCAGCAAAGAGCCACACTGGCAGGCTGGTGCTGCTCCTGAGTGGGATGCCGTCGTTGATGGATTGAAAGCCATCTGATGCTTCGGATGCATGTTCTTCTCCCTCTGGGCCTGATGCTGAAGTCGGCTGGACTAGCGCTCAGTCTGGCTCTGATCTGCTGCACTTAAAGGTAGTGTCCAAGCCAAGGGTAGCACAGCCGTGGCGAGCAGTAGTAAGAACCACAGACTCATGCTGGCCTGTTGCGTGAAGTCGGCAACCAACCCCCCAAGCAGAGGCAAGACAAAAGACAAGCCATAGGAGAGGGTGAAGGCCCCTGCGGCCAAACGACCCGCTTCGGCACTGCTGCGGAGTTGCGCAGGCAGCGCGACCAGCAGGATCAACAACACGCCCGCGCCAAAGCTCAGCACAAAGCCGAAAAAGAGACTCAGTGCGCCTTCGGTGATCAAAAAAAGCAGGAGTCCAACCAAGCAGGTGAGCAAGCTGATACGCAGTGGCCAGTTACGGGCGATCCAGTGCTTAGCCATCACCAGCATAAAAAGAGAGGCGAACATCTGCGCGCTGTTGAACCAGAAAAAAGCCGCTTCAAGGAGATGTTCTTCATTGCGGGCTTCGAGCAGGCTGCTCATATAGGCATTGGTGCCAAAAAACAGCGATGCGCTGACAGCGAGCATAAAACCTATCCGCCACAGCAGGGGGTCAGACCAATCGGGGAGCCAAGAGGGTGAGAGGCCTGCGCTTTGCTGGGTGGTGGTCGCCGCTGGAGCGGTTTCTGTTTGACGCAAACGCGGTAGCAGGGCCAAACCGGCGACAAGGATGCCGGGTAAAGACCACACCAGTAGCGTGGCGCGCCATTGATGATCCAGCAAGGGCATTAACCAAGGCAGTGTCAGCCCTGCGCCAATAAATTCACCCATTAGCATGCCGTTCATATAGACGGCCGTACCCAGCGCCAAGCCTTGTGGCGTCAACCATAAAGAGAGCACGGCAGGCAGCGCGGGCTGCATGATCGCCACACCCAAGCCCATCAGCAGAGTCGCGCTCAGCAGTAAGGCGAGATCAGGAGCCAGTGCACGACCTGCTGAGGCCAGCGC
>SKOQ01000203.1 GCA_007119985.1 Marinospirillum sp.
AAGCGTATATCCACGGGTAAAATAGCTTCTCCTCCATTAAAAATAATTTGCGATCTTGTTGTTGTTACTTCACAGCTACCACCAATAAATGTAGCTGAAAATTTAAACACAGAAGTAGCAGAACCAGCTTCAGATAACGGGATCCAGAAAAGCAAACCAATTACTGATAAATTTATACACCTTGAAAATGCTAGACTAAATAGATGTTTTTTTTGCATAACATTTACTCCAGACTATCGAAAAACAACATTAATAATTAATGTCGCAGAAAAGGGCCCTGATTTAATAGGGCTAGATACTGGACCAACAAGTCCAATCCACAAACTTTCTTCATTATAATAGTTATTTGCATTCCCAAGAGTATTTAAATTAATTGGGGTATTATTATTTTTTATTGCTTCATCTTTATTATAAAAATCATTTAACGGCGGTTGTTCGCTACCTCGCCTTACCATAAAACCTACACCATTAGGCTCTCCGTTTAAAAATACAGTATCATTACCAAGATAAGGTGTACTACCTTTTAGTGTAATTGATGGCACAATATCTCTAACTTGTTCTTCACAAAACAATTGTAAAGATAACTTATTTATTTGAAAGGTAGAAACTGGCCCAATAATATTTTTACCCTGAAGAGGTTTAAAATTCAATGTGGTTTCTGGCAAAATAACATCACAACCAGTTATGTCCTCACCAATTAATGCTCTAAATGTCATTGTCGAAGAAGCATGACTTACCGAAGTAAAAACAACAAAAATGATAAATATTTTTATTGTCTTTTTAATTAATTTTACCATTAAATTCCTCCTTAGCACCATAGTCATTTATGGCTTGCCATTGTACACTTTTAATCACTGGTGATTTAACCAAATAATGCTGAGTGGAGAAAGGAGCTAACATCGTATTATTCAAACTTAGTGGTACACTAACCCCATCAACAGTTAATGTTGACAAAGTAATAAAGTAAGGTGTTGGATTTCTCGCAACTAAATACTGACTTTTTTGTGTAAATTCTAAGTTAGCCATGGCCTGTTTCTGCGTTAACGATAACCCATTTGGTCTATAGAATAACTTAATTATTGTTCCAGTAGAAACAGATAAAGCACCACCGACTACCTTCTGAAATTCTAAAGAATTTTTATCGCCAGCAGGCATAGCGGTAGTACGAAAATAAAATACTGTCTCTTTATCATTAGGTAAATCCCCACCAATATACATAATTCGTAGTTGATTAGTATTGCCTGGTTCTAAACGAAATAAAGATGGAGTGACTACAAATGGAACATTAGTATTATTGCCGTCAATATCTGCAATGACTTGTGCTTTAACTAAATATGGCGTCGTAGACTGCTTACTACTGCTTACCCCCACTGATTTCCCTTGCGTAACATTTTCACTTGAAAAAATTACACGGGTTGTGTCTACGGAAATACCAGCCAAGGCAGACGTAGATAAAAAAAAATTCAATAACAAAAGCTTATAATATTTTTCCATACAACCCCCAATAGTACACCTAAAATAAAGATAGGGGACATAATGTCCCCAGTCAAATGCGAATAGGTAAAAACCTTTCTCATAGGAAATGATTAACTGCCTACATATAGCACTAAGTAATTTAGGTGTTATTTAGTTACATATGTTACGTTAATAGGCGCACTGTATAAGCCAGCAACTGGGGTTACTGTGGTAGAAGCCATACCGACTTTAAAAGTATATGTTGCAGCACCTTCCTCAACGTCTAATGGCGTCGCGACGAAGTTCGCTACTTGATTACCTGCTGAATCTTGAATCATAAAGCCAACAGTTCCATCTACTGATGAAGTAAAAATATCGTTTTCTGCACGATTTTGCGCTGTCACACCTGTGATAATAAGATCACCGCTCTCAGTATCCGGACAATCAGCCAAATTTACTACTAGTTCCGTATTACCAAGCTGTACATTCGGGGTAAACTCTGCACTCTTAAAAATGCCAACATCAAGAACAGAATTGCCTTGGTTAGCTGTAACATTGCAAGTTGTCGTTGTAATTAGGCCTTGTAAAGTAACCTCTGCAGTACCTTCAGCGGCATTCGCATTGATAGCAAAAACACTAGATACTAATGCAATAGTTAAAGCTGCTTTTTTAAAGTTCATTATTTCTTTCTCTCAATTAAAATTTAAATAGTTATTGCTACTGACTTTGTTAGGAATGTCTTTATTAATTTTATATCCCTGGCCACTTATTTACATAAGTTCAACATTGTTACTTACGCTTCTCAACATTGAGGTATCTACCCTCTGAATGTGCGAGCATTAGAACACATAGTAATCCGTATAAATACCCGAAAAAAACTACAAAAAAAGAGAGATTTTTCCTACAATATAAGTTTAAATTTAACTATTTCAGTAGGTTAATTTATCCTATTATCTAAGTCGTTAATCTAACTTATATACGTTAGATAAGACCAACCTTTAAGAATGCAACAAGACTCTCATCACTACATTAGTGATGGAAATACGTCTAATTATCTTTCAATAATTAATATGTCTACCTTAAAAACACTACGCTTTTTGATATACAAGCTAACTTATAGTGACAGGCACTCGAAATGTAGTTAAATAAGAGATTAAATCTGATGGTATCCCCAAACAACTTGGAGTTGAAGGTAGGCGACAAGTGAATTCAGAATTTTATTTACTGTATGTGAAAGGCTAGAATTATGGCTGTGTATTTTATTAACAACTATAATTCTAGTTATGGAATTATTGAATCTGTTTACGCACCGCCGCTAAATCCTCAGGCGTATCAACACCGGCTGGCGGCGCTTCGAGCGCAACAGCCACATGAATTTTTTCGCCGTACCACAGTACACGCAGTTGCTCTAGATTTTCGAT
>SKOQ01000085.1 GCA_007119985.1 Marinospirillum sp.
ATGGTGGATATTGGTCAAGGAGAAGGCGATTTAACGCAGCGGATGCAGGTGGAAGGTCAGGACGAGGTAGCGCGCATTGCCGAGGCCTTTAATGCTTTTGTCGATAAGATTCATCATCTAGTGCAAGAAGTCGGACACTCGGCAGATTCAGTATCTGCAGCATCAGAAGAGCTCTCTTCGATCACTCAAGAAAGCGCGCGGGTGGTCAGTCAACAGAGTGCTGAGACAGACCAAGTCGCGACAGCCATGAATCAGATGACGGCGACAGTGCAAGAAGTGGCTGCCCATGCTGGACAGGCCGCGCAGCAGGCCAGCCATGCCGATCAGCAAACACGCGAGGGCCATCAGCTGCTCCAAGCGACGCTGAGCGCCTTGCAGAAGCTCGATGCAACGCTGGATAAAAGCACTGAGGCGATGACTGCGCTCAAAGGGGGGACTCAGGATATAGCGGGTATGCTGGATGTGATCAGCGCGGTTTCTGAACAAACCAATCTATTGGCATTAAATGCCGCCATTGAGGCTGCACGCGCAGGCGAGCATGGTCGCGGTTTTGCCGTGGTGGCGGATGAAGTGCGCTCCTTGGCAGCACGCACTCAGCAGAGCACTCAGGATATTCAGCAGGTCGTGGATCGCCTGTTTGCACAGACAGATCAAGTTGTCCAGGTCATGGGTGAGAGCCGAGAAGCCGCGCAACAAACTGTTTCGCGTGCGGAAGAAATGGCCTTGCGCTTGAATGAAGTGAATCAAGCGATTGGACAGATTGCGGATATGAACTTGCAGATTGCCAGTGCCGCCGAAGAGCAGTCCTCGGTTGCAGAGGAGATCAATCGTAATGTATTCAACATTAATGACCTCTCTACTCAGACAGAAGACGCGGCTGCCAATCTGACTCAAGCCAGTCAAGAGCTTGCAGGGCAGGCCAGTCTGCTCAACCAGCAGGTGAGTCAGTTTAAGGTTTAATGGATGAGATGTGGGTGAGTTCAAAATGAGGCCAGCAGATGCTGGCCTTTTTTTGGACTTGGCTTTATTAAGCTTGGGCTTGCTGCGCTTGATAAGCCAGTAGCCAAGCCTGAGCCTGATTTAAATCCGCACTGGCTTGGCGGCGGGCAGCACCATAGCCTTCATTGAACACAGTAAAATACTGTTCCAGCACTTGTGCCGCTTCAGTTTGTGCGGCCATCTCTAGCAGTGCAATGCCTACTTCTGCGGTGCACAGATGCTGCTCCGAGGCAGGCTTGCGCAGCTGATAGCGCGTTGTGCGCTCACTATGCACAGGTAAGACAGGTAAATCTTGCAGATAAGCGCTTTGACGAAACATCTTGCGTGCTTGCCGCCAAGTGCCATCCAGCAGCAGAAAAACCGGAATCCGCCCTTCCAGCTTGGCTTCGACCTGAGGCCAGCTGGTGACGCGATGCTGATAATCGGCCTGATCATCAGGAAAGATAATCAGCGGCTCATAGCGAGGGTCTTGCAGGGCCTCCAGCAAGGCTTGTGGCGGCTGGGTGCGTTGCCAAGGGAAAACGCGCGTTGAGGGCAGCGTATCACCGATCAAGCGAGCAGTATTGGTGGGCTTGTTTACCTCTTCAATATGCATCAGCACCCAAAATTCGACCCCCGCATCGACAGGGGTGCGATAAGCACAAATGCACGATTGAGTGGGCAGGCGGCACCCAGTGCAGCGCTCGACAAAGCTCCCTCTGGCATTAAAAGGGCGGCGTGGATGGGCAAAGCGTTCAGGCGCAGCCGCAATACGGCGCACCTCCTGCTCAAAGGCAGACAGTCCAGCCGATGTAGACATAGGGTTAAAATCACTCACAGGGTGTGTCTCGTTACTGGGTTGAGGGTGCAGCAGGGGATGCATCCAATCGGCACTCGATCTGCCAGAGTGTCTGGCCGCTGAGCTGGTATTTACGTTCAAAAGCTGTCAAAGGCTGGGGTTGAGGCGGCAGTTCTGTGAGCCGAGGTGCAAAGCCACAATGGGTGAGGGCGATCTCCATCTCTTGCAAATAAATCAGCCAGTTGCTGCGACTGATCAAGCGGCCACCCAAGGCGAGCAGGCTAGGAAAAACGGGGTGGCCATGCCAGCGCAGCTTTAAATCCTTGCTCTTGGGATAGGGGTTGGGATACAGCAGATAATGCTGTTCGGGTTGCCAGCCAGCAGTGGCAGCTAAACGCCAAAAATCAGCCAAATCTGTGCGGATTAGATGGGCATTCGGCGGCAAGGGGCCGAGTTTTTTATCCAGCCGCGCGGCAGAGCGATCCAAACCCAGTACCAGATGATCAGGATGCTGCTCAGCCAATAAACGGGTGCTGACGCCAACGCCACAGCAAGAGTCGAGGATCAGTGGTCCACCATGTGCTTGGTATAACTGTGCGGCTAGATTAAACGCAGCCTGATTAAAATCGGCAATCGGTTTTTGAAAAGCGTGTGCTCGGTGCTTACCAACACAGCTCAGCAGCTGTTCATGTGGCCCTTGCTGATTCGAATCGACCGAGCGTGAACAGCCCAAGGGTGGGCGAGGGGTATTTGCATTCATCATGTAATCGAGCGATACAGGGCTTCAAATTGTTGGGTGAGCTTGTGCTTGGGTGCATAGTGGATCAGTGGTTGAGAGACTTGATGCGACTCACGCATTTTCACGGATGAACTCAGATGGACATCCAGCAGGGGATGGCCTTCCTCTAATAGCGCTTCAATCAACTGCTGGGGGAGTTTGGCCTGGACGTTAAACTGATTCACGATAATCCCCTCGATTTCCAGATCTGGATTGTGATCAACACGCAGCTCCTCGATCGCCCCTTGTAAAGAGTAGAGGGCTTGGCGTGAGAAGGCATCGCAATCAAAAGGAATGAGGCAGCGCTGAGCGGC
>SKOQ01000149.1 GCA_007119985.1 Marinospirillum sp.
AAAATACACCTTGGTCGGCCGTGCTGGATAAATTTTGACAGGATCGCTCATGCTCTACCTCTGCTCGATGGCCCACCTCAGACCAGAAGGCTAGTGTGAGGCCAGCATCTCGCTGCTGACGTGACTTTAATCTGGAAAATTGGTCATACCAATTTACACCGAATAGAAGTAATGCTAGGCATTGCTCTTTTTACTGTCAAATATCCAGTGCAATGATCCGACTTATGTCTAATAAACCTGCACGCATAGATAAAAATCCGCTGATCATGCTCCACTGAGCTAAGCACTTGTCTGGCATCCAAAATCAAATATTGGTCTGACCTTTTTAATGAGAGGCTTTCTCAATACAAAAAAATGCATTTTTCACCTTTCTGCCACATCGATGTCGCTATTTTTTCATCTCACTTCTCTAGGCTGCGCCAAGTTAACCAAGCTGATGATCTCGCCGGCTGCCACTGATATGCAGCACAGGCAGGATCGCTCAAAAAAGACATTCCTATCAAAAAGGTGCGCCATGACTCGTCCAACACAAGAAGTCAACATCATTGATCTCGGAGAGGGTGATGAGCCTCTCAGCAATACCTCCAACAATGCCCACTTTGCCGATATTTTGGATAAGCGCCTCGATCGTCGCAGTCTGCTCCAGGGCAGCCTGAGCGCTGCGTTATTTGGTTTTTTTGGTCACTCGCTCTTGTCTTCTTCATCCGCCCTCGCCGCAGGTTCATCGCGCGGTGTTGCCAGTGGCCCCCAGCTGGTTGGTTTTGATGCGATTGCGGCCCATGCACGCGATGAAGTCACCCTGCCAGCGGGTTATCGTCATCAGGTTCTTGTGCCTTGGGGCGAGCCGATCAGTGGCCGGATGCCTGCCTTTGATCCACTAACCAACACCGGCGCCGATCAAGAGCAGCAGATGGGCAGCCATCACGATGGCATGCACTTCTATCCCATCGAGGGCCAATCGCCCTATGAAGGCAGTTCAGAAGATGGCCTGCTGGTGATGAACCATGAGTATGTTGAGCCTCGCTTTATGCATGCCTCAGCGCGCGGCCAATCACTGAACCGCAATGCCGTGCCCTTATTTAACGGTCAGCGTCCAGCCGATGAAGTGCTGAAAGAAATGCATGCCCACGGCGTCAGCGTGGTGCGTATTCGCAAGCAGGCCAATGGAGAATGGCAGGTGGTGGCTGATCCGCGTAATCGTCGCATTACCGGCACTACCGAGATGCAAATCAGCGGCCCAGTGCGCGGCTCAGATTTAATCAAAACGCGCTTTAGCCCAGAAGGAACGCGCACACGCGGCACGCTCAACAACTGCGCCCACGGTGTGACGCCTTGGAACACCTACCTGACTTGTGAAGAAAACTGGGCAGGGTATTTTATCAATACGGCCACCCAACCACGTGAGCAGCGCCGCTATGGCGTAACACGTGAGGGCACCAGCCGCTATGCTTGGGAGAAGGCCGACCAAGCCTCGGATCTGTATCAGCGCTTTAACGCGACGCCTCACGCTGCGCAGGCGACAGAGGATTTCCGCAATGAGCCCAACACCTTTGGCTGGGTTGTCGAGATCGATCCTTTTAACCCCCAGTCTACGCCCATCAAGCGTACCGCCTTAGGCCGCTTTGCTCATGAAGGTGTGGTCTTCCAGCCACCAGTCGAGGGCCAGCCCATCGTCTGCTACTCAGGTGATGATGCCCGCTTTGAATATATCTATAAGTTTGTCAGTGCTCAGCCCTATCATCAGGCAACAGCAGGCGGCCATCTGCTGGATCACGGCACCCTCTATGTCGCGCGTTTTAATGAAGACGGCTCAGGCGAGTGGCTGCCACTGGTCTTTGGCATGGGCGGCTTGAGCGCAGAGAACGGCTTCCATAGTCAGGCGGATGTACTGGTCAACACCCGTTTGGCGGCTGATTTTGTTGGTGCGACCAAGATGGACCGCCCAGAATGGGGTGCTGTGCATCCGCACACTGGCGAGGTTTACTTCACGCTGACCAACAACTCGCGTCGTACTGAAGACCAGCTGCATCCTGCCAACCCACGCGCCGCCAACGACTGGGGGCAAATCATCCGCTGGCGTGAGGCAGGTACAGCACAAGCCACGCGCTTTGAATGGGATCTGTTCATTATGGCCGGTCCAGAGGGTGATTCGCAGTTTGCCGGTGCACCTCTCAATCAGGAGCAGATCTTCAATAGCCCTGATGGCCTGTGGTTTGATCGCCAAGGCCGTCTGTGGATTCAAACCGATATGAGCGAGAGCGTGGTCAACACTGGCAAGTGGGCCGAGTTCGGCAACAACCAGATGCTGGCTTGTGATCCTGTGAATCTGGTGCTGAAGCGCTTCCTGGTTGGGCCGATTGGTCAGGAAATCACCGGCGTCTGCACCACACCGGATCAAAAGACCCTCTTTGTGAATGTGCAGCATCCAGGGGCCACCACCAGCGCCGCTGAATTTGCCGCCGGTCAGATCAACAGCCACTGGCCTTCCACTGCTGCCATCTACCCGCGTTCAGGTACGCTGGTGATCAGTCGTGAAGATGGCCGTATCGTCGGCAGCTAAGCTGTCTACCGATCTCGCCAAGATCAGAACCCGCTCTTCGGAGCGGGTTTTTTAATGCGCCGCAGCAGGAAAATGCAGTTGATAAATCCACAGATCAATCAAAGTTAAGCAAATCATCCCGCCAAAGAGATAATGTTCAGTCTTATTCACTGCTCAAATCCACCTATACTTTTGTGCAGTGTACAGCGCGTACCTTTTACCCAAGTACCCAGGAACGAACAAGGAGAAGAGGATGAACAGCATCGCCGTGATCGGCGCGGGGATTACCGGCGTCACAACTGCCTACGCACTGATGAAAAGGGGCC
>SKOQ01000228.1 GCA_007119985.1 Marinospirillum sp.
GCCAGCCGCCTCAATCAGCTCAACGCGGCGATGAACCAGCTCAACTCCCCAGAGAAATTCCAGCAGCTGGCTGCGCAATCTAGCCAACCCCAACTCTTTACCGCTCAGGCCGATCATCTGGCTGGTGCCACACTAGGTAATTACCAGATCGAAGTGCTTGCCGAAGCGCGCGCCGATCGCTTTGTTTCCGAATCGCTCAGTGCTGAAGACACCTTTGCAGAAGATGCCACGCTCGAGATCAATGGCGTGACCTTAGAAATTGGCGGCCTCACCGCAGATCAAGTTCGAGAAAAGATCAACAGCCACGAGGATTTACGCGGTGTGGCCTCTGCCAATCTGGTCAATGAAGGCAACGGGCAGGTGCGCCTGACTGTTAATGCCAGCCAAACAGGCAATGATGGCCGCTTAACAATCCACAGCGACGCGCTGACCGCTTCCGATCTCTCCACCGATCCAGATGCTGATCTGGATGCCCGTATTCGAGTCGATGGTATCGAAAGCCGCAGTTCCACCAATACCTTTGCGAATGTCATCAGCGGTGTCACCATCAATGTGGCAGCCGGTGCTGGGAATCTGCCCGCAGAGCAGCGCATCGGCAATCTGAATGTGGATCAAGACAAGCAGGCGATCAAGGACAATATCGATGCCTTTGTGATGGCCTATAACGATGTCATCATTCATCTCAATGAAGCCAAAAAAGGCCCACTGGGTGGCGAAGGTGTGGTGCGCTCAATAGAAACACAGCTGCGCAATGAGCTGTATACCCCAACCGGGGGCGAGCCAGAAAACATGCTGGCCTTGATCGGTATCGAAACCTATGTCGATCCCAGCTATGATCCCAAAAACCCCAATCCACAAAATGGCACGCTGCGGATTGATTCGGCCAAGCTGAATGCGGCCTTAGATGAAGATTTTGATCGGGTTGCCCATATTATTGGTCATCCAGAAGAAGGCTATGCGGCTCGCTTTGGTGCTTTAGCAGACAGCATGACCAAAACCACCGTCGTCGAAGGTCAGCTGCAGAAAGGACTGATCGAAACACGCACGGATGGGCTGAATAATGAAATCAAACGCATTGATGATCGGATTGAAGCCCAGTTGATGCGTCTGGACCAGATGGAACAGCGACTCTATCGCCAGTTTGCGGCCGCCGATGCGATGGCCGCCAATATGAATGCCACAGGAATGTTTATTCAGCAACAGATGGCAGGTTTGCCTGGCTATACGCGCTAGAATCAGCTGGAGCAGCACGGATGCAACCCGCCTGATCAACGACTGCACAAGTGGTCCTGATCAGGCTGGCTGCGTTTGGATGCCATTCACACCTCTCTCTAAGGTCTTCTCAACCATGTCCAGCCTGCCCCAGCTGATCTTGTGCCTGCTCTTACTCTGCACTCAGGTGCTGGCTTTTGCCCAGAGCTCCCCCAATACGCCAGATTCCAGCACACCGCGCTCCAACAGCATGACGCCAGCAGAAGCTCAGGCTCACTTTGCCCCGTGGATCACTGAAGGCTGGCAGCTTGAGCTCTACAGGACGGGAGATTTAAACCACAACGGCCAGCAGGACACCCTTCTGGTCTTGCTCGAAGACGATCCTAACAAGCTGATTGCTCATCAAGACAACGATGACGCACCACCGCTGAATGTGAACTCACGCCGCTTGATCATCCTGATCGGCAGCGCCAGTGGTGATCAGCTGTTGATCAGTCGTGATGATTTTTTGCCACCACCGGCCAACGCAGATGCACCTTGCTTGGCCGATCCGCTCGATGATATCCAACTGCATTCGGGGGCTCTGTTGATTCAACTGCGTTATTTTTTGAGTTGTGGCAGCAACTGGACCGCCTCTCAAACACTGCACTTTGTGATGGTGGAGGATCGCTTAAGACTCGCAGAATACCGCTATTTCGGTTTTTCTCGATATCATGGCGAGGTCACGCATTTTACGCTTGATTACCTCACCTCAACGCTACACAGAACACTGAACGAGAATGTGTTTGAAGACACCAAGGTGACCATCGAGAACCTGCCGCTGAGCCCCTTGCCGCCCTTTTATCTGGAGCACATCAACCTGATCTGTGACCAGCCTGCCGCACCGGCTTGTGCTTGGTCGCGCGCAGGGCAATAACCCCTATCAATCAAGAGATGGCGGACCCAAGATCACCGCCAACGGGTGTCTTGAGTCTGCCATCGAGAGGATTTAATTCACGACAGGCGTCAGCTCAGCTTCTGGCTCAGGCTGCAAATCGGCTTCGGCATCGGCCAGCAGGGCAAACTCTTCTTCGGCTGTTTTGGCCACCAGATGATGGCGGCTATAGCCAAAGTAGTAGGCTGCCCCGAGGGCAAAGAGCACCGAGGTATACCAGAAGGCACGCGGATCAAACGCATAGACGCCAGTGAGAGCAACAAGCGCCAGCACCAGCGCCACACCAGAAGTCAGGCGACCACCGGGGGTGCGATAAGGCCGAGGCAGATCAGGACGCTGAGTGCGCAGCAGAATATGGCTATAAGCCATCAGCGCATAAGAGACCGTCGCCCCCACAACCGCCATCGCCAGCATCAAATCCCCTTCTCCACTCAGTGAAGCCACAAAACCCAGCACACCCGGCAGAATCAACGCCCGTGCAGGTACCTTGCGCTCAGAGGTCACAGAAAGGCTCTTAGGCAGATAACCCGCACGCGAAAGAGCAAACACCAGTCGGCTATAGCCGTAAATAATCGAGAAGAAAGACGCCACCAAACCCGCCAAACCCAGCAGGTTAATCGTGATAGCCAGATCTCGTGCTCCCACGGCATTTAATGCATCCACAAGCGGCACTTCACTGGTCGACATGGCTTGCGCGCCAGCAGCACCAGGAACCA
>SKOQ01000211.1 GCA_007119985.1 Marinospirillum sp.
AAAAACTAGCGTGCTTCCATCGCTCGCGCAGCATCACCCGGTGCGACACTGCGGTCTTGCCAAAAATGAGCCAGGTCTGGCACATCCTCGAAGCAAAGGGTAGCCGAACCTGCCGGCCCTTCGAAAACTTACGGTTCCCACCGAAATGTGCGGGTGGCGATAAGGAGTGCGGCCACACCCCAACCAGCAAGGCTCAACACTGCCCCAAGCTGCACACCAGCCCCGTCGAACGCGTCACGCAACTCATCGAGGAGTCGTCGTCGATGCGCGGGTACGGAATGGCGATCCTGAAGTCGAGTAACCTCGAGGCCTTCTTCGAGCGCACCCTCGACGACCTCGAGTGCGAGTACATCTATCCGCCCGCCGTCTTCGAGGAACTCCTCTCGTGGGACCCAGAACGGGTCGCGGCGGCTGCGAAACGGCCAAACTACACCGTCTTCTTGCACGACGACCTCCCGATCGGCGAACGGTGTGGGATCTGCCTCTTCGACGAGCGCGTTAGCATCTGCTGTTACGATCCCGACACGGAGGCGGTGCGAGGGGTCGTCGATTCGGCGGCACCCGAGGTGCGGCGGTGGGCGGAGTCGGTCCACGAGCGCTACCTGGCGGAGGCCAGGCCGCTCGAGGTGGCCGAGGAGAGCGCGTCGCGCCGGTCGCTCGAACGGGTGTAACGACGACCACCCCGGATTCGCCGGCTGGCTGGCCGCATCCAGCGACCTCTCGGATTCGCCATCTGGTCAGCCGTATCCAGCGACCTCTCGGATTCGCCATCTGGTCAGCCGTATCCAGCGACCCGTCTCCCGCTTTCACGGCGTGAAACGTTTCACGAGGAATCATTACCCTCGCAGCTGCCGTACGCTGCACCCGTGAGACGACGATGACACCACCGGAGCACGCCACAGTTCGACGAGGTCGATTCGTACGCGCCAGGAGGAGACTCCCACGCGGTCGATTCGAAGGCACCAGGAGGGGACTCCCGTGAGCGATTCCGAGCAGCGATCGACCGGCTGGCAGCTCGACCGAAGCGCCCCGGAGGCGTACGAGGCGTACCTCGTTCCGCCGATGTTCGCGCCCTGGGCCGAGCGCCTCCTCGACCGGGCCACCGCGCGCGAGGGTGAACGGGTGCTCGACGTCGCCTGCGGGACCGGAATCGTTGCGCGACGGGCCGCCCCGAGGGTCGGCGCCGAGGGAACCGTCGTCGGCCTCGACGTGAACGAGGGGATGCTCGCGGAGGCGAAGGCGAACGCCCCAGCGGGCGAGCCCGGAATTGAGTGGCGACAGGGTGATGCAGCCAATCTCCCCTTCGACGACGGGAACTTCGACGTCGTCTGCTGCCAGCAGGCCCTCCAGTTCTTCGACGATCCCGCAGCCGCGCTCGGGGAGATCCACCGCGTGCTCGCCCCCGGTGGACGCGCGGCCCTCAGCGTCTGGCGTCCGCTCGAGTACAACCCGGGGTACGTCGTCTTGGCCGACGCGCTGGAGCGCCACGTCAGTGACGAGGCGGCCGCGATGATGCGCTCACCGTTCCCGGCGTGGGAGCTCGACGACCTGCGAGAAATCGCCGACGAGACGGCGTTCGACGAACCGACCGTCTCCATCGAGGTCGGTTCGGTGCGCTACCCCTCGGTCGAGGAGTTCGTCCGCCGGGAGGCCGCCAGCTCGCCACTGTCCGCCTCGCTCGCCGGGGTGGAACCAGCAGTCAGGGAGGCGCTCGTCGAGGAGGTGAGAAGCGGACTCCGGGACCGCATCGACGACGAGGGGATCGTCCACCCGATGGAAACCTACGTACTCGCCGGTCGCGCGTAGGGCAGGGTCTCGGGGCCTCCGGGCCACGTAGTCTCCGTCCTCCAGCGGCTCCAGGCGCCGTGACCGTTCTCCTCACTCCTGCGCCTGGTCGGCTCGCCGCCGTCGATCCCAGTAGATAGCCGCTCCCAGCGGGCCGAGTGCGTCGTAGCCGGCCGCGAGCAGCGACGACCCGAGTCGTGCCCCCACGCCTCCTGCTGTCGGCGTAGACGGAGCCGGCGACAGGCACGCCAAAGAATGTGAGGGAGAGGCCGACGCGAATCGGTGCACCGGCCCACGACGTCAGATCCATGCCTCGACGAGGCGCTCGCGCCAAAAATCCACTCCCGACGAGATCGGTCGATCCGCCGCCCTCACAGGTACGCCGTGGCGACCTCCGCCAGGATCACCAACCCGACGATCGCCGCCCCGAACGCGATGGCCGACGCGCCGCTGGTCAGCAACGCCAGTACGATGACCGCACCGGCCACGCCGGCGAGCTGGAAGAGTCGTCGCCATCCCGTGTACCGGCGGCCGGTCGTTCCGGTTCCGAGCGCACCGGTGAGCGCGCTCTCGCCGCTGGGCGTGGAGCGATCGGGGGTCGAATGGTCTCGGGCGTGGCGCTGTGGATCGGGGGCGCCATCGGTGGGGGTCGACATGCCTCACGGGTCGTCCGAGACTCGCCTTAAGCACGACCGTCCGTTCGTCGAATTGGGCAACGATTGAAACGTGCACACGTAGCCCTATACAGGATATAGGGCAAGGAGAGGCACTCGTTACGCCTCGGTCTCGTTCCACGATCGAAACGATCGCGCGAACGCTCCAGCCTCGACTTGCGTCGCTTCAACCGATCGCTTCTGGCGTTCAGTCCCGGGGCTACGACTGCCTGAAAACTGTCGCTCGTCCGGCGATTTTCGACCAGTGACCTCTCGTCGACGGTGGGACGCCCTCACTCGAGCAATCCGAGGTCTTCAAGCCGGGAGACGATTTTGTCGACGGCGTGCTCGGCGTCTACGGGCTGTTTCCCACCCGTGATGACGAGTTTCCCGGAACCGAACAACAGCGCGACGACCTC
>SKOQ01000002.1 GCA_007119985.1 Marinospirillum sp.
TGGGCCCAGCGTTTACTGCGCCTGCAGCAAACAGGCTGGTCGCGTTGGAGCTTGCTGCTGAGTGCGTTAGGAGGTTTACTCTTGTTTGCTCTAGGGTTCAGCCTCGTTTGGCACTTATGGACGGCAGATGTCCCGAGTGGTTTTCTCTAGCGAGACCCTGTTGATATTGTTGGTTTATGCATGGGTTTGTGGATAAGTCTGTGGGCAATGTGGATAAGACTGAGTGTATAACTTGTGGGCGGCCTAGGCACAATGGATTTGTGTGGCACGCTGTTTGTTTTGTCGCAGCAATTGCGTGGTTTGGGTTGTGTCTTGTGGTCGGCCAAAGTAGAAGCCTTGCAGCAGGTCGCAGCCTTGCTCGCTCAGATAAGCTGCCTGCTCACTTGTTTCAACCCCTTCAGCGACAACCTGCATTTTTAAACCCTTGCACAGGGCCAGCGTGGACTCCACTATCGCTTGATCGGCCTTATTGTGGGGCAGCCCTTGAATAAAGGAACGATCGAGCTTGAGTTGGTTGACCGGCAAATGCTTCAGGTAAGCTAGTGACGAGTAGCCTGTGCCAAAATCATCAATCGCGAGCCGGATGCCCATTTTGGCCAGTTGATCCAAGCGCTCTAGCGTGGATTCATCCCTTTGAACAAAGACTCCTTCCGTTAACTCTAATTCTAAGCAGTGGGGCGAGAGTTGATAACGCTTGAGCTTAGTGGATACCTGCTCAACAAAGCCCTCTGCGGCAAACTCCAGCGGAGATACATTCACCGCGATACGAGCAGGCGCGATACCTTCTTGCTCCCAAACCGCATATTGCTTAAGACTTTGATCCAGCGTCCATTGTCCAAGCTGTTCCATCAGACCATGGCGTTCGGCTAGAGGAATAAACTGAGCCGGCGAGATCGCCCCGAGTGTGGGATGCTGCCAACGCATCAGCACCTCAAAAGCATGGATCTTGCCGCTGGATGCGCACACCAAAGGCTGATAGTGCAGACTCAGTTGTTGCGCTGCTAAGGCATCTCTTAGGGCTTGTAACAAAATCAGTGGGTTTTCAGCTTCTTTGAGGTCTTCAGAGTAGAAGCGCAGCTGACCAGCGCCACGATTTTTTGCAGCATGGAGCGCGAGTTCAGCTTCTTGCAGGGCTCGGCTGACGGTCTGCGTTTCTTCAGTCCACAGTGTGGCCCCCATTGAGAAGTTAAACTCCATCAAGCGGCCTTTGATTGAAAAGGGACGTGCTAGGCTTTGGCGCGCATCATGAATCTGTTGCAGATAGCCAGTGTCTTCTTCGGTAGCTTCTAGCGGAATCCCCCAGATAAAAACATCGGCTGAATGGCGTGCCATGACGCCAGGGCAGATTTCACGTAGACGCTTGGCCATATTCGCCAGCAACTGGTCGCCAACACTAAAGCCGTAGCTGGCATTCACAAGACGAAAGTTATCGATATCAATTAACACCATACACCAGTAACGCTGGCTGCTTGGCGGTTGTTTGGCCAAGCTACGTAAAAAGAGACCGGTATTGGGCAGGCCTGTCAGACGATCATAGTCGGTGGCTTTTTCAAGGCGCGCTTCTTGGCGGCGATGCTCGGTGATATCAGTAAAAATAGCGACATAGTGACTGATGCGACCGTGCGTATCTTTGAGTACTTTGCAGGTGAGCCACTCAAGATAAACTTCTCCGTCTTTGCGCCGGTTCCAGATTTCACCTTGCCAGATGCCATCGCGCATCAAACCTTGCCAGTAGGCCTCATAGAAGGCAGCATCATGATAGCCTGAGCTTAGAATACGAGGGTTCTGGCCCAGTACCTCAGCCTCACTGTAGCCAGTGACCTGAGTAAAGGTACGATTGACCGCAATGATCTTGCCATCAGGATCGGTGATGGTGACCCCATCATGCGTGTGGTCAAAAACCTCTTTCATCAGTTTCAGCGTATTCTTCTGGGTTTGATAGCGAGTGCGCTGCAAAATTAAACTTGCGACCAAACCCAGCACGACGGAGAGAAGGAGAAAACTAGCTACCAGAAGTTCTGGCATAAACAATTACCTGTGACCAAAAGTACGAGCGAGAGAATGCATCTGATGTATCTGGTCCGTCAGGTGATCCGCACTTTGTGCGCTGAGCTCGGCTTGCTGCCGATTCTGCTCAGTGAGCTGTTGAAGCTGATGCAGGGTGTCCACCAAGACGTCACCGGCCTGGCTTTGTTGTGCCATAGCCGCTGCTGTTTGCTGGCTGGCACGTTGGAGTTCGGTGGCGACCTCGGTGAGTTGAAGCAGAACCTGGCCTGCCTGTTCAATCTGGTTCACCGTGTTATGGCTATCTTCTTGGCTCGCGAGGAGCTCTTGCGTGGCACCGCCAATACTGGATTGAATGGCTTCAATACGCTCGCTGATGGTTGCCGTTACCGCTTGAGTGTTCGTTGCTAATTGACGTACGGCATCGGCCACGACGGCAAAACCTCGGCCAGATTCACCTGCGCGCGCCGCTTCTATTGCTGCATTCAGCGCCAGTAGATTGGTTTGATCGGCTATTTCACGGATGGCTTGCAGGCTGTCACTGATTGAAGTCGCATCGGCCTCTAAGCTCTCAATGCTGGCTACAGCGCGGGCGTAACGCTGCGCCATGCTGTGCACTGAGGCGACACTTTGCTGAATACGCTGTTCGCCCTGCTGAATATCATGATGCATCTGGGTGCTGGCGTGCTTTATTTCCTGCATATGCTGATCAACATGATGAATGTTGCCTGAGAGCTGCTCGGTCATACTGGCCAAAACATCGAGGCGCTCCTCCTGCTCTTTGACGCCCTCTTCGGCCTGAGCGAAGGTGGTATCCGCAGTCTGTGCGACTTCATCGAGAGCCTGGGTGGCATCTTCTATACGTCCGACGACCGTACGCAGTTGGGCCTGCTGCATGCGCAAGGCCAGTTCTAAGGCGCCAAACTCATTCATTTTGCCGGAGTAAACCTGCTGGGTGACAGGGTTATCGACCACGCTCAAGGCCGCGCGATAGATATTTTTAAGTGGATTTAAAAAGTAGGCGGCTGCGCCAAGAATACTCAGGCCGACGACACCGGCTAACAGGCCTGCAAAACTTCTGTCATCAACGAGATAGAGAATGCTGAGCGTGGAAAGAATCTGCGCGAGAATTAAGCCGAGCAACAGGCCATAGACTGACCAGCGCTTTTTGGGTGCCTTTTGTTGGCCGCTATTCAGTGCGTTGTAACTGGCCTGTGCCCTATCAACCAAAGGCTTGCTGGGTTTGACCCTGACCGATTGATAGCCAATATGTTTTTTGCCTTCAAAGATCGGGGAAATAAAAGCATCGACCCAGTAGTAATCGCCATTTTTACAGCGATTCTTAACAAGGCCCATCCACGACTCGCCTTTTTTGAGTCTGGCCCACAGGTCAGCAAAAGCCATTGGTGGCATATCCGGATGGCGTACCACATTATGGTTGTGACCTAGAAGATCGGCATCGGTAAAACCACTGACCCTCTTAAAATCAGCATTAGCATAACGTGTGATGCCCTTCAGATCCGTTGTCGATACAAGCCGATCCTGAGCGCTAAGTGAGACTTCCTGATCAGTCACTGGGAGATTCGTCTTCATGATATATGCAGGCCAGAAGGAAGCAGGTCAATAGATTAACTTTCTATTTTAGCAGCTCATGACGTTCGATGTCGGTTAAGTATTGCAACTGGCTGACTCTATCGGCCTGACTTGGGGTGTGCGCCTTGTCTTGATGGGGCGCTGAACTGAGCTAAGGATGCAAAGCGCAGGCGAAGGCAGTAAACTAAGGCTTCATAATAAAATCTATACCCATGTTTCATGGACTCAACATCAACAACAAGGGAAACCCCTGTGATACCACAAAGCTCTTATACGCGTGAAGAACTTCTGGCCTGCGGGCGCGGTGAACTCTTTGGCCCAGGTAATGCGCAGCTGCCGATGCCGAATATGCTGATGCTGGATCGCATCGTGCGCATTGATAGTGATGGCGGTGCTTATGGCAAGGGCCAAATTATTGCAGAGCTGGATATTCAGCCTGATCTTTGGTTCTTTGATTGCCACTTTCCTGGTGACCCAGTGATGCCTGGTTGTTTAGGTTTGGATGCCATGTGGCAGCTGGTCGGCTTCTATCTTGGCTGGCAGGGTAACCCTGGTCGTGGACGTGCGCTGGGCAGCGGTGAAGTGAAGTTCACTGGCCAAGTGCTGCCTGAAGCGAAGCTCGTGACCTATCGCATTGATATTAAACGTACAATGAATCGTAAGCTGGTGCTGGGCATCGCTGATGGCGTCATGGAAGTCGATGGTCGCAAAATCTATGAAGCGAAGGATCTGCGCGTTGGTTTATTTACGAGCACGAGCGGATTTTAAAAGAGGATCAGTGTATGAAGCGAGTCGTCGTCACAGGCCTAGGTATTGTCTCTTGTCTTGGTGCTGATCAGCAGCAGGTTCTAGAAGCGCTACGCACAGGGCGCTCTGGTATTCGATTCAAGCAGGAATATGCCGATCTCGGTTTTCGCAGCCATGTTGCTGGTAGTATCGATCTTGATCTCGATGCGCTGGTTGATCGCAAGCTCAAGCGTTTTATGGGTGATGCTGCAGCCTATGCCTATTTATCAATGCAGCAAGCTATTGAAGATGCGGGCCTGACTGAAGAGCAGGTTTCTCATCCGCGTACAGGTCTGATTGCTGGTTCTGGCGGTGCTTCTTCGGCGAATCAGGTTGAAGCCGCTGATGTCATGCGTGAAAAAGGCCTGCGTCGTGTTGGGCCTTACCGTGTCACACGCACTATGGGCAGCACCGTCTCTGCCTGTCTTGCCACACCCTTTAAAATCAAAGGGGTGAACTATTCGATCTCCTCGGCCTGTGCGACCTCGGCTCACTGCATCGGTAATGCGATGGAGATGATTCAGCTGGGCAAGCAAGATGTCGTCTTCGCGGGTGGCGGTGAAGAAGAACACTGGACACTGTCTTGCTTGTTTGATGCGATGGGGGCTCTTTCTACTAGCTACAACGCGACGCCAGAATTAGCCTCGCGTCCTTATGATCAGGCGCGTGACGGTTTTGTCATCGCTGGTGGTGGCGGGATGCTGGTGCTTGAAGAACTCGAGCATGCCAAGGCGCGTGGCGCCAAGATTTATGGTGAGCTCGTTGGTTATGGCGCCACTTCAGACGGCTATGACATGGTCGCACCCTCTGGTGAAGGCGCTGTGCGTTGTATGCAGCAGGCTTTGCAGGGTTTAGAAGGCGGTGTGGATTATATCAATACCCATGGTACCTCTACGCCAGTGGGTGATACGGCTGAACTGAAAGCGATCCAGCAGGTATTTGGTGATGCCTGCCCGGCCATGAGCTCAACCAAATCCCTTACTGGCCATTCTTTGGGTGCAACGGGCGTACAAGAAGCCATCTACTCCTTGCTGATGATGCAGCATAACTTTATTGCCGCATCGGCCAACGTTGAACAACTGGATGAAGGTGCGGCTGGCTTGGATATCGTCACCGGCCAAGCGCGTGAACAGGTCAAGCTGAACCGTGTCCTATCTAATAGCTTTGGCTTTGGCGGCACCAATGCCTGTCTGGTCTTCCAGCGCTATCAGGACTAATCAACCCTGGTGATGGCTTGATGTTGTACATTAAAAAACCCAGCTTCGGCTGGGTTTTTTAATGGGGCGGCGCGGCGCAGAAGGCAGGCTTGCGAACTAGTGGGTCGCTTCTGTTTCCGTCGTGGCCTGAGTAGGCTGTGCCTTGTCTTCCTGAGGGCGAGGCACGGCTGAAATCTCCGCTAGCTGCGCTTCAATCCAGTTTTGGGCTTCTTCTATCACCTCATCAGCCCGCCTTCCAGCGGTGGGGATTGCAGGGCCAACGCGCAGGCTGAGTACCCCTGAGTTCTTGATCCAGGTTTTAGGGTTCCAATGCTCACCGGCATTATGGGCGACAGGGACCAAAGGCACGCCAGCGCGACAAGCCAGCATTGCAGCACTTTTGCTGAAGGGCTTCTTCTGTCCGGGAGGCACGCGTGTTCCTTCTGGAAAAATCAGCACAGAAAGACCTTCATCAAGGCGTTCGCCACCGATTTTGAGCACCTTTTTGAGCATCTTGGCGGGTTGGCTGCGATCAAGAGGAATCGGTTTAATCAAGCGCAAGCCCCAGCCAAAAATCGGGATGTTCAGCAGCTCTTGTTTGAGTACCGTACACAAGGGGGGCTTCAAGGTATGGAGGATAATGGTTTCCCACTCGCTTTGGTGGTTGGCGATCATCACAAAGCTGCCATCGGGCAGGCTCTCAACGCCAGAAAAGCGATACTCAATGCCACAGGTGATGCGCAGCCAGAAGAGGATAAAGCGATTGTAAATATTGAGAATGGCAAAGCGCTGGCGCAACGGAAAGGGGATGGAAATCAACGCTAAGGGTGCACCCAGAATCAGTAGTGCACCAAAGTATCCTGCATAAAAAAGAAGGCTACCTAAGGGACGAGGTTTAGACATGCAGCTGCTCCAGTAGCTCGGGCAGGGTGGCTCGCCAAGCGCGAGGGTGGATACCAAAGTGATCCATAATATGTTGGGTGTTCATACCAAGGCGGCTGGTGCCCGATAAGTCGGCAGGATAGGCCTTGGTATTGAGCAGACGCGCTAAGGTATGCATCAGCTCGGTTTGACTGACGGGTTCAGTCGCAGTGTAGTGATACAGGCCATTGGCTTGGGCGCCAGCATCCACTTGCAGCAGCATGCCCAGTAGGACACGAGCCAGATCATCCAGCGAAACCAAGCCGCGATAGTCCATATTGTCGGGCGCACGATGCTGGCGGCAGCGTATGACGAGCTGAGCCAAACCGCCGGTAGGATCTGTGCTGAGCAGCGGTGTGGTGCGCAGAATCAGATGTTGTTCCAGTTGTGCAACCTGAGTTTCGAGCTGCATGAGCTCTTGCGCCAGCAGATCTTCTGCCGCTGGAGGGTCCAGCTCAGAAATCCCCTGCTGTTGATCAGCGAAGACGCAATCTGAACTGATCAGCAAGAGACCCGCGTTACGTGAGCGACAGAGATCCAGCAGTTCAGGCAAGTTCTTACGCCAATGCTGGAGTTGTTGTGGCTGAGGACTTTGTCCTACCTCAGCCTGCTCTGCAAGCGGTGCAAGAAGAAGAAAGTCAAAATCAGGCAGGGTCAGCAGCTGGGTTTGTGGACTGCGGTGACAGAAGTCGATCCCAGGGTAGCGCTGCGCTGCCTGATCCAGCGCGCCGCAGAGTGCGGCATAATCTGAAAGCAATAGAAGGCGCATCAGCAGAATCCAAATGAGATTCAATATAAAACGCCAGTATAGCAGAGGGGTGAAGGGGCAAGCACCCTCTATCTGTTGCTGTTTGTTGCTTCTTCTTTCGTCTGAGCATTCGGCGAACTTGGGCGCGCACAAGCATGGCAGAGCCGGCGCAGCAGGATGCCGGCCAGCGGGCAGCAGGCCATCACGACTAAGGTCGGTGTGGGCGATCCATCACCTAAAAGCCCGACGAGTCCGCCCGCGAGCGCCCCCATCATAAAGCCGCTGGCCGTCATTAGCGCGCTGGCGGTGGCGGCACTTTCAGGAAAGTAATCCACCGCGCTTGATATCCCGTTCGACATAATCAGGCCATGCAGGCCAATAAACAGCATGATGCCGGCGACCACAGCATAGAGCGGCAGATCAAAGAGAACAAAGCAGATCACCAGCAGGATGCCAATCGTGAGCTGCAACGCCTGTCCACCACGCAGGATGGTGATCGGCTCGTGGTGATTGAGTAGCCAGAGGTTGACCCGATTAAACAGCATCAGAGTCAGGATGTTCATGCCAAAGAGGATCGGAAAAAGCTGCGCACTGGCACCGTAGTACTCCATATAGATCAACGCGGCACCGGTAATAAAAGCAAACATCCCAGCCTGACTGAAGGCGGTTGAAAACAGATAGCCCAAAGCTAAGGGGTGACGCAGTACAGAGCCATAGCGCTTGAAGGGATGAAACCCTTGCTCCACGCTATTGCTACTGGCACGGCGGGTCTCAGGTAAGGCGCGCAGTAACACCAGCAGCAGCAAGAGCGCATAAGCGAGCAGAAAAACAAAAATACTGCGCCAGTTGCTGATCAGGAGTAATCCACTGCCAAGAAAGGGCGCCAGTAATGGGGCCGCCATCATAATCGAGATGACTCTGGATAAGGCGCGGGTGCTCTCCTTGCCTGAATAGAGATCACGGATCACCCCCATGGTATTCACGACACCGAGGCCGCCACCCAAGGCTTGCAGCAAGCGCGCTAACCAGAGGATTTCGATACTGGGTGTAAAAATAGCGAGCAGGCTCCCGAGCGAGAACATCACCAGCCCCCAGCTGATCGTTGTGCGGCGGCCAAATTGATCGGACAAGGGGCCGCCAATCAATTGGCCCAGACCAAAGGCAATCAGAAAGAAGCTCAGACTGAACTCAACATGGTGAATACTGGTATTGAGATCGCGCGCCATATCCGGCATGGCGGGCAAATAAGCATCCACAGCAAGAGGGCCAATGGCAATCAGTGCTGCCAGCATCCAAATTAAAGATGAAGAACGAGAAGTGTGACCAAGAGACATACCGACGACCTAATTGAGAAATAAAACGAGAAGCCTTCTAGTTTCATAGCTTTTATTTTGCACCCTCCTCAGCATGAAGAGGGCGATGCAGCTTTGTAAAGGTGAAGCTATTGTGGTTTAGAGAGCAAACAGGCTGGCGCTGTGTTGCAGTAGCATATACGAAAGCGTGCCAACCAGCATCGAGAGCAGCGCTTGCCGCTTCCACAAGTGGAAGATGATGACCAGTAGGGCCGGAATCAAGGCATCGAATCCCCATAGGGGCTGCTGCCAATCGCTCGACTGGAGCAAAAAGCTGCTGGCCAAGATGGCCATAATCCCTGCTGGCAGATAGCGCCCAAGATGCAGAATAAACGGTTGCTGACTAAGACGGCCGAGCAGCAAAAACGGCAGGCAGCGCGTCAGCAGGGTGGCGACCGCTGTGACAGCAATAAAGCTGAGCAGGTACCAAGACTCAGGGCTCATGCTGGCCTCCTTGAGTGTGGCGATCAGACGCTGTGACGGTATCTACCTGAGCTGTATCTACCTGAGATACATTCACTTGGGGCGTATAAAGATGGCGACGGCTGGGATACTGCCACAACAGGGCCACTAAAGTGAGCCCTAAGGCCACGACCAGCTGTTGGCTGCTCGGGATCAATAAGGTGACGCTGATCCCTGCGGCCAGCCCGACCCAGATCGGAAACCGAGTTTGCAGGCTGAGATACTGCTCGATACAGAGAATAATAAAGAGCGCGACCAAGGCAAATTCGATTCCTGACGCATCAAAAGTCAGCGTATGGCCGAGCCAGGCGCCTAGCGCGCAGCCCGCAATCCAGTAGAGCTGATTGTATAGAGTGATCAAAAAATCCTGCTGTTGTTCCGCTGCCCTGTCCTTGCTGCGCGGACGCGCTGTCAGCAGTGAATAGGTTTCATCGGTCAGACCAAAAATCAGATAAGCTTTACGCCAGCCTGCGCCTTCAAAAGCCTGTAGCAGCGAGAGCCCATAAAAAAGATGGCGAATATTGAGTAAAAACATCGCGAGGAAGACTTCCAACAGCCCCGTTTGCGTCATCAGCAGGCTGACTGCCAGCAGCTGTCCTGCACCGGCGTAGATCACCAGCCCCATTAAGGGCGCAATCCACCAAGCAAAGTCCAGTGAAGTGGCAAAGACCACGCCAAAGGCCGCGCCAAGTGGAAGATAACCAAAGAGCACCGGTAAGGAGGTTTTAAACGCAGTGGTGTAGGCAGAAGCAGACATGGCGCAGCAAACATCGTCTCAATAAGGATTGTGAGCCAGCTATGCTAGCAGATCCAACTGGAATAGCTAGGCAGCGAACGTAAAGATTTCTTGCTCCTATTGCGCTGCCAGTGATATTTGCTTTTTTTGGCTTGAAAACAGCAAAAAAGGCTGCCCAAGTTGGGCAGCCAAAAGAGCACATCCTCATCATCATGTGCCTGTTTGGCCCTACACCCGTGTGGGGTGCAGGGCAACGAGCCTAGTTGCGAATCAGGTAGTCAAAAGCGCCCAGACCGGCTGTTGCGCCTGATCCCATCGCAATAATAATTTGCTTGTAGGGGGTGTTGGTGACATCGCCCGCAGCAAAGACGCCAGGCATCGAGGTGCCGCCGTGGCTATCAATAACAATCTCGCCGCGCTCAGTCAGTTCCAGCGTATCGCGCAGGAATTCACTGTTAGGTACTAGCCCGATTTGAACAAAGATCCCCGCCACATCCACCACATGGGTTTCATCCTTCTGGCGATCCTTGTACTTCAAGCCAACAACCTTGCCATCTTCACCCAGTACTTCTGTCGTCATGGCCTGCTTGATGATGGTGATGTTCGGCATAGATTCGGCCTTACGCACCAGAACAGCATCCGCGCGCAGCGTGTCAGAAAACTCCAGCACGGTCACCTGCTGAACGATCCCAGCGAGATCAATCGCGGCCTCTATACCTGAGTTACCACCACCGATGACGGCGACCTTCTTGCCTTTAAACAGTGGGCCATCACAGTGTGGGCAGTAGGCCACGCCCTTGCCGCGATATTCCTGCTCACCGGGCACATTCATCTCACGCCAGCGGGCACCCGTTGCCAAAATCACGCTGCGACTTTTGAGTGTCGCGCCGCTGGCAAGAGTGACTTCAATCAGTTCAGCCTTTTTGACGCCAGTTACCTGCTGCTCGGTGATCACATCAACATCATATTCTTTGACATGCTGCTCTAAGTGCGCAACCA
>SKOQ01000069.1 GCA_007119985.1 Marinospirillum sp.
AGGCGTTCGCCACCAAGGCGCGAGCAGGGGGATGAGCAGCATCAGCGCAATAATCCGAAAGAGGTGGTGAGCGGCGACAAAAACAGGATCGATCCCCAAGGCCAGAGCGATCATCGCCATTTCCCCCACGCCGCCGGGTGTCATGGTGAGCATGGCGGTGACCAGTGGAACGTCTAGCCACCAATGCATAATCCACGCACTGATGGCGGCGACAGTGAGGCCCAGTAAGGACGCAGCTAAAGCGTGCTTGGCGATCCACACCATACTTTGCCAAGGCGTGCCATAAAAACGGGCGCCAATCGAAGCGCCTAGCACCAGTAGCGTCACTGAGGTGAGTAGCCAAGGGCTCTGAAAGGGAAAGCCCAGTAGAGCCCAAGTTAAAGACCAGGCTAAAGGGCCGGTGAGTTCGGGAGTAGGAAAACGCAAGCGCTGACCCAGCTGCCACGCTGGCCAGACACCCAACAGAAGCCAGAGATGCATCGCTTCCATCTGAGCGGGCTGCTGAGACAGCATGGGTTGGTGAGACAAAGTGGCGGCCGGCATCCAAGCCCACAGCAATGCAGGGACGAGCAGAATAACGAAGGTTAAGCGCAACGCGTGAGCCAGAGAGATTTGGCGTTCATCGCCTCCAGCTTGACCACCCATCATAATCATCGCCGTCATCGCTCCAGGCACCGCTGAAAACCACGCGCTGGCACGATCCATCCCAGCAACCCAGCGAAAATAACTGGCGACGACGATAATCATCACGGTCACGCCCAGGCACAGTAGCCCCAGACTCGCGGGCCATTGGCTGACCTGCATCAGCGTCTCTTGAGACGCCTGCCCGCCCAAAATTAAGCCGAGAATACCCAAGAAAAAACTGCGCACCTTGGAATGCAAACCCACAGCACAACCCAGTTGACTGGCGATGAGATTGGCCAGCAATGGGCCGAGCATCCAGGCTAAAGGCAAATGGAGCCAGTGAAATAGACTGCCGCCAAGGGCACCTATCCACAGCATGCGCCACCAAGGTGTGCGCCAAAAGTAAAAAGAGGCAGAGTTCAACAAGGACACCACAGGATGCAGAATAAAAAGAAGGCGAGCTTAACAGAAAATCAGCGTGTCAGGTTTCATCCGCTTCTTGCGCTTTAAGCGCCTGCGAAGCCATCGCATATCCACCTTGGCAGCCATCAATAAAATGGACATGACGTTGACGGCTTTCGCTAATCAAGCAGGTGAGCTGAGCTGCATGGCTTAAGTGCAAGCCATAAAAAAGCCGACCTGCCGTTTTTTGTTCCTCCAACCACACTTTAAGTGGCGCAAGTTCAGTCTCATCAGCGGCAAAAACACAGCGATAATATCCATCTAGCTTACGATAATCGGTATTGGCGCGCGTCTCTTGCTTATACTCACCCCAATGTACACCGCCCAAATGGAGCTTGAGTGACATCATCACCTTGCCCAGCAGGGTTTCAAGGCGCAACTTCAACGCCGACCAGGTTGCGCTTGCTCCCGAAGCCGTGCGCACCAGTGCCTCACTGCGCAGCCGAGAGGAATCCAGCGCCAACTCTAACCCCGCAGTATCAAAGGGCAGGGTATGCGCCAAAACATCCATCTGCTCGATCAGTTGCTGATAAAGATCTAAACGCTGTTTTGCATCCGGTGCGCGCGCCGCCACAATACAGCTGACCATCCACTCTTTATGGCTTGGGATTTCCTGCCAACGACACTCAAAGCCTGAAAAATCAGCAGAACCAAGATGCGTACCCTGAAGCACCGCCCATTGATCTGACTCTTTGATCAACGCCTCAGCCACCAGCAGGCCCTGACCACTAAAAAAAGTTTGTTGAAGATGCTGCGCTTGCTGATAACGGCAAACCGCTAAAGGCGCGCTGGAACTAATCTCGCAATAGGGCAAAAGACTGGCCCGCATAGAGAGGCCAAAGTAATGCTCAGCCAAATGCTGGCAGCCGGCTAAAACATCGCGCACGACCTCAACATGGCTAGGAGGAATACAGAAACTAGCCCCGTCTCCACCAAAAACATAAGGGATCTCTATAGGCCGAAGCGCATTCAGGATGGCCGCCACAGTACACCCTGCGAGTGAATTCACTTCCCGATAGCGTCCTGCTTCAACTGCCTGAGTAGAGCCACGAATATCAGTGATGACCAACCACCAATCCTCTGGTAACGGGTGGTAGGACTGCTGCTGAAAAACGGCTTTAAAATCGCTGAGTAAAGGTAGGCGATTCAAAAAATGCGCATCTTGCTGCATGGACACTCCTCTTGATGCTTGATCGACTGCACCTTAAGCACTTAGCCCACCTACAAGGCACGAGTATTCTGATTAACGGGCCGGCCTATTTTGAGTGGGGGCAGGCTTACTCAGCCTGCCTAAGTTCCTGATCAATAAGAAAAGGTCTTATTGCATCTGCTGGGCATCTTTGGTAAAACGTGCCCTATAGGATGAACCCCGCTCGCAGGATGCGAAAAGACTCTTTTTGCCATCTTGGGGCGGTAGCGTGCCCAACTCAAACTGTTCTTTTGTACAGCTTATTTTTTCCTCCTTAGAATTGCCGCACGAAAAGTAGCCTGTTTTGTCTGTATCCTTAAAGGATAATTGATTTATATCAGTAGGTTAGCTGATGGCTCCGCGAATTAACAGGCATGTTTGACTCAATAGTCTGCATACAGGTTTGATTTTTAGAAAGCGAAGAGGTCAAGGCTGATCAGAGAAGGGTTTGGGGGCTATAGCGCTATTTTTTTGTCTTTGATTGAAAAGGCAAGCCCACTAATAAAATGTTATGGCGCTTCAACTTTATTCTGACGCAAAAGCTGTACGAGATTAGGCTTTTCTGGGTGTCGTA
>SKOQ01000219.1 GCA_007119985.1 Marinospirillum sp.
AGCTGGAAAGAAGATCAGCTGGCGGATATCGACCGCCCATTGAATAAACGTGGTCGTGGTGATTTACCGGGATTGAGCGCGCGCCTGACGCAAAAAATCACTCCGCCTGATCTGATTTTACTCAGCCCAGCACGTCGTACCCGCGCGACAGCGGAGCCCTTGTGTGCGGCTTGGCCGCAGGTGGAAGTGCGCTTGACGCCAGAAATCTATGAAGCGAGCTTGGCGCAGCTCTTGGCTTTGGTTGTGCCTCAGCTGGCCGTGACGCGCCATTTGATGCTGATCGGCCATAATCCTGGATTGGCCGAGCTGGCGCAGTGGATGACAGACCATCCGGTCGACTACTTTCCAACAGCCGCTTGGATACAGCTGGGTTGGTCAGCTGAGCAGCCGCTTCTCTCTGGCTGCGCACAGCGCTTGCTGTTTGATTATCCTAAGCTGCATCGTTCGAGTCTTTGAGCCAGCTTGCTGGGGTGATCTTTTTTAAGGTAGCAGAGGGCGCTCTTGTGTATTGGCAAAAGGTTTGAGATAGCTGCGCACCTGGCTGGCCAGCCAGTTGGCGACCTGTCCTTGCCCTTGGCCACGAATATTCAGTCGATAATAAGCCTGCCAAGTTACGGCATCTGGGGCACGCAGCTGTCTGAGGCGCTCTTCCTTCAAGGCTTGGGCGATGACGGGCAGTGGGAGGCGTCCCCAGCCAGTGCCCTCCAAAATGGCATCGCGCATCAGTTCAAACTGTGTCATGGCAAGATAATTGGCACTCACTGCCTGTTCTGGCACCAGTTCATCTTCTTCCATAAAAGCCATCGTAATTTGGGTATGGACCTCTAAGTCCTCATGGCGCACCAGAGGCAAGCGGCATAGTGGATGATCTGGCGCGCTGACAATCAGTTGGCGCAGGCTACCCAGCTCCTGAAAGTGCAGCTGCTCATAATCCTGCTCCAGATAGCGGCTGGTTAAGCCAAAGGCCAGATCTACCGCTTGGGTTTCGACCAGATCAGCCAGCTCCTGAGGCGGAGCCAGATAGACGGCAACGCCAGTCAGCGGAAAGCGTTTTTTCAGTTCGCGGATGGTCGCGCGCCAAAAGGCTTCTGGCAGCGCATCATCACGGGCCAGACGCAGGGCAACCTCGACCCCTTGGCGCTCTTGCTCGCAGCGCGCAGCAATCTGGCGATAGGTTTGCAGATAGCGCAGGCAATCAGGTTGGATCGCCCAAGCCAAGGGCGTGGGGTAGAGCTCCTTGCCAGTACGCTCAAAGAGCTGGGCATCCAGCTCATCTTCTAGCGCGCTGAGGGCAGTGCTCACGGTGGTTCGGCTGCGGTTAAGGCGACGAGCTGCCGCCGCAATGGAGCCTTCGTCCAAGACAGTCAGCAGAATTTCAGCTTGATTAGGGCGCATGATGACTCAAGGTAAGTGAGACTAGTGACGGAAAAATCGTCGCTTAGCGTTTTGCGACAAATTATGCAGCCAGCATAGAATAAGCCAGCTGACATTAACAAGGCTTTTTTTAGAGATTAAAACGACGGTTTTTCTGTCTCTGAATAGCCAAGTGATGGTGCAGCCAACCGATGAAAGCGCCCTCGATCTGAGGGTCAAATGAACTCTTTTTTGTGAGCCGTTTTTTTAGCCATAAGCTGATTACAGCAGAGGTGTAGCATGTTGTCCTTTAAAATCGATTCGGAGCAATCGATTCTGACCTTGTCCGTTTGGGGTGGTGGTTTCTTTGCCTTAACTGGTTTGGTTTGGGGAATGTTGGCAGGGTCTTTAGCCATTCTTTTTGATGCCGTTTACTCCTTGGTGAGTCTGGGCCTCTCTCTTTTATCCTTGCTGGCCCTGCGCTTAGCTCAGGCACCGGCGGATACCCACTTTAACTTTGGCCGCTATCTTGTTGAGCCTTTGACCATTGCACTGAAAGCCTTGGTGATCCTGCTGGTGTGCTGTGTTTCGCTGGTCTTAGCGGTGACTTCTTTATTGACAGGTGGCCGTGAAGTGGCCGCAGATATTGCGATGATTTTTGCTCTGGTCAGTGTGCTAGGTTGTTTGGGCGTCTGGTCAGTGATGCGTCGTTACTTGCGTGATGAATCCTCGGTTTTAGTCGAAGCCGAAAGCCGCCAGTGGTTGATGGATAGCGTGCTCAGTGGGGCGGTGTTGCTCGGTTTTGCGGCCGCTTGGTTGTTGGATTATCTGGGTTATCACGCTTGGGCTGTTTATGCCGACCCCTTGATGGTGGTTGGGGCTTCGCTCTATTTTATGGCGGTTCCGGTCAAGATGTTGCGTCAGGCGGTGGCTGAAGTGCTGATGGTGACACCCGGTCCCAAGTTGCGTAAGCAGGTCTATCGGTTACTGGCTGAGTTGGATATTCACCGCAGCCATTGCAAGATGGCCAAAATTGGCAGCCATCTGATGGTTGAGGTGGAGTGGCCTGTCGAATCGATTCATGAAATCGAAGGGCTGGTCGAGCGGATTGAAGCGCAGCTGAGTGAGTTGGAATTAGAGCCGATGGTGCGAGTCAACTTCCATCCAGCCGATTCGGATTACTGGCATGCCGATGCCTGATCGCATTCATTCGCTCTAGCCTTATTGAACGAAAGCTGAAACAAGCAGTGGCAGATGATCAATGACCCCGAGAGTGGAGCGCCCACTCTCGGGGTGATTTGTTTATCCTGCTGGTGGCAGATCGCCCTGCTGCACTTCTAAGCCACAGCCTAGACTGCGAGCCAGTTCAGCAAAGCCAGGGAAGGAGGTGTTCACTGTGGCGCAATCTTCAATGATGATCGAGCCAGCAGAGCGCAGACCGGCAATGGCAAAGCTCATCGCAATGCGATGGTCATGGTAGCAA
>SKOQ01000001.1 GCA_007119985.1 Marinospirillum sp.
ATCAGCAATGTTTTGTATGCTCACAGATAGTTCACTATTCGTTTTTAATCGCCAGCGAACTTCACTATCCCAACGTACATACCCATCGACTTTAAAGGTATTATCTGAATCCCCCCAACGTTTAGGCTGCCTTACCATCCCTAATGTCCATTGCAGTTCAGGCTGAGGTTGATAAATTAGCATTGCAGCTTGCTGATGGTTTGCAACGCCTGGCAATTGCTTTCCTTGGTAGTTATCACTTTTGACCATTTCGCTGTCTAACCAACTGCTCATTAGATACAGTTGCCATTGTTGAGTCAGAGCCAATACCCCGCTGAGTTCAATTCCTTTGGTGTGATTTTCGCCTGCTAATATTCTTGCACTCGGATCTTGAGGATCACGCATTAACAACTGATCCTGTCGAATATCAAATACTGCCATATCAAACCAATAGGTTAATTTTCGCCATTGCCATCCAAGCTCCCACTGAGCTCCTCGGCTAGGCTCAAAGTAATCGCCCGTTGAGCTTTGTCCATTATTAGGTAACCACGATTGGCTGTAGCTTAACCTAAATTGATGATCTCGACTGGCTTGCCAATTCAGACCACTTGCATAACTAGTATGTCGGTTACGGTTCTCACCTAAGATGAGCTGATTACGTTGGTTACTTAATTGATAATCACTACTCCGCAATCCTGCCGCCCAATACCAATTTGGCATTAACTCAATACCATGATGGATAAACCAAGCATTTTCTTTCCATGCTAAATCGGTTTTTCTGGGAATTAATTGCTCCGTACTGGGTAAAGTAAATGAAAAATCGGGTTGATAGATATCTAACGAAAACAATCCGACCGCTCTGGCATTATCACCAACGGCATTGGTACGGTGATGACTGATACCCAAACGTGTCTGTTGTGCTTTGTTAGCCCACTGGCTGTGTTTAGTCACAACCACCTGCGCGGTATGTTGATGAAAGGTTTCATCCACTCGCTGATAAAAACCGACTAATGGCTTATCATCACTGACTAAATAAAAAAATCCAACTTGTCGCTCTTGACGAGTACCTTGAATGTATCGATAGATAGCATCCAATTGCCAATCATTCGTCCAGTCATGATAAAACTGGATATCGGCTCGATGATAACGATGTTTGGCTTCGCTTGCTGGATGAACATAAGAGACACCGAATACAGGTGCGCCATTGGCATAGACGTTATCAAAATCATACGGGTAATTGTGATCACTGAACTCCCAAGACACCGTTAGTTGACTCAGCTGATTTTGCCAACTTAATGCATTAAGTAAAGTTATCGGATTTTCTGAAACATTTTGCTTCCAGGTATCACGCTCATAGGCAGATAAGACGGTACGATAAGCAAATTTATCATTGATTGGACCAGTACTATCGAAGCTCAGTTGCCGATAACCTTCATTTCCTAACGCAAGACTAACGTCTGTCTGAGCTATCCAACGTGGCTTTTTACTAACAAAATTGACTGATCCACCGGGAGAGCCTGCACCATACAAGACACTATTATGACCTTTAATGATCTCTACTCGCTCATAAGTTGCTCGGTCACGAGTATAAAAACTCTGATTATCTAAAATTCCATCAAGCAATAAACGTCCACCAGTATTAAAACCACGTAGCCGATAATCTTCGCCAGTCCCTGAGCCTAGTCGATCTGGTTGCATGTTTGGAGTATATAAACTTAAGGTCGAGAAATTATTATCGGCAAACTGTGGTGCTTGCTGGATTGACCAATGATTGATCGTCTGCGAATAAGGATTGAACGATAATATTGGTAAGGAGCTCGGTTGATAACCGATAATTGTCATCGTAGGTACATTGGATTCAGCCAATACCCATGATGAAGACGTAACAAATAAGACATAACTAAGGCCGTTAAAATAGTGGCGCGATACATTAGATATCAACACGTGATTCCATTCCATAAAATAAATAATAGTCACTAGCGACTCAGTAACTACAGACTTTAACGAGACAATAAAGCGGGCTTTTATGAGGAAAAACCAGTTGCCCATTACTGTCTGTCGTTTTCCATTCAGACATAACTGTGCAAGGCAAGCTAGGAGCAATAAAATCAACCATCACTGACGCTCTTTGATTAGGTTCAGTATAAGGAATTGGCACTGCGCGATTGACGGGGTGCAGACCATAATTCTCTTTGCCATTAATGGGCTGATCTTGACAAGTAAGAAAGAGGTTTTCCCATGCTTGTTGACCCGAGTTGAGTACCGACCAGATTTTAGTAAAACGTTGATTGGGGATGACTAGGGAGTAATCAGGATAAGTGACATCTTCAATAAATTCGGTACTGATTGTTCTTGTATTTGCCGGTTTTGATTGACGTAAAAACGGTTGAATCAATTCAAAAGGATGCACTTTCAGTGCCGCAGCAAGAGAAATCAATGTCGATAATTTACATTCACCAACCTCACCTTTAATAAGATTGTATAAACTTGAACGTGAAATACCCGCTTTTTCTGCCAACTGCAGTTTACTGTACCCAGAATCGGCAATTAAATACTCTATCAGGTCGGTGAAGCTATTCTTTTCCATTAGCCAAGATACATTCTGTGATTTAAACGCCAAATCATAACTTCCACCAATGAATTGTACAATCGCTATTCTAACCAAGGCTAATAGGAAAGTGCATCATCAGTAAGTTTTGCCATTAAACGGCTCACTTGCTCTGCGGTGGCCGCAGACCACGATTTAGCGATGCCAGAAACACCATGATTGGCAAAAGCATTAACACGTAGTTGAAAAGCCGCCCCCTTAGCTGACTGTAACTGTTGTAACTGATTTAAATATTGC
>SKOQ01000196.1 GCA_007119985.1 Marinospirillum sp.
GCTTTTGCAAGCCCAAAAGAAATATTTTTATTCGGCAACAGGTGCCTCAACAGCTGGGCTTTCAACAGCAGGCGCTTCTGGGAGAACAAAGGCATCATCTAAAAGCGGCAGACGATCACGATTAAACTCTTCGATAATATCAGCGGCTGGTGTTTGAATCGTTGGCGCATGCTGCTTGCCCGCCAAATAGGCCAGACCAAGGCTGGTGATAAAGAAACCCACTGCTAACCAGCTGGTCGCCTTACCAAAAAAACCCAACGGACCCAGGCTACCAAAAACTGTATTGGAAGCACCACCACCAAAGGATGCGCCAGCTTCAGCGCCTTTACCTTGCTGCATCAGTACCAGCACGACCAGCGCGACGGCCAGAACAACATGTATCATCAATACCACAGTGTGCATAGTTTTATTCCGCTGCGTTTGCAATTGCTAAAAACTGGCCTGCATCCAGGGACGCACCACCAATCAACCCACCATCTATATCCGGCATACTCAATAAGGAAGCCGCATTATCAGGCTTTACGCTGCCACCGTAAAGCACTCTCACTTTCTCCGCCCAAGCTGCATCCACCTCCGCAAGCTGCGCACGGATTGCTGCATGAACAGCCTGCGCTTCTTCTGGCGTGGCAGTCAGGCCAGTGCCTATGGCCCAAACAGGCTCATAAGCGATACACCAAGAGGCCAGCTCTTGCTGACTAAAGTGCGCCAGGAAAGGGGCAATTTGTGCGGCAACCACCTGCTGAGTCAAACCCTGTTCGCGTTCAGCGAGCGTCTCGCCAACGCAGAGCAGTGGCTTCAAGCCGGCCTCCAGTACACGACGACACTTTTCAACCAGCAGCGTCTCATTTTCTTGGTGATAATGCCTTCTTTCTGAATGACCGAGCAGCACCCACTCCACGCCCAGATCCGCCAGCATCTGCGCTGAAACCTCACCTGTGTAGGCTCCTTCTGCATAGGCAGAGCAATCCTGAGCCCCTAGCTGAACGCGCTTCCCTTGTAGTAGCTCTGCAGCCTGCATCAGATAAGGAAAGGGAGGGCAGACCAGTAGCGCGGCTTGCATCGCCTCCGCTTGCTCGGCGATTGCATGGAGAAGCGCGGCATTGTGCACACGATCCCCATTCATTTTCCAGTTGCCCGCTACCAGCTTGTGTCGCATGTTGTCTTCCTGTATTTAATCAAGCCCGCGATTCTATAAAAAAACAGACACAGGCTCAACCTGCGACCTGAATCACGACCGCAGCAATTCTTTCTGCTGCTTGCTGGACTTCTTCCTTTTGCTGCCCTTCAACCATCACTCGAAGCAGCGGCTCTGTTCCGGATGGGCGCAGTAAAACGCGACCTCGCCCTTGCATTTCTTGTTCAACGGCAGCGACTTCCTGCAAGACCTGCGGATGACGCATCAACATGGCCTTATCAGCTTGAGTGCGCACATTGACAAGGCTCTGCGGGAGCTTCTCTAAACCCTGCAGCAATGGCTCCAGCTGACCCTTGGCTTCCACCATCGCCAAAAGAACTTGAAGTGCCGCGACAATACCATCACCCGTGGTTTGCACATGACGACAGACCAAATGGCCTGATCCTTCACCACCGAGCAGCCAATTATTTTTTTGCAGCTCAGCCATCACATGGCGATCACCAACATCAGCGCGCACGAAAGGCACGCCCATCTCTTGCAACGCGAGTTCGAGTCCATAGTTGGTCATCAGCGTGCCCACCACCCCCCCTTCGAGGCGACCTTGTTGGTGCAGATGCTTGGCGATAATAAACAGCAGATCATCACCATCCAATAACCGGCCTGTCCGCGTTGACATCACGACACGATCACCATCACCATCAAAAGCAATACCAAGATCTGCACCCAGCTCCACCACCTTATCCTGCAGGGCTTGAGGATGGGTAGAGCCGACGCCTTTATTGATATTCAGGCCATCTGGCTCAGCGCCGATGACCGTGACTTGTGCGCCGAGCTCACGCAACACAGCTGGGGCGATATGATAGGTTGCACCATGCGCGCAATCGATGACCAGGTGCATTCCCTGGAGACTGGTATGAAAGGGGAGGGTGTTTTTGCAAAACTCGATATAACGCCCTGCAGCATCGTTGATCCGTCGCGCCTTGCCCAATAGGGCCGGAGCGACGGTTTCTAAAGGCTGATCTAACCAAGCTTCGATTTCGTGCTCTATCTCATCATCCAGCTTTTCGCCTTTAGCAGAGAAGAACTTAATGCCGTTATCCTCAAAAGGATTATGCGAGGCACTAATCACGATCCCCGCATCAGCATGAAAGGTTTGCGTGAGATAGGCAATGCCGGGTGTTGGCATAGGGCCTAATAGATAAACATCGACACCCGCCGCCGACAGCCCAGCTTCAAGGGCCGATTCAAACATATAACCTGATAGGCGCGTATCTTTACCGATCAGAATGCGCTTTTTACCTTGGCGAGCAAATACCTTGCCTGCCGCCCATCCCAACTTGAGTACAAAATCGGGGGTGATCGGCAGCTCTCCAACTCGACCTCTTATTCCATCTGTACCAAAATAACGTCGCGCCATACCCTTTCCTTTATTTTCTTGATCAATCAATTCTTCAGTTATCTTAAGCGGTGTGCTACTTGTGTCGCGAGGCAGCTTGCACTGCACGCCAAACCTGCAAGGCATCCTGCAGGCCAGCAACCTGATGCACTCTGAGCCAGCTAGCACCTTGTTGTGCTGCAATCAAATGTGCAGCCAAACCCGCCGCTTCACGCTCTTCAACTGGTCGACCGGTGATCTCGCCAAGCATTCTCTTGCGCGACATACCCACCAGTAGAGGCAGGCCAAAACGCGTCAACGCAGCTAAATCAGCCAGCAACGCCAAGTTATGCTCAAGCTGCTTGGCAAAACCAAAACCTGGGTCTAGGATCAGGCGTTCTTTTTCTATCCCCACCGAGGCACAAGCCTGAACACGGGTCTCCAGCCACTCACCGACCTCAGCGACCACCTGTTGATAAGCGGCCTGCTGCTGCATTGTTTGCGGTTCTCCGCGCATATGCATGAGACAAATTGGCAGCCCTGTCGCTGCTGCCGCCTCAAGAGCGCCCGGCCTTGTCAGCGCTCGCACATCGTTGATCAGATCCGCCCCCAAAGCCGCAGCCTCAGTCATCAACTGGGGCGAGCTGGTATCAATCGAAATCTTCACTTTGCTCTGCGCACGTAGCTTCTCTAAGACCGGCAGAACACGGTCCATTTCTTCTTGCACCGAGACAGGTGCGGCACCTGGGCGTGTTGATTCACCACCCAGATCAATCAATTGCGCGCCTTCTTGCTCTAGACGCAAGGCCTGCCGAACGGCTGCATCCACCTGCTTAAAACAGCCGCCATCAGAGAAGGAATCCGGCGTAATATTGACGATCCCCATCATCTGCGTTTGTGCAGGACACCACCATCTTTGTTGCATTTTGCTTTCCTTCTCACAAGGCTTGAGCTCAACCCATCAGGAGCGGGGTCTCTAGAATACACAAAAACCCGCCGAAGCGGGTTTTGTTGGCAAGCTGGCGTTTAGTGCACAGAGCCACCAAGCGGATCACTCGGTTTACGCGGCTCTGCAGATTCATCCTCGTCCTGCTCAGCGGCTTCAGGCTCAACTTCATCCGCCTTTAAGCCATCCTGATCATCATTATGCCAATCCTTGGGTGGCTCAGGATGCTTGCCTTCCATGATTTGATCGATCTGATGGGCATCGATAGTTTCGTATTCCATCAACGCATCTTTCATCAGCTCCATCTTGTCTCGATTTTCTTCTAGCAGGCGCGTGGCTTCTGCATAGCAGTCATCAAGAATTTGACGTATTTCAGCATCCAAAAGCTTCGCTGTTTCACCGCTGACATTCATTGAACCGCCACCTGCATTGCCCTTTCCGAGGAAGATTTCACCTTCTTCTTCGCTATAGAGCACAGGGCCAGCTTTATCGGATAGGCCCCACTTGGTCACCATATTGCGCGCCATTTTAGTGGCTTGCTGGATATCGTTAGATGCTCCTGTCGAAACACCATCGGCTCCATAAAACATTTCTTCTGCAATCCGCCCACCATAAGCCGAGGTAATGCGGCTCAGCAGGTAGCGGCGGCTGTAAGACACCTTGTCTTCTTCTGGCAGGAACATGGTCACACCCAGCGCGCGGCCACGTGGAATAATGGAGACTTTATAAACAGGATCATGTGCGGGTAACAGGCGACCTAAGATCGCATGGCCTGCCTCGTGATAGGCGGTCATGATCTTGTCTTTTTCTGTCATCACCATGGACTTACGCTCAGCGCCCATCATGATCTTATCCTTGGCCTTATCAAACTCTTCCATGCCGACCAAACGCCGGTCTGTCCGTGCAGCAAAGAGCGCCGCCTCATTGACCAGGTTCGCCAGATCCGCACCAGAGAAGCCGGGCGTACCCCGTGCGATCACCGAAGGGTTCACATCATCAGCTAAAGGCACCTTGCGCATGTGTACCTTCAAGATTTGCTCACGACCACGAATATCTGGCAGACCCACGACCACTTGGCGATCAAAACGGCCTGGGCGCAACAGAGCTGGGTCCAATACATCCGGACGGTTAGTGGCCGCAATAACGATAATGCCATCATTAGGGTCAAAACCATCCATCTCAACCAGCAGCTGGTTCAGAGTTTGTTCGCGCTCATCATGACCACCGCCCATGCCGGCACCACGGTGACGACCCACCGCATCAATCTCATCAATAAAGATGATGCAGGGCGATTGTTTTTTGGCCTGCTCAAACATATCGCGTACCCGTGAGGCACCGACACCAACGAACATTTCAACAAAGTCAGAACCTGAGATGGTAAAGAAGGGCACCTTAGCCTCACCTGCCACCGCTTTGGCAAGCAATGTTTTACCTGTCCCTGGGCTACCGACCATCAGCACACCACGCGGAATCTTGCCGCCAAGACGCTGAAATTTGCTTGGATCACGCAGAAAGTCAACCAGCTCCTTCACATCTTCCTTAGCTTCGTCACAGCCGGCCACATCAGCAAAGGTGGTTTTAATCTGATCTTGAGTCAGTAAACGGGCTTTAGATTTACCAAAGCTCATTGGGCCGCCACGACCACCACCTCCGCCTTGCATCTGGCGCATAAAGAAGAGGAAAATCGCCATAATCAGCAGAATCGGGAAGCTAGCAATCAGCAGACGGGTCCACAGGCTTTGACCTTCAGGCTTACGACCTTCAATCACCACATCATTGGCGATCAAATCATCGATCAAACGTGGATCTTCGGCTGCAGGGCGGACAGTCTGAAAGCGACTTCCATCCGTGCGCTCACCAAAGATATCGAAGCCGTCGATGACCACTTTACGCACCTGTTGGCGCTGCACATCCTGGACGAACTGAGAATAGTTCACCGTATTGGCAGGGGTATCGACATTAAAACTATTAAACACGGTCAGCAGTACTGCCGCGATAATGAGCCACAGAATGAGATTTTTGGCCATATCGTTCAAGGCATTGCCCTCTTATTAAAACTCGTCCGCCGAATCAGCTTTTCGGTCAATATACTACAGCATTTCATAGATGAGACCGAAGAAAAACCAATGCGTTTCATTGATCTTTTAAATGAACAGTCTGCAAGCAGGCTAGCACAAAGACTGGATACATTTCCATATTGCACTGCCGTTGCCTGTCTCAGCAATCAGGCCGACTGATCACCTTCCACCACGAAAACCCTTTGCCAGCAGATAAACCTCTCGTGAGCGCGCACGCGAAGCCTTAGGTTTGCGCGTCACCACCTGCTGAAAGTGCTCTTTTAACAGCTTCAGGTAGGCATCATAACCCTCACCTTGAAAAGCCTTAGCCAGAAAAGTCCCCTGAGGCTTCAGCACCTGCTGCGCTAGATCCAGCGCCAACTCGATCAGATACATGGCTTTCGGTTGATCGATGGCATTCATACCACTGAGATTGGGTGCCATATCCGAAATCACCAGATCGGCTTGCCGACCCTGCATAGCTTCTAGCAAGGCCTCCAGCACGCTATCTTCGGTAAAGTCGCCTTGAATAAACTGCACATCAGCAATCGGGTCCATCGGCAGAATATCCGACGCCAGAATAATGCCACGACCTTGAAGCCGCTCGGCGGCCAATTGCGACCAGCCACCCGGAGCAGAACCCAGATCGATCACGGTCATGCCGGGCTTCAATAACTGGTCTTTATCATCAATCTCGGCCAACTTATAAGTCGCGCGTGAGCGATAGCCATCCTTTTGTGCCTGCTGCACCCAATAGTCGTCCACATGCTCTTTGAGCCAAGCGGCACTGGTTTTTGATCTTGCCAAGCATCACCTATCAATTAACTGCGCTGGAGACAAAAAACGCCATCCAAGGATAAAAAAATGAGCCTTCATCGACCCAAGACACAAAATAAAGTCGCGAGAGGATGACCCTCTGGCTTTCTAGCACTAGAATAGCGGGATCAGATGACTGACGCGGCTCGTCCGCTGCGCAGCCTTTTTAAACCCCGAGACGAGAATAGATTAACATGAGCCTAAAAGGCGCACAAAAGAAAGCACTACGTTCGATTGGCCATCACCTCAACCCGGTGGTGTTGGTTTCCGAAAACGGCCTCTCTGAAGGTCTGCTCAAGGAAGTCGATCGCGCACTGAATGATCACGAACTGATCAAAATTCGTTTTGTTATTACTGAACGCGATGAACGTGCCGCATTGATTGAGCAGTTGGCGAAACAGGTTCAAGCTGAGGTTGTCCAGACAATTGGCAAGATGGCGCTCTTTTATCGCCCAGCCAAAAAGCCGAACCCCAAGCTCTCTAACCTACTGCGTTTTCAGGAAAGCTAAGCCTCCTCATCGCGCGCTGATGAACGGCCTGCACACTGGCCACATCAAGATAAAGCAAAGCCACCCCAAGGGAGTGGCTTTTTTTGCGACCTGAGCGCAATCAAGGCTGGCCGTAATGTACCGCCGTGATCTCGTACTCGACTTCGCCTTTTGGCGTTTTGATATTGGCAACATCGCCTTCTTCTTTGCCGATCAAACCGCGTGCAATTGGTGAAGTAAAGGAGATCTTGTTGACCTTCAGATCGGCCTCATCTTCACCAACGATGGTGTAGGTGACTTCTTCATCGGTATCCAGATTCAATAGCTCGACAGTGACGCCAAAAACCACCTTGCCGTTATTCGGCAAGCTGTTGACATCGATCACCTGCGCCACCGAGAGCTTGGCTTCAATCTCTTGGATGCGACCTTCGATAAAGCCCTGCTGCTCACGCGCAGCATGGTATTCTGCGTTTTCTTTGAGATCCCCATGCTCGCGGGCCTCAGCAATCGCCTCAATCACCTTGGGGCGTTCGATGGTTTTGAGCTGCTCCAGCTCTTGGCGCAGGCGCTGCTCGCCCTGCACCGTCATAGGACTTTTTTGCATTAGACTTCTCCTGCGTGTAGGTCTTGCAAACGACGCACACGGATATTCATTCCATACTCCAACGCCTGACAGAGCGCAACTGCGCCAGCCAATGTCGTGGTGTAAGGCACCTTATGCTGAAGAGCGGCACGACGGATACCTGAAGAGTCGGCGATCGCCTGACGCCCTTCTGTCGTGTTGACGATATAAACAATCTCGTCGTTTTTCACCTTATCAACAATATGTGGACGCCCTTCAGCGACCTTATTGACTACTTCAGCTTCATAGCCAGCAGCACGCAGCACAGCCGCTGTTCCGCTGGTGGCAACAAGGCTATAGCCCAGCTTGGTTAAAGAAGCCGCAACCGCAACGACGCCAGACTTATCGGCCTCACGCACAGAGAGGAATGCCTTGCCGCCGGCTTTGGGCATCTTCTCACCCGCGCCGAGCTGCGCTTTCAAGAAGGCTTCAGCAAAGGTCGTGCCGCTGCCCATGACTTCACCCGTCGACTTCATTTCTGGGCCGAGGATCGGATCAACACCTTGGAATTTATTGAACGGGAAGACCGCCTCTTTGACGCTAAAGAAAGGCGGAATCATCTCTTTCTCAAAGCCCTGATCTTTCAGGCTGGTACCAGCCATACAGCGGGCGGCGATCTGCGCCAGCGAGGTGCCAATGCACTTGGACACAAAAGGCACTGTCCGCGAAGCGCGTGGATTGACTTCAATGATGTAAATCTCACCATCCTGATAAGCCAGCTGGACATTCATCAAGCCCACCACACCCAGCTCACGCGCCATCTGAGCAATCATCACGCGCATTTTATCCTGGACATCAGTAGCCAGAGAGTAGGGTGGCAGCGAACAGGCCGAATCACCTGAGTGGACACCAGCTTGCTCGATATGCTGCATGATGCCGCCAATCACGACATCCTTGCCATCACTGACGGCATCGACATCAATCTCAATCGCGGCATTCAGGAAGTGATCCAGCAGCACAGGGCTGTCATTGGAGACCTTCACCGCAGTGGTCATATAGCGTTCAAGCTCATCAGCGCCATAAACGATTTCCATCGCACGGCCGCCCAACACATAGGAGGGACGCACCACCAGGGGGTAGCCGATAGTTTCAGCCTTGGCCAAGGCTTCATCAAAGCTACGTGCGGTCGCATTCGGCGGCTGCTTCAGACCCAGCTTCTCAATCATCTGCTGGAAGCGCTCACGGTCTTCAGCACGGTCAATCGCATCCGGTGTGGTGCCGATAATCGGTACACCAGCGGCTTCCAGATCCCGCGCCAGCTTCAGTGGTGTCTGCCCACCAAACTGCACGATCACGCCTTTTGGCTGCTCTTTAGCAACGATTTCGAGCACATCTTCCAGCGTTACCGGCTCAAAATAGAGGCGATCTGAAGTGTCATAGTCAGTCGAGACGGTTTCGGGGTTGCAGTTGACCATGATGGTTTCATAGCCATCATCACGCATCGCAAAGGCGGCATGAACACAGCAGTAGTCAAACTCGATACCTTGACCTATCCGGTTGGGGCCGCCACCGAGCACCATGATCTTATCGCGCGTAGAAGGCTCGGCCTCACACTCTTCTTCATAGGTGGAGTACATATAAGCGGTGCTGGTGGCAAATTCAGCAGCACAGGTATCTACACGCTTATAGGTTGGGCGTACACCAAACTGGTGACGCAGTTTGCGGAAGCTGCTTTCAGAAACACCTAATAGCTGCGCTAAACGGGCATCAGAGAAGCCTTTACGCTTGAGGCGATAGACCTGATCACGATCCAGTTCACCAAAGCTGGTTTTGGCGACCTGCTGCTCAATCTGGATGAGCTCTTCAAGCTGAATCAGGAACCAAGGATCAACATTGGTTAAACGGAAAACTTCTTCCAGCGCCATACCACTGCGGAAGGCATCACCGATATACCAAATACGCTCAGCACCTGGGTTGAGCAGTTCACGCTTGAGCAGATTGCGTGCTTCGTCATCCCACTTTTCAATCTTGGGATCTAAGCCATTCGCGCCGACTTCCAATCCGCGTAAGGCTTTTTGCAAGGATTCTTGGAAAGTCCGGCCGATCGCCATGACTTCACCGACCGACTTCATCTGAGTGGTCAGACGATCATTAGCCTGCGGGAACTTCTCAAAGGTAAAGCGTGGGATCTTGGTGACAACATAATCAATCGCTGGCTCGAAAGAAGCTGGTGTCGCGCCGCCAGTGATGTCATTTTGCAGTTCATCCAGGGTATAGCCTATCGCCAGCTTGGCAGCGATCTTGGCAATCGGGAAGCCCGTGGCTTTTGAAGCCAGCGCCGAAGAGCGACTGACCCGCGGGTTCATCTCGATCACGACCATGCGGCCGGTATTGGGGCAGATACCAAACTGGACGTTGGAGCCGCCCGTTTCGACACCGATCTCACGCAGCACCGCCAAGGAGGCATCGCGCATGATTTGGTATTCTTTATCTGTCAGCGTTTGCGCTGGGGCAACAGTGATCGAATCGCCAGTGTGCACACCCATCGCATCGAAGTTTTCAATGGCACAGACAATAATGCAGTTATCTTTTTTGTCGCGCACCACTTCCATTTCGTATTCTTTCCAGCCAATCAGCGACTCATCAATCAGCAGCTCTTTGGTAGGCGAAAGATCCAGACCACGGGTACAAATCTCTTCAAACTCTTCCTTGTTATAAGCAATACCGCCGCCTGAGCCCCCCATGGTGAACGAAGGGCGGATAATGCACGGGAAACCCAGTTCAGCCTGAACCTGCCAGGCTTCTTCCATGCTATGTGCGATCTTAGCGCGTGGGCACTCAAGACCGATCTTTTTCATCGCCTTGTCAAAGCGCTCACGGTCTTCGGCCTTATCGATGGTGTCTGCATTGGCACCAATCATTTCAACGCCATACTTCTCCAGCACCCCGTGTTTTTCCAGATCCAGCGCACAGTTGAGCGCGGTTTGCCCACCCATGGTAGGCAACACGGCATCAGGGCGCTCCTTCTCGATAATTTTTTCCACCACTTCCCAGTGGATCGGCTCGATATAGGTCGCATCCGCCATCGCAGGGTCGGTCATGATGGTGGCGGGGTTGGAGTTCACCAGAATGACACGATAGCCTTCTTCACGCAGGGCTTTACAAGCTTGTGCGCCGGAATAGTCGAACTCACAGGCCTGACCGATGACAATTGGGCCAGCGCCTAAAATCAAAATACTCTGAATATCTGTACGTTTTGGCATGATCTCTTTTCCTATCAGCTTGCGGCGGAGGTGTTTTGGCGCGCTTGAATCAACTGAATAAAGCGATCAAACAAGGGTGCCACATCTTGGGGGCCAGGGCTGGCTTCTGGATGGCCTTGGAAGCTGAACGCGGGTTTATCCGTGCGCTCCACACCCTGCAGGGTGCCATCAAACAAAGACTTATGCGTTGCGCGCAGATGATCTGGCAGGCTGGATTCATCAACAGCAAAACCGTGGTTCTGGCTAGTGATCATCACCACACCTGTTGCAAGATCTTGCACTGGGTGGTTAGCACCATGATGGCCGTGTGGCATTTTCACGGTTTGTGCACCTGAGGCCAGCGCCAGCAGCTGATGACCCAAACAGATACCAAATACGGGCAGATCTGTCTCTAGAATCTCGGCAATCGCTTGGATGGCATAGTCACAAGGCTGGGGATCACCAGGACCATTCGACAGGAACACACCATCGGGCTGCATCGCCAGTACATCTTGCGCGGGTGTCTGAGCGGGCACCAGTGTGACACGGCATCCACGGCTGACCAGCATGCGCAGAATGTTGTATTTGACACCATAGTCATAGGCCACGACATGGTAGGGCTGGGTCGCCGGATCCACTTCGCTATAGCCTTGGCCAAGCGTCCATTCACCTTGTGTCCACTCAGTAATCTTTTGGGTGGTGACTTCTTTAGCCAGATCCATGCCCTTCAGACCGGGGAAGGCTTTGGCAGCGGCCAGAGCCTGCGCCACGCCGTCTTCAGTCGCGGCGGCAGCTCCGGCCAGAATGCAACCATTGAGCGAGCCTTTATCGCGCAGAATACGCGTTAAGCGACGTGTATCGATATCACCGATCGCCACCAAGCCTTGCTGCTCTAGGTAAGTCGATAAGGCCATTTCGCTACGGAAGTTGCTCGCCATCAGGGGGAGATCACGAATAATCAAGCCAGAGGCACCTAAGCCTGCCGACTCGTTATCTTCGCTGTTGATGCCGGTATTGCCAATATGAGGGTAAGTGAGGGTAACGAGTTGGTGGGTATATGAGGGATCGGTGAGAATTTCTTGATAGCCTGTCATCGCGGTGTTAAAAACGACTTCACCAACGGTTTGGCCGTCTGCACCGATTGCGGTACCACGGAAAACACTCCCATCTTCGAGTGCCAGAATAGCGGGTCTGGTCAAAACTGCCTCCTCCCATCGCAGGCGTTCAGCTGTTATAGGGTCGCGCTTCAACAGCTGAATTTAGGTTGTAAAAAAGCGAGATGAACTTAGAAAAATCAGCTCATCCCGCTTTTAAATGAGAAATCGGTGGGCACGCCGCTTTCGATTCTATCTTGCAGGCGCTCATCTTCGTTATTTTAACGTGCTTTTATCCAGAGTGTCCAGCCTTGCCTTTTTCTATAGACCAAGATGAGGGATGAATCTGGATCAAACCCGACTGCCCCACAAAATCAGCCACCAACCAAATCTGTTCAAAAGGGTGGCTCGAAGGCTGCTGGATCTGCTCCCAGTGGCGCAAAAAATCTTCGCGCTGCCACAGCGGGTTCATATTGCGCACCACCAGCCAGACTTTTTCTGAGTGGTAGTTTTTACGCGCCTTAGCGGCCAGCACCCGATTTAAAGCTGTCATCAGCCGTTCTTCAAGGGGCGTGGCCTCTAACTCTTGCAACAGCGCCTCCGTGGCCTCACCCCAGTCCCGTCCCAGCAGGAGCATTGCCTCAGCACGACTACCATAGAGATGCGCAATTTCCAGATCCAGCTGCACGCGATCGCGCCCTTGACCCATCAGGCAGGAGACATCTGGCTTCTTAGGCTGATTGTGCCAGATATGACGTAAGGGCTGCTCAAAGCAGGCCTCATAAAGGCGCATAAAGAGGCGCGCGGCTTCATGCTCTAAGCGCACCTTCTCTTGCTCAGACTCTGAGAGTAGCTCACCAGAGGCGCGGCGTTGCAGGTCGGAGGTCATCGCCAGAAGCGCTTAAGCGAGATCCAGCACATCACGCATGCTATAAAATCCTGCCGGCTGCTGACCTAACCATAGAGCAGCACGCACAGCTCCCTTAGCAAAGGTCATGCGACTGGACGCCTTGTGGGTAATTTCAATGCGCTCACCTTCATTACCAAAGATCACGGTATGATCGCCGACCACATCGCCGACACGCACAGTAGCAAAGCCAATCGTCTGCCGATCCCGCGCGCCAGTGAAGCCTTCGCGCCCATAGACGGCAACTTCTTTTAAATTACGACCTAAAGCGCCGGCAACCGCTTCTCCCATACCCAAGGCGGTCCCAGATGGCGCATCTAGCTTATGACGATGATGGGCTTCGACGATCTCGACATCATAATCATCGCCCAACACCTGCGCCGCCATCTCGAGCAGTTTAAAGCAGAGGTTGACGCCCACACTCATATTGGGCGCAAAGACGACTGGTATCTGCTCGGCCAAGGTGGCCAGCTCGGCTTTTTGCTGCTCATTCAAGCCGGTCGTGCCAATCACCATCGCCTTGCCTTGGGCGGCACAAAAACGCGCATGATTCAGTGTTGCCTCAGGCGAGGTGAAATCGATCAACAGATCAAAATCAGCGCGCGTGAGATCGGCCTCAGCGACCAAACCTAGCTTACCCTGTCCTGCCAGCTCGCCAAGATCGACACCAACCAGACTCGAATTCGGCTCCACCAAGCCCGCGCTAAGGGTCAAATCTGTCTGCTCACCGATCGCCTGCACCAGTGCGCGCCCCATTCTGCCCGCTACACCCATCACCGCAATTTTCATTTGTCTTTCTCCTCGTTGACTCAGCTGCATGCTATCTTTACTAGGACTCTACCCAGTTATCACCCTGATCCAGTCACGCAGTGAACGACAAGATACAAGACTGGGATACGTTGGATCGCAATAAAATGACGGATCTGATTTGAAAGTGTGAAGTGGATCACCCCACTCTCTATTCAATTTGTTACTCTGACTCAGCAGCGCATCGAGGCCACCATGTCTGAACTTGCTTCATCCATCAGCACTGACCGTATTCGTCGCCTCAATGCGATCGGTATCGCGCTTTCTGCGCAGAAAGACCAAAACCAGCTGTTGGAAATGATCCTCAGCAGCGCCCGCGAGCTCACCCAAGCCGATGCTGGCACCCTCTACCGACTCGAAGGTCAGGCATTACGTTTTACTATGGTGCAGAATGATACACTGAATATCCACCTTGGCGGCAGTGGCGCCCCAGTTGGTGATCACTTTCCACTGATTCCTCTTTATCTGGAGGATCAACAGCCCAATCAGCGCATGATTGTGGCTTTTTCTGTGCTCCATAAAAAAACAGTCCGCATTGAAGATGCCTACCATGAGGCCGGTTTTGACTTCTCAGGTACGCGCGCGTTTGATCAAAAAAGCGGCTATCGCTCTCAGTCCTTTTTGACCGTCCCTCTACTCAACCATGAAGGCGAGGTCATCGCGGCACTTCAACTGTTGAATAAGAAATCAGGCCAGCACACCATCAGCTTTGATGAAACGGATCAAGAAATTGCCGAATCCCTTGCCTCGCAGGCGGCCATTGCGCTGACCAATCGCTGCTTAATTGATGAGCTGCGCCATCTATTTGATAGCTTTGTACAAGTGATCGCCAGCGCCATTGACTCAAAATCGCCCCATACCGGAGCCCATTGCCGCCGTGTGCCGGATGCTACGCTCATGCTCGCGCAGGCCGCTGATGGTGCTGGCTTTCCTGGCCTTGAGGACTTCACACTCAGCGATGAAGACTACTACGAACTCAAAACAGCCGCGTGGCTACATGATTGCGGCAAGGTGATCACACCCCATCACATTATGGAGAAGTCCACCAAGCTGGAAACCCTTTATGACCGTATCGAGGCAGTGGCGGATCGCTTTGAGATTCTCAAGCGCGATCTTGAAATCCAGCAACTGCAAGCCGAGTTGGCCGCCTTGCGTGCAGGCCAGACGCCACCCGATCACACCGCTGAGCAGCAGGCCATCCATCAACTCGAACAAGATCTACTTTTCTTGCGCCAAGCCAATACCGGCGGCGAATTTATGGCCGATGATCACCTTGCACGTATCCAAAGCTTACGCCAGCATCAGTGGGTCGATTTTCAAGGCCAGACACACTCACTGCTCAGCGAAGACGAAGCAATGAATCTTTCCATTCGTCGCGGCACCCTCAACAGCGAAGAAAGACAGATCATGGAAGGTCATATGGTCCATACCCTAGCGATGCTGAAGCAGCTTCCCTTTCCCAAGCACCTGCAGCGCGTGCCCGAGTATGCTGGTGGACACCATGAGCGCATGGACGGGCGCGGCTACCCTTTAGGGCTGACACGCGAGCAGATGTCGATTCCGGCACGGATGATGGGCATTGCGGATGTCTTTGAGGCACTGACGGCACACGAGCGGCCTTATAAAAAGCCCATGCCCTTATCTCAGGCGCTCACGATTATGGGGCGCATGGTGGAAGATCGTCATCTTGATCCTGATCTCTTCGCCCTCTTTGTTTACAAAAAAGTCTATCTTGATTACGCTAAAAAACATCTGCGCCCAGAGCAGCTCGATGAGATCGATCTGGGCAGTCTTCCTGGCCTCGCTCTGGCTTGCGCTGATCAAACTCACCAATAGGAGTCGCTCTGCGTGAAGATCGAAATTCTTGGGTGCAGTGGCGGCATGGGGCTGGGATTACACACCACCTGCTTACGCATCAACCAACACCTGCTGATCGATGCCGGTAGCGGGCTGGGCCAACTCCGCCAAGAAGAACTGTTGGCGATTCGGCATATTCTGATCACCCATGCTCATCTGGATCATCTGTGCTTTCTCCCTCTGTTAATTGACAACCTGTTCGAGCATCTTGAGCGACCCATCGAGGTCTATGCCCTGCCGGAAGTGATTCAGGTGATGCAAGAGCACATTTTCAACTGGAAAGTCTGGCCTGATTTCTCAACTCTGCCGACACCAGAGCATCCCGTGGTACGCTTTCATCCGCTGACGCCAGCTCAGCCACTGGTGATAGAACAGCTGCAGATTACGCCTTTTTTAGTTGAGCATACGGTGCCCACCTGCGGCTATCATCTGGTCAGCGAACAGGGCCGAAGCTTTGCTTTTACGGGCGATACCACCTTTACTGAGAGGCTGATCACCCACCTCAACCAGCTTGGCCCCTTGGATGTTTTAATGACCGAGTGCGCCTTTCCAAATCGGATGCAGGATCTGGCCCATGCCTCACGACACCTTACCCCAGCATTGCTAGACCAACTGCTCGTCGAGCTTGCTCACCCACCACAACAAGTCTGGCTATCGCATCTTAAACCCAGTCAAACTGCCGAGATCAGCAGCGAGATACAGCAGCTCAACAGCCCAAGTCAGCTGCATCTGCTGCGCTCAGGTGAGCAGTTTAGCCTGTAGGCCAGCTATCTATTTTTCGTGATGCACCCACACGCCAGCCCAGTCTTCTCCGGGAGGGGTCGCGCCATAGAGCTGACACCGCTCACGATAGATATGGAGGACGTTGAGCTCTGGCTGTTGCAGCATCAAGGACTCAAAAGCCGCCTGCGCCGCGATAAAATCAGCCTGCTGATAAGCCTCTAGAGCAGCATGATAAGCATCCAGCTGAGCTTGCTGAGCCGCGCTGAGTTCAGCGCTCAAGCCCAGAGGTTGATAAATATTGACTGGTTCTGCTCGACCTTTGACCTGCACACGATCCAACCATCGATAGGCAAACTCAGGGGCCGCATCACGTGTTGTCTGACTCACCAAAATGGGCACACCATAAAACTTGGTCAAACCCTCCAGACGCGAACCCAGATTGACGTTATCGCCCATGACGGTATAAGCCATCCGAAAACTGGAGCCCATATTGCCGACATTCATCGCTCCCGTATTCAAGCCTATTCCCATCGCCAATGCCTGCTTGCCCTCAGCAACAAAAGCCTGATTAATTTCTTTTAAGGCCTCCAGCATGGCAAAGGCACCGCGTAAAGCTGCACGTGCATGCTCAGGATGCGGTAGAGGCGCACCCCAAAAAGCCATGACCGCATCCCCCATGTATTTATCAATGGTGCCCTGCTGCTGATGAATTGCCGCCGTAATGGGCGTTAAGAGGCGATTCATCACCTCCGTCAGTTCGGAAGGCGCGAGGGTTTCAGAGAAGGCCGTAAATCCGCGCACATCTGAGAAGAGCACGGTCATTTCGCGCTCTTCACCTTCCAGCTTTAAAGCTTCAGGATGATCGACCAGCTCAGCCACCAGCTCTGGCGGAATATAACGGCCAAAGCTCTGCGTGACCCAGTTTTTCGCTCGACTTTCACGCAAAAAGTTCATGCTCATGTGCCAACCCGCTAAGAGCAGCAATAGCACGACACCCGAGGCCAGAGGCAAGACCCAGCCGGCTGACCAAGCCCAAAAATTCAGCCCAAAGTGAAGAGCCATGAGCAGCAGGCTGATAACAAACACGGCCAATGCTTGCAAGCGAGGGAAGAAGTAGGTCATCAGGAGACCCAGCGCTAACAGCAACAACAACGCGGCGGCCAGTGTAAAAGGAGGTTCGGCTTTAAAGCTTTGATGCAGCATCCCGGCCAGCAAGGTGGCATTGATCTCTGGTCCAGGGTAAACGCTGCCCACTGGCGTCGAGCGCAGATCCATCAAACCCGGTGCCGATGCCCCCAGAATGACCAGCGCACCCTCTAAAAGGCTTGGATCGGCTAATCCGAGCAGAATATCCTTAGCCGAGACATAGTTAAAATGCCCGCGCTCACCATACCAAGGCACCAAAGCCCCTGATCGCCCATCGGTGGGCAGAACAAAACCGCCGAGATCAATACCCTCAAGCTGCAATAGACCACCCGCTTCTTCGATCTTTAACTCAACTGGCGGCTGGCCCAACAGCTGATAAAACATCGCCAGAGGCAGGTTAGGGTAGAGCTGGCCTTCCCAAAGCTGAAAGAGCGGCACACGACGAAAAACACCATCTCCATCCACCAGCGGATTATCAAAAAATCCGCCGCCTAAGGCCGACGTCTGCAAGAGTGCGAGATTACTGGTATAGCGTTCTGGGCGCGGCCAAGGCAGGCTGGCCCAATCTCGCTCTGTGGGTGCCAGAAGAATGGGGGTGGGTAACTGCCCTGAAGCGGGTGGGTCTTGTTCAGCGACTCGCGATTGAAAGTAAAATCCAGTGATCACGGGAAACTGCGCCATCACCTGCGCCAACAGATCATCGCCTGAAGCACGCGGAGGTTCTGCCGGCAAATCAGGGTAGGCGAGATGAAGCTGCGGCCAGATCAGCGCCAGCGGGTCCGCTTCTGGCTCAGCAAAGACCACATCGATACCGAGCAAACTGATCTGATAATCAAGAAACAGGCGCTCGATCAGCTCCGCCACCGTGATGCGTGGCCAAGGCCATTGCCCAATCGCCGCTAGGCTGCGTTCATCCAAATCGACCAGCACGATCGCTGGATCCGCCTCCCCACTCAAGGTAGCTTGCACTCGCCAATCATAGCTCATCCACTCCAGCCGCTCGATCAAGCGGCTTGGCCATAGACCCGCCACTTCGCCCAGCACCCAGCAGAGCAGCACGAGGCTGATCCAACGCTGCACGGCCAATAGATTCCAGAAAGGCTGCTGCCAAAAACGACCTACTCTAGGCACGACGGCCATGGGGAGTTCTCCTCTGCGCTGGATCAACGCCACTGGTAAGACTGAACACCTAAAGCTTTATGCGCCTCTAAGGCTTCAAAGCGCTTCTAAGTCTTCAAAGCGCCTCTAAAGCTTCGCTGAGACTAGAGACACCAATCACTTCCATCCCAGCAATCGGCTCGCGCGGCTGATTCCCCTTGGGGACAATGGCTTTTTGAAAACCATGCTTGGCCGCCTCACGAATCCGCTCCTGCCCACTCGGAACAGGACGAATTTCGCCTGAAAGCCCCACCTCACCAATCACCATCAATTCATGCGGCAGCGGCTGGTTTCTGAGCGAGGAGACGATGGCCACTAAGGCCGCCAAATCGGCACTGGTTTCCAATACCTTGACCCCGCCGACCACATTCAGAAACACATCCTGATCTCCGGTAAACACGCCGCCATGCCGATGCAAGACAGCAAGCAGCAAAGCCAAACGCTGGGCATCCAGCCCCACTGCTACTCGCCTCGGCTGCCCAAGCGCGGATTCATCGACCAGAGCTTGCACTTCAACCAATAGCGGGCGCGTGCCTTCCCAGGTGGCCATCACCACACTGCCTGGTGCGGCCTCCGCATCGCGGTTTAAGAAGATGGCAGAGGGGTTCTTCACCTCCTTAAGCCCAGTTTCTAGCATCGCAAAGACACCCAGCTCATTGATCGCGCCAAAACGATTTTTCTGACCACGCAGCATCCGAAAGCGTGAATCGCCATCTCCTTCTAAGAGCAAGGAGGCATCAATCATATGTTCCAATACCTTCGGGCCAGCCAGAGAGCCATCCTTGGTAACATGGCCGATTAAAAACAGCACGGTATGAGTTTGCTTGGCATAGCGAGTCAAAAAGGCCGCCGACTCACGCACCTGCGCCACACCGCCCGGCGCGGATTGCAGATCTTCGATATGCATAGTCTGGATGGAGTCCACAATCAATACCTGGGGCTTCATCTGCTCGGCTGTCGCGAGAATCGCTTCCACGCTGGTTTCGGCCAGCATTTTCAGGCCCTGAGTCGGTAAGCCCAAACGCTGTGCGCGCAAAGCCACCTGCTGTAAGGATTCCTCACCCGTGACATAGAGCACCGACATGACCTGTGCCAGCTGGCAGGCAGTTTGCAATAACAGGGTCGATTTACCAGCACCAGGATGGCCACCCAGCAGCACCGCTGAACCTGGGACCAAACCACCCCCAAGCACACGATCAAACTCCGCAAAGGTGGTTGAAAAACGCGGTAGGGCTTCCAGATTGATTTCAGACAGATCCTGCACCTGACGTGAAAGACCGCCAGCAAAACCGCTACGTGCACCAGTAGTCAGCGGTGCGGCGCTACGACTGCTGCCAAGACGCACTTCCTGGACGCTATTCCACTCCTTACAAGAGGCACACTGGCCCTGCCACTTGCTGTATTCCGCGCCACATTCAATGCACACATAGGCCGTTTTCTGTTTTGCCATCTTGCTTTTCTTTCCTTTTCACACTTGCATAGATATGCATTGACAGTTATAAAAATGAGCACCAATATAACCAAAAGCCGTATTACTCCGAAGCCGCTCACACGAGCAGGCCAGCCCTCAATCTGCTCCACCCATCATCCACTAGGAAGAATAAAGATGAAACGTGAAACCCTTGCCTTGCACCATGCCTACACCCCTGATGGCCAGCATTCTGTTGCCGTGCCGATTCACCAAACCACTTCTTTTAGCTTTGATTCTGCGCAGCATGCCGCGGATCTCTTTGATCTCAAAGTTCAGGGCAATATCTACTCACGCATCATGAATCCGACCTGCGATGTGCTGGAGCAACGTATTGCCGCGCTAGAAGGTGGCCTTGCTGGTCTGGCTTTTGCCTCAGGCATGGCGGCCATTACCGCAGCGATCCAGACGCTGGCAGAGACAGGGGATAACATCATCTCGATCAGCGAGCTTTATGGCGGTACTTATAATCTCTTTGCCCACACTCTACCACGCCAGGGTATTGAGGTTCGCTTTGTCGATAAGGATGATTTTGCTGGCTTGGCAGCGCGGATTGATGCACGCACCAAAGCCGTGTATTGCGAATCCATTGGCAACCCCTCCGGCAGTCTAGTCAATATGCAGCGCCTATGCGAAGTCGCCCATCAGCATGGTGTTCCTGTGATTGTGGATAACACGGTTGCGACACCCTTTTTGTGGCGGCCAATCGAGCAAGGCGCGGATATCGTCGTCCACTCAGCAACGAAATATATCGGTGGTCATGGCACCACCATTGGTGGCGTTCTGGTGGATTCTGGCCGCTTCCCTTGGGCCGATTATCCAGAGCGCTTCCCGCTACTGAACGAACCAGATGTTTCTTATCATGGTGTCAGCTATACCCGTGATGTCGGCGCGGCGGCTTTTATCGCACGCGCGCGGGTTGTTCCGCTGCGCAATATGGGCGCGGCATTATCAGCGCAAGCCGCTTGGAATCTGCTCCAGGGTTTAGAAACTCTGGCCCTGCGCATTGAGCGCATCTGTGATAACACCCAGAAGGTGGCTGAGTTTCTTGAGCAGCATCCTCAGGTTAGCTGGGTCAAATATGCCGGCCTGCCGAGTCACCCAGATCATGCCTTGGCACAAGAGATCATGCAGGGCCGCGCTTCGGGTATTCTGAGCTTTGGCATTCAAGGCGGGAAGGAAGCTGGCGTGCGCTTCTATGATGCGCTGCAACTCTTTACGCGCTTGGTGAATATCGGGGATGCCAAAAGCTGCGCCTCGATTCCTGCCTCGACAACGCACCGTCAGCTCAATGCGCAAGAACTCGCCAGCGCAGGAGTCAGCGAGGATATGGTGCGCCTTTCAGTGGGTATCGAGCATATTGATGACCTGCTGGCTGATCTTGGCCAGGCCTTGGAAGCGGCACAAGGTTAAGCTTGTTATGCGCCGTCATCAAACAGCAACATAAGTCTATACTTGGTGACTTGCTGCTAGAGAAGTCGGGCTATAAGATGGCCCGCTTCTTTAGTCGCAGTGCAAATAAGGTGGGCTGCTCTACACTCTCTGAACGGCCACTCACCAACACCGAGGTTTATGTTGAATCAGGAATATCGTTTAGGAGAGCAGGATCTCCTGATCTCACGCACCAATCTGCAAGGCCAAATCACCTACGCAAACCCAGCTTTTGTTGAAGCCAGTGGCTATGCGCTGCATGAATTGATCGGTGCAAACCATAATCTGGTGCGCCATCCCAGTATGCCCAAAGCCGCTTTTGCTAATCTCTGGTCCTGCATTCAAGCTGGCCATACCTGGCAAGGGCTGGTCAAAAATCGACGTCAAAACGGCCAGTTCTACTGGGTGCAAGCCCATGTGGTGCCACTGGTTGAAGAAGGCCGTGTGGTGGGCTACGCCTCTTTGCGCACCTGCCCTGATCGTGACGCGGTCTCTCTTGCCAATCAAGTCTATGACAAGATGCAGCGCGGAGAACGCACTGGCTATCAGCTCCAACAAGGTCAGCTCACACCCACCTCTGTGTTCGCTAAGGTGGCCCGAATCCGGTGGTGTGCTGCCGAGGTGCTCTTGCCCTTATTGCTGCTGCTCTTGAATGCCTTCTTTCTTCTGGCATTGAGTCAGTTTTTTATTCACACCACCACGCCCTCTCTCTCTTGGCCTTGGATCACGGGTGCCGGCCTTTTTGTGCTGATCACCAATGGGCTGGGCTGGCTACTCAGACGTCAGCTGATTCAACGCACTCACCAACTCCGCGCCTTTGCTTTGCAGATCGCAGCGGGCAATCTGAGTGTCTCGCCCCCTGTAGAGGATCGCAGCGCGATGGGACAGCTCGCGCAGGCCTTACAGACCATGCGTAAAGGACTGCTCAGCATTGCACTTGATGTTCACCAAAGCGTGGCGCAGATTTCGCCGCAAATCGAAACCATCGCCCAAAGCAATCAGGGCATTGCCAGCCAAGTCACACAGCAGGCGGCCGCGATGGAGGAGCTCACCAGCGCCATCCAAAGTATTGGTCAGGATGTCCGTACGACAGCTACCCATGCACAGCAAGCGAAGGACTTAGCCGAACAAAGCCACCAGCAAATGCAGGCCACTCAGCTCATGTCTCAGCAGGCGCGTGAAGCGATCAAGACAACCCACCAGCTGACCAAAAAGATGTCTGGTATTCTTGAGGCCATGCAGGGGATTGCCTTTCAAACCAATATTCTGGCACTCAATGCTGCCGTAGAAGCATCACGTGCTGGTGAACATGGGCGTGGCTTTGCAGTTGTGGCCGGCGAGGTAAAACGCCTAGCCCATCACAGTGCTCAGGCAGCTAAAGAGGCCAGCAGTCTGATCACTCAATCTACCCAGCAGATGAGCACCACCAGTAGCAAGGTCACAGATATCGACCAAGCCATGCAAAGCATTGAGCAGGCCAGCCAGACCCTCCTCACACTGATGCATAGCCTACAGCAGATCTCCTGTGAGCAAAGCCAAGAGCTTTCCTGCGTCACCCAGGCTGCAGAATCAGTGCAAAATGCCACACTGGAGAACAGCGATCATGCTGCCGCAGCGGCTGAAGCGGCGCAGCACCTAGATGCAGAGAATCATCAGTTGATCGTCGCTGTAAGTGCTTTTCGTACGCAGAATCAACAAGGGCGGGAGCTGACGGCAGAGATTCAGCCCTCGCGCTCTTGAAGCGAGGTCGAGGGCTGAATCGGCGATGGCTGAGGGAGCCTCGGATTTAACGAGAAGTGGGCTTTTTCCGGCTGGCTGTGGTTTTCTTCCGCGCCGGTGTTCTTCTCTGTGTAGGCTTGGTTGGCGCGCTGGTTTGTGACTCAGCCCCAGCCGCTTGTGGTGCGGATGTCGGCGGAGGTGTCTCAGGCGTTGACGACTGAGCCTGAGTCGATTGAGCGGCAGAGGCTGTCTGTGTTGTCGCTGGAGCGGCCTCTGCTGCCTTGGTCTCAGGGGCCGGCTCTTTGGCCGCTGGTGCCTGTTCTTTGGTCGCAGGAGCGGGGGCTTTAGGCGGCTGAGGCTGATGCGCAGGCGGTTCATCCTGCAAGAAGTCGGCGGCTGTTTCTAAATACTCCGTCAGCAGCTTTTTACTGACCACAAAGATGTGGCCGATATTCTTCTCAATGGTGCGGTTCAAGCCGCCGCGCGTCATCTGTATATTCTCTTTGGTGCTGCCCCAGCGTTCACTGGTTAAGCAAGAGCCAACAGGCGCAATAGGATCACGCTGCCCACGGTAATCAAAAATCGCAAAATCAGCCGTGTTCAGCACATCCATATTGACTGGCTTGCCATCCAGTTCAGGGAAGCGAGAAGGCAGGCAGTAGCGTCCTTCCCAAATCTCATTACCAATAAAGACCCGCTCTATCCATTCACGGTGCGCCTTTGCTGGGAAGCGAGTACCTGAATTCAACCAATGCAGGAAGGGCGCGGCATCATCAATCGCACCAGGGAAGTTTGCCCGCGCATAGAAGCCTTCGGCCACACTGAAAGCCACTCCGGGCTGAATCGCATGCATACCAGCTTCAATGGTTTGTGGTGGCAGGTTGGATTCGCCGAAGAAGGTTTGCATGATTTCAGCATCATAGCTTTCACGGATCACATCCCGCATCGGCTTATGTCCGCTCTTTTCATCATCAAACAGAATCGGCGTGGTCATCAGCACCACTTGGCGAATCTTCAGCTCACGTCCTTCCAAAGCCGCCTCTTCAACACGGCGCGCTAGATAGGGCATAAACAAGGTGCCGCCCATGCAGTAGGCCATAACCTCAATCACTTGATCTGGATGGCGCTCCATCACCAAATCGAGATAGCGATCATGTACTGTCTTGCCATAGAAGTTCAAACCCAGATGCTTCTGCTCAGGCCCAGGATTGCCATAGTCGACCATATAGAGGTCATAACCAAGAGCAAGCATACCCTCAACCACGGATTTGCCCGGAGCCAAATCAAACAGCTCGCAACGGTTGATCATCGGGCTGGCCATATACAGGGTTTTGCCATTCGGCTTGACCCCTTCTGGACGCGGATAATGGCGCAGGCGCGCAGTATAGAGCTCTGAACCTGGTACCGTTTCCCAAGGGCAGGCACCGATACGCGCATAGGGAGATTCCAACGCAAAGCGGCGTACATCAAAGGCATCATGGGCCAGCAGCGCCAGTAAGCGCAGCTCGCAATCTTCTAAATATTCCTGATCTGTCTGCAGCTTGACGCCTTCGGCCGACACCTTGCGATAAGGATTGCGACGCAGTTCACTCAAGGGTGCATTGGCGATGACTTGCAGCAGCGATCGCAGCAGTTTTTTCATCGCGCGCAGGCGGGTTTGTCCATAGCTGTGATATTGATGCTCAAGCAATGGGAAGGCAGCCAGCTGCCCCATCAGCCAGGCTTGACCGGCTGGTGTGGTGCAGGCCCATTCGCATTGCTGGCGGTCAAAGCTGAGTTTACGGCCCTGACGGGTCAAATAATCCCGTTTATCTTCTTTTTCTTGCTCACTGGCTTCGGTTTCTTTGGTGAGGGCCGTGACCAAACGTCTTAGACGAACCGCATACAGGCTCTCAATACGCAGATTATCGGCTGCCACGGCATCGGGATCGCGCCCTGCGGCCACGGCTTTTTCTGTTGCCGCCACCAACGGCTTCATCCAGAAGGTAAAGGCTTCTTGCGGTAGGCCCCATGCCCCCCAAAAGGAGGCTTGTTGCTGGCTGGCCTTAAAGCAGGTTTTCAGCACCAGTCCATTGTATTCGCTCAACCAGTGCTTGGTGTCTGGACGACGATCTGGATTATCAATCATCGTTAAGCCAAGCATGGCGTCCAAATCATCCGCACTGAACCTTTTGGGGAGTAGACCGGCATACTGCTCTGCTGTCCATTGGGTGAGACTGGGAATAAGCTCTTCACTCATCGCAAACATACCTTAACCTCCTGTGAAGCAAGATGGCTGTGCCCACCCAAGACCAAGCAGTGAGCACAGAAAAGACACGACCTAGGATCGCCTAGCTACCCTGGTGCAAGGACAAGCTCAATTCATGCACAGCATCGATCAATACGCGCGCATGTTCTGGATCAGCGAACTGATTAATGCCATGCCCTAGATTAAAGACATGACCTGTGCCTGGCCCATAGCTGGTCAGGATACGCTGAACTTCCTGACGAATGGACGCTGGCGAACCAAACAGCGCGCTGGGGTCCATATTGCCCTGAAGCGCAACTTGATGGCCCACGCGAGCACGCGCATCGCTCATTTCTGTCGTCCAATCCAAGCCGAGGGCATCGGCACCTGTTGCGGCCATAGCTTCAAGCCACTGGCCGCCACCTTTGGTAAACAGAATCACCGGCACTCGGCGACCATCCTGCTCACGGATCAAGCCATCGACGATTTGCTGCATATACTTGAGCGAGAATTCAAGGTAGGCAGGTGTAGAAAGCGCGCCACCCCAAGAATCAAAGATCTGCACGGCTTGAGCACCAGCACGTATCTGGGCATTCAGATAGGCCGTGACCGTTTGCGCCAGCTTATCCAGCAGCTGGTGCATCACCTCTGGCTGACCATAGAGCAGACCCTTAGCATGACGATACTCTCGACTGCCCTGGCCTTCAATCATATAGGTTGCTAAAGTCCACGGACTGCCAGAAAAGCCGATCAACGGCACACGGCCATTCAGTTCTTGGCGAATCATGCGCACGGCATTCATCACATAATCCAAATCGGTCTCGACATCAGGGATAGGTAAGGCTTCGACTTCAGCTGCCGTGCGTACGGTCTTCTTAAAGCGCGGGCCTTCGCCTGCTTCAAAATACAAGCCCAAGCCCATCGCATCAGGAATGGTCAAAATATCTGAGAAGAGGATCGCGGCATCCAGCTCAAAGCGCTCTAAAGGCTGCAAGGTGACTTCGCAAGCCAGTTCGGTGTTGCGGCATAAATCCATAAAATTGCCGGCTTGCTGGCGAGTCGCCTTGTACTCGGGTAGATAGCGTCCGGCTTGGCGCATCATCCAGACAGGCGTTGTATCGACAGGTTGACGCAGTAGGGCGCGCAGAAAACGATCATTTTTAAGCTCAGTCATAAATCTTCCCAATCAACAAGAAATCACTAAAATGGCTGGATCTATTGTAGCCTGCCTCGCTTCAGGGTACACGTTGAGATACAAAAAAGTCCTGCCTCGACCGAGGTGCATCAACTTCTTCAACAAAATGCGATCTAGAGCTGTCGAATGCGCTCTATCCGAGTACAATAGTCGGATTAATGATGCATCTAGCTTGCTCTCCTTCCACCCTATCGATAAGAGAACAACCTGTGACCTTGCGCTTTATCGCCTCATCCAAACTGCCTACACCTTGGGCTACCTTTACTATGCATGGCTTTGAAGAAACGGCCAGTGGACAGGAGCATGTTGCACTGACCCTGGGTTCTTTTGAAGATCAACAACCGGTGCTGGCGCGCATTCACTCTGAATGTTTGACTGGCGACGCTCTGTTTTCTTTGCGCTGTGACTGCGGTTTTCAGCTTCAAGAAGCCCTTAAGCGCATTGCCGCTGAAAAGCGCGGCGCGCTCTTTTATCTGCGCCAAGAAGGGCGTGGCATTGGTTTGCTGAATAAGATACGAGCGTATCATTTACAAGATCAGGGCGCAGATACAGTCGAAGCCAATGAGCGTTTAGGCTTTGCCGCTGATCAGCGGGATTACTCGATGTTGCAGCCGATGCTTGAGCATCTGGGCATTCAATCAGTCCGCTTGATGACTAACAACCCGCGCAAACTCAAAGCATTGGAAGGCTATGGCCTGACGGTGGCCGATCGCGTACCACTGACCACTGGGCGCAATCCTTTTAATGAGGAGTATCTCAGCACCAAGGCCAGCAAGCTCGGCCATCTGATGCAGGCGACAGACTTCGAGCCTTTTACGCCGCATCACCTTGATGCACGCCGCCAACCCTAAGGCAGAGCGCAGCGAGCCCCTATAAAAAAACCCCGCCAAGATGAGCGGGGTCAGACGAGAAGGGATGACAAGCTAGTCGCCAATCACCATCACGCCTTCCGCCTCAAACTCAGCGCCCTTAGGCAGAGCAGAGACTTGGACTGCGGCGCGAGCGGGATAGGGCTGCTGGAAATAGCGCGCCATCACTTCATTCACCAAGGCAAAGTGGCCCAGATCGGTCAAGTAGAGATTCAGCTTGACGATATCTTCAAGACCACCACCAGCGGCTTCGCATACCGCTTTGATATTCTCAAAAACCTGCACCACCTGCGCCTCAAAGCTGCTGGTGACCAACTCCATCGTCTTAGGATCAAGCGGGATTTGGCCAGAGAGGTAAACGGTATTACCAGCCTTCACTGCTTGCGAGTAGGTGCCGATGGCTTGAGGGGCCTGGTCCGTTGAAATCACTGCACGATTACTCATCACATCCATCCTCATAATGCTGTTAACGTAAACGTACCACTTTGCCGACTTCGGGAATCAGACGCAAGTGCTTCATAATCCGCGCAAGGTGAATCCGGTTTTTCACGGACAGCTCCAGAGTGAGGGTCGACAGTTTCGCATCACGATCATCCACGCTAATCCGCTCCAAATTGGCATCCATTTCTGTCACTAAGGTGGCAATGCGGGCAATCATGCCGCGCTGATGCTCGATCACTAAACGCAGGTGAACGGCAAAATCGCCTTCTGTCTCAGCCGCCCACTCCAACGGCAGGCACTTATCCAGGTTATCGCGTATATCAGCGAGGTTACGACAAGTGTCACGATGCACAACAATACCACTGCCAAAGCTGATATGCCCCAAGATGGAGTCGCCAGGAATGGGGCGACAACAGCGTGCAAAACTGATCACCATGCCTTCTGTGCCATGAATAATCATCGCTGAGCCACCGTCTTGACGCGGCTCATCCGGCACTTGCTGCTGATCCAACAAGCGGCGTGCTACAGCATAGGCCATGCGCTCACCTAAACCGATCGAAGCCATCAACGCAGGCACGGAATCCAGCTCCATCTCTTGGCAGAGCTGCTGCAAGCGTTCTTCTGCAAGGTGATCAAGCTGCACATCGAATTGCAGCAAGGCTTTTTCAAGCAGACGTCGACCCAGCACTTCAGATTCTGTCCGTTGTTGCTGCTTCAAATAATGGCGGATGGCTGATCTGGCTTTGGCCGTAGTCACAAAAGAGAGCCAGGCCAGGTTGGGGCGTGCACCAGGCGCGGTGATCACCTCCACTGTTTGGCCGCTTTCTAACTTCATCGAGAGCGGCGCCAATTTGCGATCGACACGACAGGCCACGCAGGCATGACCGATATCGGTATGCACTGCATAGGCAAAATCGACGGCATTGGAGCCTTTGGGCAGCTCCATAATATCGCCACGCGGCGTGAAGACGTAGATCTCATCTGGAAACAGATCGACCTTCACATGCTCGATAAACTCAAGCGAATCACCAGCACGCTGCTGCATCTCAAGCAGCCCCTTCACCCACTGGCGTGCGCGGGCATGGCTGCCCTCAGCAATGGGGCGCTCTGTCTGGCCGGCTTTATAAAGCCAGTGAGCGGCGACACCATTGTTGGCCATGGCTTCCATTTCACGGGTGCGGATTTGCACTTCGATCGGCATACCACTCAAACCAAACAAGGTGGTATGCAGGGATTGATAGCCATTGGCTTTGGGAATGGCGATATAGTCTTTAAATCGGCCAGGCACTGGCTTGTAGGTATTATGAACGCTACCCAAAACACGGTAGCAGTCGTCGACACTCTCCGTCAGCACCCGAAAAGCATAGACATCCATGATTTCATGGAAGGATTTTTTCTGGTGCTTCATCTTGCGATAGAGCGACAGGACATTCTTCTCCCGCCCAACCACACGGCCAGACAAGCCATCTTGATCCAAACGCTCTTGCAGGCGATTTTGGATTTTCTTCACGACTTCTTTGCGATGACCGCGCACCTTCTGCACCGCGCGCTTCAGGCGTTCGTAGCGCATCGGATAGATCGCCTGAAAGCTCAGATCTTCGAGTTCAAGGCGCAGTGTATTAATGCCCAGACGATTAGCGATCGGCGCATAGATCTCAAGAGTTTCTTTGGCGATGCGGCGCTTTTTATCTGCGCGCAGTGCACCCAGCGTGCGCATATTGTGCAAGCGGTCCGCCAGCTTCACCAGAATAACGCGGATGTCTTCGGCCATTGCCAAGACCATCTTGCGAAAGTTTTCAGCTTGGGCTTCAGCCTTGGATTCAAACTTAATCTGGGTCAGCTTGGAAACACCATCCACCAGCTCAGCGACTGACTCGCCAAACTGCTGGCTAATGGCTTCTTTATTTACGCCGGTGTCTTCAATCACATCATGCAGCAAAGCGGCCATCAGTGCTTGATGATCAAGATGCAGGTTAGCCAGAATGGTGGCCACCGCGAGGGGATGAGTCACATAGGGTTCGCCGGAGCTGCGCTTCTGGCCATCGTGGGCCTGCTCGGCATAGTAGTAGGCGCGACGGACCTGCTGAATCTCTTCAGCAGGGAGGTAGCCTTTTAAAC
>SKOQ01000197.1 GCA_007119985.1 Marinospirillum sp.
GAGGTGCGTTGCTTGGATATCAATCCTTTCCTACCTGGAGGCATTGATCTGGTGCAGATGTATTTCCTGGATGCCTTCCTGCTATTTTGTCTGCTTGAACCCAGCCCGCCTTTGAGCGAAGAAGAATGTACGCAAATCGAAGCCAACCTCGCGCGTGTTGTGCATCATGGGCGTGATCCTGCCTGTCAGCTCACACAAGCTGGTGCTGAGGTGAGCTTGACGGTAGCGGCGCAAGCACTCTTAGCGCGCTTGACACCTGTTTGTGAGTTACTGGATCTGGCCACCCCCTTGGCAACGCCTTTCAGTGCGGCCTTGGATCAGCAGGTCGCGAAGGTGGAGAATCCAGAGTTGACCCCTTCAGCGCGTTTACTGGCACTGACGCAAGAATGCGGCGGTCATCTTGCCGCTGGCCTAGAGCTGGCGCGAGCGCAAAGAGAAATGCTGTTGACCCTCTCGGTGGACTCGGGGAGAGAGCAGCTTTTTGAAGGCCTGACGCGTAGTTCTTTAGCCGAGCAGCAGCGCCTAGAAAATGAAGGTGATCAGGATTTTGCCGCTTATCTGCAGGCTTATTTTGCACTGACTTCAACCTAGCGTCATCTCTTGCGCGAAAACGACAAAGAAAAACCCCGAAACGCTGGTTTCGGGGTTTTTTGATGCAAGGGCTGAACCTAGAGTTGGCTGCCCAATTCGATGCCTTGCTGAATAGCCCGCTTAGCATCGAGTTCCGCTGCCAGTTCAGCACCGCCGATCAGATGCGCAGGACGATTAGATGCAATCAGTTGATCATACAGCTGGCGCTGGCTTTCTTGCCCAGTGCAGAGCACGATATGATCAACATCAAGGCAGGTTTCTTCATCGCCATAACGCAGATGTAAGCCAAGATCATCGACCTTGAGATACTCGCACCCAGCCATCATTTTTACCTGATACGCTTGCAACGAGGCGCGGTGAATCCAGCCCGTCGTTTTACCTAAGTTCTTGCCTGGTTTGCTGGCTTTGCGCTGAAGCAGGTAGATCTCGCGTGCAGCTTGTGGCGGCTGAGGCTGGCTTAAGCCACCAGCTTGGTTGACATCCAAATCAACGCCCCATTCTTGCATAAAGGCTTGGCTATCTAGGCTAACAGAGGGGTGATCGCCTTGCACAAGCAGCTCTGCCACATCAAAGCCAATGCCGCCGGCACCTAACAACGCGACTTTACGCCCAAGTTGCTCAGGTGCTTTGATGGCCTGCGCATAGGTCAGCACCTTGGCATGATCCACTCCTTCTAACTCGGGAATGCGGGGTGCCACTCCGGTGGCAATGATCACTTCATCAAAATCGTCCAACTGCGCCGCCTCGACTGGTGTGTTCAGCTTCAGGTCGACTCCGGTGTCTGCAACACGCTGAGTAAAGTAGCGCAGTGTCTCTTTAAACTCTTCTTTGCCTGGGATTTGGCTGGCCAAATTAAATTGACCGCCAAGGCGATCACTGGCTTCAAAGAGTGTGACCTGGTGGCCGCGTGCTGCTGCTTCTGTTGCGCAAGATAAGCCCGCCATCCCTGCGCCCACAACGGCGATGCGCTTAGACTGGGTGGCTGGTTCTTGAGTGAGGAGGGTTTCATGACAGGCTCGTGGGTTGACCAAGCAGGAGGTCACCTGGCCGATAAAAACGTGATCCAGACACGCTTGATTACAAGCAATACAGGTATTAATACGCTGAGAAGCACCTTCTTGTGCCTTGCTGACCCACTCGGGATCGGCAAGGAAGGGGCGAGCCATCGAGACCATATCGGCATGGCCATCAGCCAGCACGGCCTCCGCGGTCTCTGGCATGTTAATGCGATTGGTTGTAATTAAAGGGATGGAGAGCTCGGCCTTCATCTTTTTGGTCACGCGAGTAAAGGCGGCGCGCGGTACACTGGTTGCGATGGTCGGGACGCGGGCTTCGTGCCAGCCAATGCCGGTGTTGATCAAATTAGCACCTGCGGCTTCAATTTCTTTGCCAAGCGCGACGACTTCTTGCCAGTCACTGCCATCCTCAACGAGATCCAGCATGGAAAGGCGGAAAATCAGGATAAAGTCAGAACCTGTTGCAGCACGCACGCGGCGTACGCATTCTACGGCAAAGCGAATGCGATTCTCGAAGCTGCCGCCCCACTGGTCATCACGCTGATTGGTGCGTTTGGCAATAAACTGATTGATCAGATAGCCTTCGCTACCCATGATTTCAACGCCGTCATAGCCAGCTTGCTGGGCTAACCGAGCACAGCGTGCATAGTCACTGAGCTGCTGTTCGATATCTTCTTCGCTGAGTGCGCGCGGTGTAAATGGGTTGATCGGCGCTTGGAGCGCAGAAGGTGCCACCAGCTTGGGTGAGTAAGCATAGCGTCCAGTATGTAGAATCTGCATGCAGATTTTGCCACCGGCTTGGTGGACGGCTTCGGTGACGATCTTGTGTTCGCTGACTTCATGATCATTGGTGAGTTTGGCGGCACCTTGGAAAACAACGCCTTCGTCATTGGGTGCAATACCACCTGTCACAATTAATGCGACACCCGCCTGCGCACGCAGGGCATAAAAATGTGCTAAACGCTCGAAGCCACCAGGGCGCTCTTCCAGATTGGTATGCATAGAGCCCATCAGAATACGGTTTTTGAGTTGTGTAAAACCGAGGTCAAGAGGCTCAAATAGATGTGGATAGTGAGGGTTGTTCACGGATTCTACTCCATCAAATTATTGTTATCGGATGCTGCTTTGTGCGATCCAGCTCGCTGATCGCCAAGACCAGCCTATCTCTGATTGGGTTTCTGAGCGCAGATGGCTCCAGCAAGC
>SKOQ01000028.1 GCA_007119985.1 Marinospirillum sp.
GATATGGTCTTAAGCTGCTTTTTACTTAGTATGGCTTTGGGTGCGCCTGTGCAAAAGCGCCAGCTAGTGATTTGGGGTGTCGCGGCCCTGACTGCGGGGTTGGCTTGGCGCTTCTTGCCGGATCATACGCATGTGGTATTGGGAGCGCTGGCCGGTGGTCTGGTGGGCGCACTGTGGCTCCCTGATGATTTAAAAGCGAAGGCGGCTTAATTATGGTTTCTTTACCCTCTTTAACGCAGAGTTTAATGGCGATTGGCTTGATGGCTGGCGTCACCCTAGTGACCCGCTTTGGTGGCCTCTGGATTATGCATTGGGTGCCCTTGCATCCGCGAGTTGAAGGCTTTATTCAGGGGATGTCTGGATCGGTGCTGATCGCCTTGATCCTGCCGATGGCGATAGAGGGGGATACGGCGGCCCGCTTGGCTTTGCTGCTGACCGCTGCAGTGATGTTGCTTTGGCGGCGGCCATTGCTGGCCATTGCTGCCGGTTTACTGCTTACGGCGAGTTGGCGTGCGGTTGTGGGTCTGCCTTGAGCGTCTAGATGAACGCTTCTCGCTGACCTTAGTGGAATGCGAGGCTAGCTTGAGGCTGTTCATCGAGCTGAACATGAATCAGTGTTCCATCCGCTTGTTGGTAGAGCAGACAAGAGCCGACTGAATTCTTGGCTTGCATCTTCAGGCTGGTCATTTGCGCGCCAAGCTGCTCTGGTTCTGGGTAGGTGTTGGGACATATCTCTAGCGCACTAACCGACAGACTCACCAGATTAAAAAAGCGCTCTACACCAAAGCGATCAAGAGCACAAATCCCACCACGCTGGCGATCTTCTTCAGAATAGAGCCCTGCACTGAGCTGAGTGAAATCCGCAGCCAGTTTTTGCAGCCGATCTAGCCAGTCAGCATGATCGGTTATAAGAACAAAGTCATCGCCGCCGATATGGCCGATAAAATCACCCTGCTGGCGAAAATGTTTTTTCAGGATTTTGGCTAAGCCAATCAAGATTTGATCACCCAGTGCATAGCCATAAACATCATTAAAGGCTTTAAACTGATCGAGATCGATATAAATATAGGTAAAGCCCTGCTGGTTGCTAAGGCGCTGTGCCAACTCAGCTTGAATGCGATGGTTGCCGGGTAAAAAGGTCAGCGGGTTATCATCACGTGCCTCATGCAAGCGTGAGCGGACACTGCCCAAGTGACGGCTAAAAAGATAAAAGGCAATGAGCAGCAAGCTAAAGAGCAGGAAAATAGTAATGCTGCCAACGATGGAATGATAGCGGGCTGCCTCGAGTGTTTGCTTGAGCTGGGTGGTGTTAATGCCTGTGCCGAGTGTCCAGTTCCAGGGCTCAAACTGAACGACATAGCTGGTTTTGTGCGCATACACGCCAGTATTTGGCTCTGGCCAGAGATATTCGACAAAACCACCACCATTCACTGCAGTGGCGTAAATTTCTTGAATAATATAACGCCCATCTGGAGCTTGCAGATGCAGAATATTGGTACCGACAATATCCTGATGCCCATTGACCAGAGAAATACCTTCATCATTGCCAATAAAAAAGTAGTTATTGTCATCATAGCTGAGGTGGCTGATCAGCTCGAGTGAGTTTTGTTGCGCGGATTCGAGTGACAGTTCGCCAGCTTGGTAGCGTTGATGATAAAAATCGAGCAGGCTGGTGGCATTTTGCACAAGAAAAACAGCACCTTGCTCATAGCTATGGGCAAGGTGGTGGCGAGTTTTGAGTATCTCATACAGCGTATAGCTGATCATTGCCAAGGCAATAAAAGCAGCGATGCTAAACAGCCCAACTTTGGAGATCAAGTAGGGCCTTGGTCTGGTTAAAGGCATCACCTGCGCATCTCTCTTATTTTGATAATCCCGACATTGTAGTGATTCAATGGGATTTGGCAACTCAGTGTTCTTCTTTACTGAGTTGTGTCATCAAAATGAAATGCAATATTACATTGTGTTTCTCTTTTTCAGTGATGCCTGATGAAAAGGCTACTTCTCAATTAAGCCCTGACGTCTTTTTTCTTCGGCTCGCCGCATCAGATACCAACCAATAAAAGTCGCAAGAGAAACGGTGAGTAAGATCAAGGTGGCCAGTGCATTAATCTTGGGCGAGACGCCCATCCGCACTGAAGAATAGATCACCATCGGCAGTGTTGTGGCCCCAGGCCCGGTAACAAAGCTGGCGATGACCAGATCATCCAAAGACAAGGTAAAGGCCAGGAGCCAGCCAGCAGCTAAAGCGGGAGCAATCATCGGCAGCGTAATCAGCCAGAAGCTTTGAAAGGGGGTCGCGCCTAGATCCAGAGCGGCTTCTTCAATCGACTGATCCAGCTCGCGCAGCCGCGCAGATACGATCACCGCCACATAGGCGCTACAGAAGGTGGTGTGGGCAATCCAGATGGTCATCGCGCCTCGATCCTGCGGCCAGCCGATCATCTGTGCTAGATGGGTAAACAGCAGCAATAGCGATAGACCGGTGATCACCTCAGGCATGACTAAGGGCGCGGTGATCATGCTCGAAAGGGCAGTTTTGCCGCGCATCCGACGAAAGCGAGTCATCACCAGCGAGGCCAGTGTGCCGATAGCGACGGCCATGCTCGCTGAATAGAAGGCGATCTTTAGGCTCATGCCGAGCGCATGCAGTAGCTGTTCATCGCGCAACAGCTCGCCATACCAGTGGGTTGAGAAGCCACCCCAGATCGTCACCAGCCGAGAAGCATTAAAAGAGTAGATAATCAGGATCAGCATCGGCAGATACAGAAAAGCCAAGCCGAGCCACAGCATCAGCGTCGAGAAGGA
>SKOQ01000153.1 GCA_007119985.1 Marinospirillum sp.
TCACTCGCGCCGGTTTCTGGCGTCAAACCACACAAAAAGTCCTTTGTAGCGCGCTGATCGCCTGTTTGCCCCTGACCAGCTGGGCCGATTGGACCCCCTCACGCGCGGTTGAATATATTGCGCCTGCTAACCCAGGTGGTGGCTGGGATACACTGGTTCGCACCACAGCGAATGTAATTCGTGCCGAGAACTTGGCACCGGTGAATTTTGCGCCGATCAATGTGCCCGGTGGCGGTGGAGCGATTGCTTGGGCGCAGATTGCCCGTGATGCCCGCAATGAACATAAGCTGTTTGCCACCAGTCCACCCATTTTGCTGGTGCCTCTTTCTGGACGTTCGCGCTTTGATCATCAGGATTTCCGCCCGATTGCGCGCTTGATTACTGATTATTCAATTGTGCTGGTGCGTGCCGATTCACCCTATCAAACAATCAATGATTTGTTTGAAGCCATGGCCAGTCAACCTCAGCTCAGTGTTGGCGGTGGCTCAGCGGCCGGCTCAATGGATCATATTGCTGTTGCTGGCGCCGCAGCTGCAGCCGGTTTGGATGCCGCTCGCCTGAACTATATTGCCTTCTCCGGCGGTGGTGAGGTGATGACCAACCTGCGTGGTGGTCATATCGTGGCGGGTGTGACCGGTATGGGCGAAGCCAGTGAACAGCTGCAAGATGGTGCGCTGCGCGCCTTGGCTGTCTCCGCTCCTGAGCGGGTGCCTGGTCCTCTTGAATCGGTACCGACCTATGTTGAACAGGGCGTGGATTACACCTTTGATATCTGGCGTGGTGTGATGGGGCCGAAAAATATGTCTGATGAAGCCGTCGCCTACTATCAGGATCTCTTTGCACAGATGATGACCACCGACAGCTGGCAGGCGGCCCGCGAGCGCCTTGGCTGGTATGACTCCTACCAGAACAGTGCTGAATTTGGTGCCTTTTTGGATGAGCAGGCGGAATCCTTCCGTCACATCCTCAGTGAGCTGGGCCTCCTCGCTCGTTAAGCCACAGGCCCCTCTCTTGAAGGGGGGCTATCAGCAGCCTGTCTCGTGTTTCTCCCATCTTTCCTGTGAATGAGGTCACCCCATGATGCGTTTCACTGCCCAGCACCTGATTGCGGCTGTGCTGGCTCTTTTATCCTGTCTTTATCTTTGGATGGCGTGGCAGATCCCGACCTTTCCGATTCCGCGCCCTGTAGATTCTGATGTTTTCCCGAAGCTGTTGGGCGGTTTGCTGCTGCTCTTATCGATCTGGCTCTTTGTGGATGCCTTTACTGCCAAGGCCGAAGAGACCGCTGAAGAAAACACTGAAGAAAACACGGATTCGACACAGCAGCAGACTCGCACTTGGCATTGGCGCAGCCCAGCCGCGCAGGTACTGGTGACTGCCTTGGCGATTCTGGCCTATGCCCTGTTATTAGAGAAGCTGGGATTTGTGCTCAGCTCCAGTGGCCTGATGTTTGCCTTGGCGTGCTACTACGGCTATCGCGCTCATGTCATCAATCTGGTCACCACCTTAGCGATTGTCTTGGCCTTGTACTTTGTCATGACTGGGCTGGTGGGTGTGCATCTGCCGCCTGGCCTTCTGCCCTTTTGATTTCTGGAGTCTGAATCATGCTCGAATCACTCAGTAGTTTGATGTACGGCTTTGGCATTGCACTTCAGCCGGATAACCTCTTGTATGTGTTTATCGGTGTATTTGCCGGTACTTTGATTGGCATGTTGCCCGGCCTTGGGCCCATTTCGGCCCTGGCCCTGATGATCCCGATCACCTTTAGCATGGACCCTGCCTCAGGTTTGATTTTGATGGCCGGTGTCTACTATGGCGCGATTTTTGGCGGGTCCACCTCATCGATACTGTTAAACGCGCCTGGCGTGGCGGGCACGGTGGCGACCTCCTTTGATGGCTATCCCATGGCACGCAAAGGGCAGGCGGGTAAGGCGCTGGCGATTGCGGCTTATGCCTCTTTTATTGGTGGCACGATTTCGGTTGTTGGTCTGGTGTTGATCGCACCGCTCTTGTCAAAAATTGCCGTCAGTTTTGGTCCAGCTGAGTACTTTGCGTTGATGCTGCTTGGCTTGACGGCGGTGGTCAGCCTCTCGGATAAATCACTGGTCAAGGGGCTGATTGCGGCAGTGGTGGGTATGATGATCTCCATCGTGGGGATGGATCTGCAAACCGGCACCGAACGCTATACCTTTAACTCTTTGAATCTGCTCGATGGTGTTGGCTTTTTAGTGGTCGCACTGGGGGTGTTTGCGCTGGCGGAGGTGTTTGTCATGCTGCTGCGCGGTGAAGAGGGGCATCCACAGCGACAATCCATCGGTTCCTTGAAGCTGACGCGTCATGAGGCCAAGGAGATCGCCGCGCCAATTGGACGCAGCTCGATTCTAGGTTTCTTTATCGGTGTGTTGCCTGGTGCGGGGGCCACCATTGGGTCCTTCTTGGGTTACAGCCTGGAAAAGCGTTTGGCACGCGATGGCAAGACCTTTGGGCAGGGCAATATCAAAGGTGTGGCGGCCCCAGAAGCGGCAAATAATGCGGCCTGCGGTGGCTCCTTTGTACCGCTACTGACGCTGGGTGTTCCCGGTTCTGGCACCACCGCGGTTCTGTTGGGTGCTTTGCTGGTGATGGGGGTCACTCCTGGCCCGATGATGCTCGAAACCCGCCCCGATGTCTTCTGGGGTGTGATTGCCAGTATGTATATTGGCAACCTGTTCTTGTTGGCGCTGAACCTGCCTTTGATCCCCTTGATTGCCAAGATTCTGGATGCGCCACGGCCTTTGCTGTTAGCGATGATCCTGATCTTCTGCATGGTGGGTGTGTATGGTATGAACTTCAGCACCTTTGATCTGCTTATGCTGCTGCTCTTTGGCTTGATGGGGCTGGCGATGCGTCTTTATGGCTTCCCTGCCGCGCCCTTGATTCTGGGATTAATCCTTGGTGCGATGTTAGAAGAATCCATGCGCCGTGCCTTGCAGATCTCATCAGGTGATTGGTCGATCTTTATTGATAAACCGATTTCCTTCTGGCTGTTAGTGTTGGCAGGCTTGTCTTTGACCATGCCGCTGCTTAAGAAGGCTTGGTTGATCTGGCGTCAGCAGGCGGCCTAATCGCTTGATAGCGTCTTTCTGGACGGCCAACAGAGCCATAGGCCACATCGGCTTGCAACTCTGTTTGGCTGGTCAGGTGCTCCAAATAGCGTCTGGCGGTGGTGCGACTGGTGCCCAGCGCCTGGCCAACCTCTTCCGCGCTAAAGCTGGTGCTGGGTTGTTCGGCAAAAAAGGTGCGTACCTTATCCAGAGTCAGCGGATCGATGCCTTTGGGTAGGCGTGAGGCACTGGTTGGCGATGGATGGGCGCTGGTGAGGTGCGCGCTGGTCGGGTGCGCGATCAGGCGATCAACCAGTTGCTGATCGAGTGACGTCAGGCCTTGCAGCTGATGATGCTGTTGTTGATAAGCGCGCAGGCTTTTCTCTAGGCGTTCAAAAACCAGCGGTTTCAGAATATAGCTGAAAACGCCATAGCGCATGGCCTCCGTGAGCGTCTCGACCTCAGTGGCGGCAGTCATGATAATCACATCGACTGGGCTTTGCTGACTGCGCAGCTCACGGAGGAGTTCTAGACCATTGCCTTGGGGAAAGTGAATATCCAACAGCAGCAGCTGCGGCTGGAGAATAGGGATCAGCTCTAGGGCATCGCCGAGGCTATGGGCCATGCCCACCACTTCAAAATCGGCAAGGCGCAGAATAAAACGCTGTTGAATTTCCGCAATTTGTGGGTCGTCTTCAACGATCACGACACGAATCGGTTTCATAAATCACCAGGCTCTTTCGGGAGATAAACCGTAAAGCGGCTTCCTGTATTGAGATGGCTGACAAGCGTGACCTCGCCGCCAAGCTGGGAAACTGTAGCACGAACCAGCTGCAAACCTATGCCATGATGTTGAATTCCGTTGGCCAGCTTTTGTTTATGGCTATAGCCACGTTCAAAAATACGCTCCTGTTCGCTGGGTGCAATGCCTGGCCCCTGGTCTTCGATCTCAAGGATGATCTCTTGTCCTCGTCCATCGATCGACAGAAAAACCTGTTTTTGATCGCGCTGTAGGTTGGCTTCAAAAGCATTATCGAGCAGGTTGCCGAGCAGCGTGACCAGCTGTTCTGGTGCTATATGCGCTGGCAGTGGCCCTAAATCACTTTCTGGGTCCAGCACCAGTTCTAAACCTAGCTCATGCGCGCGATTGTACTTGCCCAGAATACAGCCCAAGACCAGCGGATCGGTGATATTCTGCGTTAACCACTGGATCAGGTTCTGCTGCTCCTGCGTTTCTTGCCCGATTAACGCCAGCGCCTGATCTGTCGCGCCGATCTGTATCAAGCCGGCAAGCGTATGGAGCTTATTCATATATTCATGGGTTTGACTGCGTAGGCTATCTGCATACTGGCGCACCTGAGTCAGCTGCTGACTCATCTGGTCGATATCTGTCTTGCGCCGAAAGCTGGAGACCGCGCCAATTAAGCGTTGTCCACGATACATGGGCGTGAAGTTGGCGATCAGCTCCTCACCATGACGCCAGAGCGGGCGATCATACTCAGACTGGCCTGATGCCAGCAGTTCAAGTAGCGGACTGTTGGGCAGCACTTCGCTGACAGGCTGACCCAGCGGCGATGGCCCCTCTTGCAAATGCAGTATTTCCAGCGCGGCACGGTTCATGGTGGTAATGATGCCTGCCGCATTCACGCTGATCATCCCCTCGCGCAATGATTCCAAGGTGGCATCACGCTCTTCCAGTAGCTGGGCGATCTGCTCAGGTTCTAGGCCATAGATTGCGGCTTTAAAGCGGCGTGAGATCCAGACCGCCAGCAGCACCGAAAGCAGCAGAATGACGAGCGCCATCTGCATTAAGCGCTGATGATAGTCCTGAATAATTTGATCGATATGCTCGCGCAGATAGCCCACCGAAACCACGCCGATAATGCGTCCTGCCGTATCAAAAACAGCGGCCTTGCCACGCAATGAACGCCCGAGGCTGCCTTCGGCCTCGGAGACATAGCTCAGGCCTTGAAGCAACGCGAGATCATTATCGCCTCCTTGCATGGGCAGGCCTAGGCGATCATCAAAGGGATGGGCGAGTCGGATGCCCTGATGATCGCCAATCGTGACGAAGGCCATATCGCCCGACAGCATAAAGCCATCGACCAGCTGGTTTAACTGCTCGCTGTCCCGATCGATGATCGCCTGTTGCACGCTGGGCATTTCCGCAATCAAACGGGCCAGATGCAGGATGCGGGCTTCAACCTGCTCTTCAAGAGACTGCTGCAAGGTGCGCGTGGCCAGCAGACCACTGAGCAGCATTTGCAGCAGGACGAGGAGTGTAATCACCAGAATTAAGCGAGTGCTGAGTTTGAGTTTGGGCATGGCGGCAGACAGAGGGTGACCAGAAAGCCGCTAGTGTAGCCTGTTGTTTGCCATCTAGGGCAAGGGGCTTTTTAAGTACGCAGGCTGAGTCGAGGCCAGTGATGGGCAGAGTCCTGAATCAGCTGGTTAAGCTCAGCAGTAGAAAAGGGTGTGATGATCTGTTGATACTCGGGCCTGAGGCAACTGCCGCCGCGTGCGATCTGTAAAACCAGATGCGGAATAGGGTAGCGGCTCAACCAATCCAGCAGATCACCCACCTGTGCGAGGGTGTAGTCCTTGGGATGCAGCGTCAGGCGCACTTCAAAAGGCCGCTCCCAGATCAGCAGCTGTTCGAGGCTGTTCACCACCTGCGTCGCCACGCGGGGGCGGCCGCAGATGATTGGATAGCGCTCAGGCGTGGCCTTGATATCCAATCCGACCCAACTGAGGTGGGGTAGAAGAATGGACAGGCGTTGTGGGTAGAGCCCCGCCGTATGCAACGCGACTTGAAACCCCAAAGCCCGTACCTGTGCGACGGCATCCACGAGCGCGGCCTGCTGGGTAGGTTCGCCGCCGCTGAATACGACGGCCTCAAGCAACTGTTGGCGGCGCTGCAAAAAATCCAGCACCTGATTCCAACTGGGTGCTTCAGCTGCAGACTGCCGATCCAGCAGATGCGGGTTGTGACAATAGCCACAGCGCAACGGACAGCCTTGTGTGAACACCACACAAGCCAGATGATCTGGATAATCCAGACTGGTCAGCGGCGTGAGCCCTCCGACGCGCAGTGCTGCCGACATCAGGCGGAACGGCGCTTTTCTGGTTGGAGGCTGGATTCACAAAAGTGACGCCTTTGTGCATGTTCGCCTTGTTTACCGGCATTAAACTGGCTGACAGGGCGGTGATAGCCCATCACTCGTGTCCAGACTTCACAGGGTTGGCGCTCGTGATCTTCAAGTTGAATCAGGGGATGGCACTGGCTTGGCATGGTGGACTCCTAAAAAATGAAAGTGGGGACTAGGTGAAGGGGTGTCAGGCTGGTTCTGTCATCTTGAGCGCCTGGCGTTTGCGTTCGAGCAGGGCTTGATCACAATGGGGGCAGAAGGCCTGCTCTCCATCCAGATAGCCGTGCACTGGGCAGATTGAAAAAGTTGGGGTCACGGTTAAATAAGGCAGGTGAAACTGGCTGAGCGCTGTTTTCACCAGCTTCTTGCATGCCTCGGCACTCGACAGGCGCTCGCGCATATAAAGATGCAGTACGGTGCCGCCGGTATAGCGGGTTTGCAAAGGGTCTTGCAGCTGCAGTGCTTCAAAAGGATCGTCGGTGAGGCCTACAGGCAGCTGGCTGGAGTTGGTGTAATAGGGCTGCTCCGCTGTTCCTGCTTGCAGTATGTCGGCAAAGCGCTTGCGATCTTCGCGCGCAAAGCGATAGGTGGTGCCTTCGGCAGGTGTGGCTTCAAGATTATAGAGATGCCCGGTTTCCATCTGAAACTGCTGCATTTTGGTACGAATATGATCGAGTAGCTGAATGCCCAGTTTTTGCCCAGCGGCGTCGGCCAGCTGCAGGCGATCAGCACTAAAATTGCGTAGCATCTCGTTGATGCCATTCACACCAAGGGTTGAGAAGTGATTACGCAAGGTGCCCAGATAGCGTTGACTATAAGGATAGAGTCCAGAATCCATCCACTGCTGGATGCGTTCTCGCTTGATTTCAAGGCTGGTGCGGGCCAGATCCAGAAGTCGATCCAGTTCTGTGATCAACCCCTTCCAATCTCCGGCAAAGCGATAACCCAAGCGGGCACAGTTGATCGTCACCACACCGATGGACCCTGTTTGCTCTGCTGAGCCAAACAAGCCATTGCCGCGTTTGAGGAGTTCACGCACATCCAGCTGTAAGCGACAGCACATGGAACGCACCATATGGGGCTTCAGATCTGAGTTCAAAAAGTTCTGAAAATAGGGCAAGCCATAGCGGGCGGTTAGCTCAAACAGCAGCTCGCTGTTCGGGCTTTCCCAGTCAAATTCTGGCGTGATGTTATAAGTGGGAATCGGGAAGGTAAAAACACGGCCCTTGCTATCGCCTTGGCGCATCACTTCAAGATAGGCGCGATTGATCAGATCCATCTCTGCCTGAAGTTCGCCATAGGTGAAAGGCTGCTCTTCACCGCCGATGACGGGTACCTGATCAGCCAGATCCTCAGGACAGACCCAATCAAAAGTCAGATTGGTAAAAGGCGTTTGTGTGCCCCAGCGTGAGGGAACGTTCAGGTTATAGATAAATTCCTGTATCTGCTGCTCAATCTCGGCATATTGCATCTGATCCTTACGGACAAAGGGTGCCAGATAGGTATCAAAGGAGCTGAATGCCTGAGCGCCGGCCCATTCATTTTGCAAGGTCCCTAAGAAGTTGACCATCTGCCCTAAAGCGCTTGAAAGATGCTTGGGTGGACGGCTTTCAGCGCGTCCGGGCACACCATTAAAACCTTCAAAAAGCAGCTGGCGCAAAGACCAGCCAGCGCAGTAACCAGAGAGCATATCAAGATCATGGATATGGAAGTCTCCCTCTCGATGGGCGCGTCCCACTTCAGCAGGATAGACCTCATTCAGCCAGTAGTTGGCCGTGACCTTACCCGCCACATTGAGCACCATGCCGCCAAGAGAGTAGCCCTGATTGGCATTAGCGCGAATCCGCCAATCGGCCTTATTGAGATACTCTTCGATGGCATGGCGTACATCAATGGTGTGCGGGGAAGTCATGGGTTTTGCCTATATATAGTGGTTTATGTTTTTTGCAGCAACAATATATGGTGGCTAGATTAAATAGATGAGAATAAATCTCCTTGACCGAGATCAGTATTTGGCGTGATGCGCTTCACTAAGATGCTTCTTTCTCTGTGATAAAGGAAAGGGTCATGCAACATCATCAAGCGTCTGGCTTCGCAAGGTCTGCCATCCCTCTCAGGCTGTTGGGGAGGCTGGAGGCCTGTGTACCTTGGGGATTGAAAAAGCGGCTGATTGAACAGCGGCTGAACCAGCTTTTTGCGACTGATCTGGCTGAAGAAGCCTTTGATTTTTTAGAAGGCCGAGCCTTGGCTTTGCATCTTGAAGATGGCTCGCTTCGGATCACCCTAGGTGTGCTGAATCAGCAATTTGTGCTGCTGCCCGGTGGCGCAGAAGCCACGATTCGGGGTCGCTGGCCAGCTTTTGTCCGTTTGGCGCTGCGTCAGGAAGATCCAGACAGCTTGTTTTTTCAGCGCCAGTTGCTGATCGAAGGGGATACGGAGCTGGGTCTGGGCGTCAAGAACCTACTGGATAGTCTGGAGTGGTCGTTAGAGCAGGGCGTGGAGGGTCGCGTGCTGGCTTTTTTGGCGCGCTTGGATCAGCCTGAGGCTCCAGTGCGCGCCTGATGGCTGTGCGACTATTTTGGCGCAGGTGGCTGATAGGTCATGCCCGGAAGTCCATACCAATAGCCATTGCAGCTGTGCAGATCGACCAGCTTGAGCGGATCGGCTGGCGGCTGCTGAGGATCTTTGAGCGCTGCCGCTCTTTCCAGTAGCTGGCTCATATCCGTGTGCTCGGGGCTGAGGCGCAGATGCGTGACTTGCAGTTGCGCCAGGCTCGCCCCTTGATCGAGTAAAGAAAGCGGTTGTGCGGAGAGGGTTTGAATCCCGTTCAGTGTAAACAGGGCGGCCCCTTCCTGAGAGGACAGAGGCAGCCCTTGCGGATGCTGCTGGCAGACAAACTGACAACGATCCTTGGGCAGATTCTGCGCGCGCGCACTGAAGCAGCGTGCCGACCAGGCCAGAGGCGCACGCCCATAGCCCCAGACTTCGGTTTCCAGCTCAGGGTGGTGCTGTTGAATCCATGCCTGCATCTCGGCGAGACAGGTGCGACTCAGCTCCAGCGGAAAGACCCAGCGCTTCAGGCCGCATCGGGCCAGCAACGCCAAGCTCTGTGGGTTGTAGAGATTCAGTGCAGGACCGGCGACAAAAGGCTGCTCAAGCTGAGTGCAGATCTCCACTGCACTCATATCCGAAGCCTCAACCAGGCTCACCGCAGCATGGGCCTGAGCGGCTTCAATAAGGCGCACCAGCTGGCGCTGATCGGCAGCTGATTCAAGCAAGGTTTGAGTCGCCAGAACAACCTGCTTGCCTGCCTGAGCCAGGTCTTGTGCGATGGCGAGCCAATCATCGAGTTTCATTTCACGACGTCGCGCGCAGACGGTTTCACCCAGATAGACCACATCCACCGGCCAAGTGGCGACCTGTTGATAAAAATCCAGTAGCTCGGCGCGTGGCCAGTAGTAGAGCACTGGGCCAAGAGTCAGACGTAGTTGCTGCATGGTTATTTCCACCGTCGGTGATAAGCACCCAGTGTGGTGCTGCTGCCTTCAGAGAGTTGATCCAGCTGTGTTTGCCAGATGGCCAGCGGAGCACAGCCTTCTTGCTGGTCGAGCGCTGCACGCCAGATCTGGGTGACCTGCTTCACATAGGCTGGGCTGCGTTGACGCCCCTCCAGCTTGATCGCCTTGATCCCTGCAGCGCGTAACTCGGGGATGAGATCGAGGGTGTTCAGGCTGGTGGGTTCTTCCAGCGCATGATAGATCTCCCCTTCGACGGCAAAGCGACCTTTACACAGCGTAGGGTAGCCTGCTTTTTCCTGTGCGGCATAGCGATCTATCAGTACGCCATTGAGTCGTGATTCGAGCCCTTGAGGGGTTTCTTCCCAGCGCACTGCCTTGGCTGGTGAGCAGGCTCCACGTGAGTTGGGCGATTCATCGGTGAGATAAGAAGAAAGGTAGCAGCGCCCCTCCACCATAATGCACAGGCTGCCAAAGCCAAAGACTTCAAGCTCGACAGGGGCGCTGGCGGCCAGCTCTTTGACTTGCGCGAGAGAAAGGACTCTGGGCAGCACGGCGCGCGCTATGCCGAATTCGCGCTGATAAAAAGTCAAGGCGGCAGCACTGGTGGCTGAGCCTTGGACCGACAGATGGCGTGTGAGCTGTGGATGACGCTGGGTGGCGTAATCGAGCAGGCCCAGATCGGCCAGAATCAGTGCATCTACGCCAAGTTCAGCGGCCTGATCCACCGCCTGGGTCCAGATGGGCCAACCCGCAGGCTGGGGGTAGGTGTTGATCGCACAGAAAACACGGCAGCCTCGGGCATGTGCGTAGGCGATGCCTTCAGCCGCCTTGTTCTCGGTGAAATTCAAGCCTGCAAACTGGCGGGCGTTGGTGGCATTGCGAAAGCCAA
>SKOQ01000005.1 GCA_007119985.1 Marinospirillum sp.
CTCCAACTCGGCGCGTATATTATCAGGATTTTCTGAGGCGTCAACACTTTATTTAAAATTTTTTGTATCTTTTTGCGAGCTTAGCGCTCTGCGGCTGGCTCAGGCTGGCCGATAGAGCAGCAAAAACTTCTTGATACAATAGTCAATGTGCTTTTGGATGGCTTCGCTGGTCGAGTTTTCTCCGGTCATAATGTATTTCGGCCGGAAGTAGGCATTGAGCGCTCCTTGAAAGAAAAGGGCTGCTTGCTCGGCATCATCCACCTGTAAATTACCTGCTGCATCTTGGCGCTGTAAAAAGGTCACTAAAAGCTGGCGGTCTTTTTCCATCCCGGCTTCAAAAAACATCTGACCCAGTGTAGGAAACCGCAGCGCCTCAGCGATCATCATTCTAAACACAGCTGAGTTTTCAGTGGAGCTCAAATCCGCCAATTTACGTTGCGCATAGACCTGTAAAACCTTTTCGACATCTTGCCCCACCACAGCGGCAGAGGCCATAAAAGCATCTTCACATTCACACATCTGGCCGGCAACAGCGACAAACAAGGCATCTTTGTTGCCAAAGTAATTATAAAGCGTCTGCTTGGCCACACCGGCTCGAGCCGCGATGTGATCCATACTGGTATTTTGGTAGCCATTCTCTAAAAAAGCATCCGCCGCCGCTTTCAGAATCTGGGTTTGTTTTTCAGTCGGCACAGCTTTAGTCATAATCAATCCACGAGCAAGAAGAACTTTCAACTTGCCATCTTAACAAAATTATGTACAAAAAGTGAGTTCAGCCCTCTGATACTCACTGTGAGCTCCAAAGCGAGAGCCAGTCTTGGCATCTCTGTTGGGATGCCTTTCTGTCCCTAGGCGTAGATGGGGTCGCTAGAGTAGAATTGCGCTTCTTTCCACCTCGACAGATCAGGAGCACACCTTGCCGAGCTTACTTCTTGATGCTTTTTCCTGGCTGGATTGGCTAGCCTTTGGTTGGTACGTCCTCTGTTGGGCCTGGTACTACGAGTATAGCCGCCGTAATCAGCGCAATCGCCGTTGCTTGGCTGGCGTCATGCATCTCTATCGTTATGATTGGATGACTCGTTTGCTCGAGCGTGATGCGCGTATAGCGGATGCCACCATCATGACGCACCTTGAGCGCAACGGCGCTTTTTTTGCTTCGAGTTCTTTGCTGATTTTGGCCGCTCTGTTTGGTCTTTTAGGCTCAACCGATCGTGCGATGGGTATTCTTAGAGAACTGAGCTTTACTGGGCAGCAGATGACCTCGATTGGTTTTGAGGCTAAGTTACTGCTGCTCATTGCCTTATTTATTTATGCGTTTTTCACTTTCACTTGGTCGATGCGCCAATACAATTTTTGCGCCATTCTCATTGGCAGCGCGCCCTTACCCAGCGACCCCAAGACCACCGCGGGGGCCAAGAAGATGTTTGCGATTCAGGCCGCCAATGTGATTGATCTGGCCGCCAACCAGTTTAACTATGGTTTGCGCGCCTACTATTTTGGACTGGCTCTGCTGGGTTGGTTTTTGGATCCGCTGATTTTTATGGGCAGCACGCTGCTGGTGGTGAGTATTTTGTATCGGCGTGAGTTTCACTCCAAGACCTTGAAAGCCTTGGCTTCTGGAAAGGACATGCAGTTGAAATTCAAAGGGATATTGCAGCGTGAAGACTTTCCGGCTGAACCTTCTGCCCTAGGACAGGATCATAAAGAAAGCTAAAATGCGTCCAAATGGTGCACCTTAATCGGGTGCCTTTCACTTTTCAGCTAGGATATTGATCTCAGCATGGCATTTTTTCTGACTCGCAACGCTTATTATTTTGCACCTTTTGCCCGCCTGAAGGGCTTGACTGGGCTGACTCTACCTCTTTTCTTGGTAGGCTGTCAGGCGCTCACACCGGCCCACCTTGCCACAAAAGAAGATCTCCAAGAGCAGCAGTCTTGGATCGCAGCCCAAATCGAGCAGCAGGATGTAAGGCAGCAGCAAGCTTGGCAAGCTCGGCTTGATCAAGGGTTTGAGCTACAGCAAACCGGACAGCAGCATTTGCAATCCAGCCTACGCCATCTTGACCTGCGTTTTGATCAACGTCTGGTGGCCTTGGAGCGCCAGTTGACGCAGCAGCAGGCACAGGATCAGCAACAGCGCTTGATCAGGGCCCCATCGCAACAAACTCAGGCGGTTGAAGTGGATGGCAAGCTATTACTGGGTCGCCAAGAGTGGGTCGCCTTTCCTGATCACAACCTCATCCTACCAGCACGGATTGATTCAGGTGCCAATACGTCTTCCTTGCATGCCGTGAATCTGCAAGAGTTTGAGCGAGATGGAGAGACCTGGTTGCGCTTTGAAACCCACTACCAGGCCGAAGGCGCTGATCAACCTCGTGTCATTCCGATAGAAGCCCCCTTAGTGCGTCAAGTGCGGATACGACAAGCCAGTGGTTCAGAGCAGCGGCCTGTTGTTCGCCTGCCGATGCGTCTGGCGCACCGAACTGAGTCCGTGGAGTTCACCTTGACTGATCGGGGTGAAATGACCTTTCCGGTCCTGCTCGGTCGGCGCTATATGATGGATTTAGCCGTGATAGATGTCGCACGTGAATATGTGCAGGGACGGCCTGAGCTGCCAGCCATAGCTGAACCAGAAGAAGAGGCCGCCGCAGAAGCCACAACAGAACAAGTGCAGCAAGGAGAAGCAGAATGAAGCTGGCACGTTCGTCCCTGCTCTGGGTGGCCCTGCTCTTAATTCTTGTCGGGGCCTTGCATACGGCTTGGCGTCATCTGGTGCATCAGGTGCCTTTACTGCCTGGTAGTGAGCAAAGCTATTGGAGCCTTGAGGCCCGCGTTGAGCTTGAAGCCCGTGGCGAGCCATTGAGCGTACGCTTGGCTTTGCCCCAAACCCAGCCTGGCTACATTTTGCTGGATGAGCACACGGCCTCTCCAGGTTTTGGTCTGCACTTTGAAACACAAAACCAGCAGCGCCTTGCACAATGGACGACCCGCCAAGCTCGTGGTACCCAGTGGCTCTATTATCGCGCTCAATTCTTAGTGGCGCCTGAAGCCGAATCCGAATTGCAGGTTCCACCACCGGCACTGACGCATGTTGCCTGGTCTGAATCCTTGCAAACAGCGGCAACGGGTCTGCTCGAAAGAGCTTGGCAGGAATCCTCTGATGCCTGGAGCCTTGCGCGGGCGATGAGCCGTTATTTGAACGACCCTCAGAATCAAAATAGCCGCTTGCTACTTAGTGAGTTAACCGCTGACGAGGTGTTAGTACGCCTATTGAATGAGGCTGAAGTGCCCGCACGGCGGCTGTATGGCCTTAAACTCGAAGATGGTCGCCGTCGTCAAGCGCTGCAACCGCTGGTACAGGTCTTTCAAGGCCAGAAGTGGCAGGTTTTTGATGCCCAAGGCAGTGCAGTCAATGGGGAGGAGCAGGCCCAGTATCTGCTGTGGCAACTCAATGCAGGCCCTATTCTGGAAGTCGTTGGTGGTACAGATTCACGCGTCACCTTCTCGATGATTGAATCCTCAGAGCCCAGTAGCAGTGTCAGTAGCGCACAAATTAGTGATGCCTTATTGAACCTCTCGATCCATAGCCTGCCCTTGGCTGAGCAGAACCTGTTTCGTACCTTACTACTCTTGCCTTTGGGTGCGCTCGCTGTGGTTTTGCTGCGCGTGTTGATCGGCTTCAAAACCTCGGGCACCTTTATGCCCGTTCTGATCGCCTTGGCGTTTCTGGAAATGTCTCTAGTCACGGGGTTAATCAGCTTTTTAGTGATTGTGGGAATAGGTTTGGTGCTGCGCCAGCTGCTGGCTTCATTAAATTTATTGCTGGTGGCCCGTGTAGCGGCAGTGATTGTTTGCGTGATCGGCTTAATCGCTCTTTTTACAGTGATTTCCTTCCATACTGGGCTCACTACGGGAATGCAGGTCACCCTCTTTCCGATGATCATCCTGGCGTGGACCATTGAGCGGATGTCGATTCTTTGGGAAGAAGAGGGTGCTAAAGAGGTCATTATTCAAGGGGCGGGCAGCCTGATAACAGCTGTCTTGGCGTTTAGCTTGATGGACCTATCCCTGATGCGTTACTGGATGTTTAACTTCCTGGGCCTGCAACTGGTGGTACTGGCTTTGATCCTGCTGCTGGGCAGCTATACCGGCTATCGCTTATTTGAACTCTGGCGCTTTAAACCCTTGATGGACTTGCAACCCTCAAAATCCAAAGAGGATTAAGCCATGGCAGAACAAAAATGGCTCAGCCGTAGCCGAAGTTATTGGCAGAGCTGGGTCAAGCAATACACGGCGGCACAACAAACCGGCCTCTCCGCCTGGCATTGGAAAAACTGGTTGGCCACGCCCAGCGCCTTGCGCCAAGCGGGTGTGCTGGGCATGAACGCGCGTAATCTCGATTGCATCAGCGCTGCCAATCCACGGCGTTTTTTCCCACTGGTGGATGACAAACTCAAGACCAAGCGCTTGGCGGAGGACTACCAACTCGCCACGCCCAGTCTGCTGGCGGTCATTGAACATCAAGGCCAGGTGAAGGGTTTTGAAGGCTTGATTCCACCGAAAGTGGGTTTTGCGATCAAACCGGCCAAGGGCAGTGGAGGGAAGGGGATACTGGTGATCCTTCAGTCCGAAGGGCAGCGCTTTCAAAAGGCATCAGGTGAATGGATCAGTCATCTGGATATCGAACGCCATCTGTCTAATCTTCTCTCTGGCCTCTATAGCCTAGGTGGACATCCCGATATTGCCTTGGTTGAAAGCTTGATTCGTTGTGCGCCTGAAGTCGCTGATTTTAGCTTTGAGGGTGTGCCCGATATACGTGTCATTCTCTATTATGGCTATCCTGTGATGGCGATGATGCGTTTATCAACCCATGCTTCTGATGGCAAGGCGAACCTACACCAAGGCGCATTGGGTGTCGGAATTGATCTCAATACAGGACGCGCTCTGCAAGCCGTGCAGCATGACCGACCGGTGACGCACCACCCTGATACCGGCCGCCCGTTAAATGAACTGGTGATCGAAGACTGGACTTATCTGCTCGAACTCGCCTCACGCTGCTATGATATGACCCATCTGGGTTATCTTGGCGCTGATCTGGTGCTGGATAAGGAGCAGGGGCCACTTTTATTAGAGCTCAATGCCCGTCCAGGGCTGGCGATTCAAATGGCTAACGGGCAAGGGCTTGCGCCACGGATTGCGGCGATTCAAGCGCATCTACGTCAGCGGCGTGGGCCTGAAGAGCCCTTTGCACAACGCGTTCAAGTCGCACAAAAGCTTTTTGCTGCCAGACCAACCCTTTGATCAAGCCAGCGCCGCATTGATGGCATAGCAGAACACCATAAAAAAGAAAGAGATGATGAACCCAACTCAAGATATTTTGACCCAAGCAGATCTGCTCTGTGCACGCAAGGGCGTACGCCTGACACCAACACGACGGCGTGTGCTAGAAATGATTGCCCAAAGCCAGGGCGGGGCCAAAGCCTATGACCTGCTTGATAGTTTGACGGCTGAAAATGCCTCAGCCCGTCCGCCTACCATCTATCGTGCGATCGATTTTTTGATGAGCCACGGCCTGATCCATCGCATTGAGTCTTTAAATGCCTATGTCAGCTGTATTTGTCCTGAGCATCATCAGGCTTATCAGCTCTTGATTTGCCGTCAGTGCGGAGAAGTCATTGAACTGCATGAAGAAAGCCTAGATACTCAACTCAATCAAGCCGCGGCAGCGCAGGGTTTTCGTGTTGAGAAAAAAACGATTGAAGTCCACGGATGGTGTCAAGCTTGCCAAGCCAGTGGTTCATCCGAGGCACCTTAGCCGGCCTCATTCCTTTTCTTTAATCAAGGGGTAGTCCTATGTATGATCGTTTAATCCTGAATGCCACTCTCGTGAATGAGGGTCAGTTGCAGCAGGCCGATGTGGCGATTCAAGGCGAGCGTATTGCCAAAATTGGCGCGGATCTCTCTGGGTTGGCCGCAAAGGAAGTGATTGATGCCCAAGGGCTGCATCTACTGCCGGGTATGATTGATGATCAGGTGCATTTTCGTGAGCCAGGCTTGACGCATAAAGGCGATATCGCCACCGAATCCGCCGCAGCGGTGGCCGGCGGGATCACCACCTATATGGAAATGCCGAACGTCAACCCGCTCACCATTAACGCCCAAGCACTAGAAGACAAGTACACCCGCGCGACGGGCCGTTCACGCGCTAATTTTGCCTTTTATCTAGGGGCCAGTAACGACAACCTCGAGGAGATCAAAAACCTCGATCCGCAGGCCGCCTGTGGCATCAAGGTCTTTATGGGCGCCTCGACTGGCAATATGCTGGTGGATCGACCAGAAATCCTCGAAGGCATCTTTGCCCATGCCCCCATTTTGGTCGTGACCCATTGCGAAGACACGCCAATGATCCACGCCAATGAAGAAGCCGCGCGAGCCCGCTTTGGCGAGGATGTCCCCTTTACAGAGCATCCATCTATTCGCTCGGCCGAGGCCTGCTATAAGTCTTCTTCCTACGCGGTCGCTTTGGCACAAAAACATGGTACGCAACTGCATGTGCTGCATATCACCAGCGCACAAGAACTGGCACTCTTTCAGCCTGGGCCGATGCAGGGCAAGCAGATTACCGCTGAAGCCTGTGTACATCACCTCTGGTTCAGCGAAGAAGACTATCCACGCCTGGGTGCCCAAATCAAATGCAATCCTGCCGTGAAGCGTCTGGCGGATCGTGATGCCATTCTGGCCGCTGTGAATGAGGGCCGAATTGATGTGATCGCAACGGATCACGCCCCGCATACCTGGGAAGAGAAGCAGGGCACTTATTTTAAAGCGCCAGCCGGTTTACCCTTGGTGCAACACGCCTTGCCAAGCCTTTTAGATCATTATCATGCCGGGCGTTTCTCATTAGAAACCATCGTGCAAAAGGTCTGCCATAATCCGGCTGAGCGTTATCAAGTCAAGGATCGGGGCTATCTGCGCGAAGGCTACTTTGCGGATTTAGTGCTGGTGGATTTAAACGCGACCAGTGAAGTCACCCCTGAAAGCCTGCTCTATAAGTGTGGCTGGTCGCCTTTTACAGGTCATACCTTCCAAAGCCGCATCGAGGCCACCTTCGTGAATGGGCAACCCGCCTATCAGCAAGGGCAGGTCGCCGAAGCGGTCTACGGGCAGCGCCTGACCTTTAATCGCTAGATATCGACTTCAACTCTGAGCAGGCAGTCGCTTAGAAGCGAGTCACTTCAAGGGCTGATCTGAAGATCAGCCTGACTGACCTAATTATTGACCCACGGGTATAAAAAGAGAAGAAAATGGCTTCGAGTCACACTTTTTGGCGAGATTTAGAAAACAGCCCAGTGGGCACCCAAATCCCCTGGTCACAAGTCTTGGACCAGATTCAGTTTAATGAGCAGGGGTTAATCACCGCTGTTGCGCAGCAGGCCGATACTGGCGAAGTATTGATGCTGGCCTGGATGAACCGAGAATCTCTAGAAATCACCCTGCGTGAGGGGCGGGCCTGCTACTGGTCGCGCTCACGGCAGCAACTGTGGCGCAAGGGCGAAAGCTCTGGGCAAGTGCAGTGGCTCAAAAGCATCAAGTTGGATTGTGATGGTGATGCGCTGCTGCTCCAGGTGGATCAATTGGGGCCTGCCTGTCACACTGGCCGCAAAAGCTGCTTTTATTTTGATCTGAACAGCGAGCAGCTTGAAGTCACCAGTGCGCCGTTGATTGATCCCAAAGATCTTTATCAGGCCTAGCCAGATGCTCTGGATACAGCGCGGCTATCGGTGGTGTGCTCGCCTACTTGGGCGGGCGCTGATCGCGCTGGTCAGGTTTTATCAACTCTTTATCAGTCCGCTCAAGCCCCCCAGCTGTCGCTTCTATCCCACCTGCTCCAGCTATATGATCGAGGCGATTCAAGTCCACGGTCCATTGAAAGGATTTTGGCTGGGGATCAAGCGCTTAGGGAAATGCCATCCCTTGCATCCAGGCGGTGTGGATCTGGTGCCGCCGCACTCAACTTGCCGTGACTCGGCCTGTGCCCATCATGAGGCCACATCCGTGACCTCAGCCAGTCAAGAAGAGACGCCTGAATCAACTCGCCGCGCGAGCCACGGCAAAGATGCGCTCTAGCATGGCGTGCAAGCCATTGCTGCGCGTCGGGCTCAGGTGCTTATCCAAACCCAAAGCAGCCAGAAAATCCGGTGGTGTCGCCAGTATCTCCGCCGCAGTACGATCACTGTAAATACGGACCAGCAGCGCAATCAAGCCGGAAACGATGGCCGCATCGCTGATCGCCGCAAAATGGATTTTTCCTTCTTTTACTTCTGGGCGAATCCACACCTGAGACTGGCAGCCTTCGATTTTATAATCGGCTATCTTCCACTCATCGGGATAGGTCGGCAGGGCCTTACCCAGATCGATAATGTACTGATAGCGATCCATCCAGTTATCAAACATGGCAAATTCATCAAGCAGCTCTTGTTGAGCCTGTTGGGCAGGGGTCACCAGCTTTCTCCTCAGTATTGATTAATAACCCATCATTCTACCAGAATGCCCATCAGCAGGGTGAGCTTAGGGCTGATCTGCGCGGCGCACCTGTAGGCGATCACTGGCCGCTAAACGCACTCTTTGTCCTTCACGCGTGGTAAATCCACCTTCATACAGGTCTTTTTTGTAGACCCAAAAGATCTCTTCTGCTCCGCTCAAAGGCTGAATAACGCGCACCTCAAGTAGCTGATACTGATCGCGCCAGTGGTAAAGGCCATAACCTGAGCCAATCAACAAGGCAAAAATCAGCGCCGGAATCAAAGGGCTCATTTTTTTACCTTGCGTCAAGGCTGTGGCTCTTGTGTTATCAGCAAAAGTGTCATCAGCAAGAGGCCCTGTTTTTCTGCGCTCTGCTTCTTGCCGCTGTTTTAAACTGGCCTGCTGTTTGAGCCACAATCCATAAAGACTGGCAAAGACCAGTAATGCCACCAAAAGCTTACCTAGCATGGAATCCTCTTCAACCCAGTTGAAAGCGCCAAGGGTAGCTTTTTTTGCCTTGTAATGCGAAAAAAACACACCTTCAAGCCAAAAAGCCAGCAGCCAAGCGCAAAAAAAGCGATAATGCGCGTTTATGCCTTGCCTAAGGCTTTTCTCTTTTTTGATGGATGTGAGTGATGCAAATTCAGGTTGAGTTTCTCGATAATCTTCGCCTTCAAGCGCAGTTTGATGATTTTACGGTGATCACTGATCAACCCATCCGCTATAAAGGCGATGGGAGTGCACCCAGCCCTTTTGATTACTTCCTTGCCTCCTCAGCCTTATGTGCGGCCTATTTTGTGCGTGTTTACTGCCTTGCGCGCAATATTCCGACCGATAACATTCGTTTGGCACAAAACAATATTGTCGATCCTGAAAATCGCTATCAGCAGATTTTTAAAATTCAGGTCGAGCTGCCTGAAGACATCAGCGAGAAGGACCGGCAGGGGATTCTGCGCTCGATTGAGCGTTGCACCGTCAAAAAGGTGGTGCAAGCTGGCCCTGAGTTTCAGATTGAGGTGGTCGAGAGCCTAGCTGATGATGCTCAAGCGCTGTTAATCAATAGCTTGGATCAAGGCACGGCAACCTATATCGAAGGCAAGGATGCTCCAGTTGAAGCCAGTATCGCCAGAATGACTCAGATTCTGGCTGATCTGGGCATGAAGATTGAAGTGGCCTCATGGCGCAATCTGGTCCCTCATGTGTGGTCCTTGCATTTAAGAGATGCCGATTCTCCAATGTGCTTTACCAATGGCAAGGGCGCGACCAAAGAAAGTGCGCTCTGCTCAGCCCTTGGTGAGTTTATTGAGCGTTTAAGCTGTAACTTCTTCTACAACGACCAGTTCTTTGGCGAGCAGATCGGCGACAGTGAGTTTGTTCACTACCCGAATGAGCGCTGGTTCTTGCCTGGACCTGACGATCAGCTTCCTGAAGGTCTTTTAGATGCCGCAACTCTGGCTTTTTATAATCCAGAAGGGGAGCTGCGTGCGTCACATCTTTATGACACTAATTCAGGCCGACCCGACCGCGGCATTTGTGCGCTGCCTTTTACACGCCATTCAGATCAGCAGACGGTCTATTTTCCATCCAATCTGCTTGAGAACCTCTATCTCAGCAACGGCATGAGTGCCGGTAATACGCTGGCCGAAGCGCAGGTGCAGTGTTTATCTGAGATTTTTGAGCGGGCCGTCAAAAAACACATTATTGAAGAAGAGCTGGTGCTGCCGGAGGTGCCTGCGGCTTATCTGGCGCAGTATCCACATCTGGTCGAAGGTATTCAGGCGTTAGAAGCCCAAGGCTATCCTATCTATGTCAAGGATGCCTCCCTCGGTGGGCAGTTTCCGGTGGCTTGTGTCGCAATGATGAATCCGAAGACAGGCGGGGTGTTCACTTCTTTTGGAGCCCATCCACGTTTTTCCATCGCCTTAGAGCGGAGTCTGACCGAGCTTTTACAAGGCCGCAGCTTTGAAGGGCTGAATGACTTCCCCTTGCCAACCTTTAATTCGATGGCGGTGCAAGAACCGAATAACTTTGTCGAGCACTTTATTGATTCCAGCGGCGTGGTGTCTTGGCGTTTCTTCAGCAATCAGGCGGATTATGAGTTTTGTCCGTGGGATTTTTCTGGCACCACTGAAGAAGAAGCAGACCAGCTTTTTGATTTATTACAAGAGCAGGGCTATGAAGCCTATATTTCGGTGCATCAGGATTTAGGGCTGCCCACTTGTCGTATTCTTGTCCCCGGTTTTTCTGAGATCTATCCCGTCGAAGATTTGATCTGGGATAACACCAACAAAGCCTTGGCTTTTCGTGCCGATATTTTAAACCTGCATCAACTGAATGACGAACAACTCCAAGCGCTGCTTGATCGACTCGAAGAAAGTCAGCTTGATGAGTATATGGATATCATCACGCTGATTGGTATCGAATTTGATGATCCCACCCCGTGGGGACAGCTGAATGTGCTTGAACTGAAGCTATTGATTCATCTGGCGCTGGGGCAGCATGAAGAGGCGCTTGAACGGGTCGAGCAATTTCTCCAGTACAATACCAACACCCACGAACGCGGCCTGTTTTATCAAGCCGTCAGTGCGGTGCTGAATATCACACTGGATGAAGAGCTGGAAGTGGATCATTTTAGCGAGAGCCTCACTCGGCTCTATGGTGTCGAACGCGCCGAGGCCGCCTTGGGTTCAGTCGCAGGGCAGGTGCGTTTTTACGGCTTGACGCCCACCAACTTGCAACTGACTGGCTTGGATCGCCATCAACGGCTGCTGACCAGCTATCAAAAACTCCATCGTGCCCGTGCCCGTTTTGCCGCGCAACAGGGCGAGGCGTCCTAGTCTGGATCGGCTTGGCAGGGGATGACCAAAATGCGCGACAAGCCCCGTACTTTGAGTGCGGGGAAGGATAGTGCGGCATCGGCAGAACTCCTATTCAGGGGTCAGTGGCTTCAACCCATGACGTCCTGTTTGCTCCTGCCAAGCGCCATCTTCTTCATGAAGATAAAGGCGCGTAGTTGCCAAGCTAGAGTGGCGTGCATTGCGCGCCAAATAACGCAGCTCCACGCCGGCATCGGCCTGATGGGTGATCGAAGTATGACGAAACCAGTGGGTGCTGGCCTGGCGTAAGGTGGCCGCCATCTCTGGTGCTTGATCCTCAATAAACGCGGCGGCCTCAGCCGTGAGATCCTTCATCGTTCGATAAATCATATTGGCACTGATGCCCTCCGTCCCGCGCAGGTTGCGCACGAGCGGTGAAGCATCCTGCATCCATTCCGTCGCCGATAACCCTAAATGCTGACGATAGACCTTTAAGGCATCAATCAGCTCTGGCTGAGCTGGAATCTCAGCATACTTGCCTCCCTTGCCTTCGACAGCCCACCACCAATAGCCACGCCGATAAAAGAAATCCTGCATTTTGGCCTGCGCCACCTCATGCACGCGCGGAGCGAGCAGATACAAAAAGTGCAGCAGAAAATGCCAGCGGGCGATCTGGGCTTGGCGCGCGGGTTCGGCCTCTTGCTCCTGACCTAGGCGCACCAGATAATCGACCAGCACCTGCCAGGTTTCTTGCTCTAAATATCTTTCGCGCACACTCTTGGCTTCTTGGCGCGAGCCCTTGTGGCGCATCAAAGCCAGCGGATTACCCAGCAAATAGCCCGCATCATGCAAATACTGGAATAAGCCTTTCAAAATACGCAGCGCATGCTGCTGGCTGGCAGGACTCAACGGCCCTTGAAAAGGCCGCCAAGCATCTGAGTGGCGCGGGGCCCGTCCATGCCCACACCAGCGCTTTGCAGGTTGAGGATCGGCCAAGAAAGCTTGATATTCCACTAAATCTTCTCGCGTCAAGCTCGATAAGGGCAGGCCGCGCTGCAACCAACACCAGAGCAAAAGACGCTCCGCCTCTTTGCGATAAGTGCGATAGGTTTGGCCTTGGTATTCCGCCAGCCATAATTGGACTGCCGCTAAATCATGTGGTGCATCAATCTGGCAATGCAAATGCGCTGGCGGTCGATTGCGCCCAGAGGCACCGCTTAATTCAGTAGGAAGCAGATCCAGACGCTCGAGGCAACGCACTGGCTGCTCGGTCGCTGATTGTGAGCGCGCTTGTGGTGAAGAAGGCGTGGGTGACGCGGCTAACGAAAACTCGGAAGACATGATTTTTCTGCTTTGTGATCGACCAGAAGGGCATCTTATCTCATCCCCTCTTACACTGCCACCCATTCATGATAATTATGGTTATCATGAATTGAGGATCTATTTCATAGCGTAATTGACGTAATATGTAATATGTAATAAAGTCCTTTGCATCCACTACTTCACTGCAAGCCTTTCACTGGCTGCAGAAAATCCCGTTTATGGAGCAAGATCACGATGGCAAGAAATGGCGTTCAATACGAAGAAGTCGCAGCCTGTATCGAGCAGCTGATTCAGGCTGGAGAAAACCCAACCCTGCAACGCATACGTGAACAACTCGGCACAGGCAGCTTCTCCACGCTGAGCGAACACCTCAAGCGCTGGAAGGATGAACGCCAGCAAGCACCGCAAGCTGCAACACGCTTACCGCAGAAGTTGATTGAGTGCGCACAGGATGTGTGGCGGATTGCACACCAAGAAGCCGAGGCTCAGCGTCTGGCCTATCAAGCCGAGATCGATCAGCAACTCGAGGCTGCGCTTTTGGCGCAACAGGCCGCTGAGCAACAAGCACAGGAAATCGTGCAGCAGAATCAGCGCGTGGAAGAAAAAAACGCCCAGCTTTTGGGCAAGTTAGAAGCCCAGGCAGAACAGCTCGGGCAGTTGCAGAATCAGCTCGGCCATCTGCAGGCGCTTGAGAGCGAGCAAAAACAGCGTTTTGCGAAAGAGACAGCCGCGCTGCGAACCGCTTTGGCTGAGCAGCAGCATGACTATGAGGCACGCCTCCATGAGTTAGCCCAGCAACAGCAGCAGACCTTACTCAAAGAACAGGAGCGCCATGAAGCACACCAGCAGCGCTGGATGCAGGAAGTTGACCAAGCCAGAATGCTGGTGCGTCAACTGGAGCAGAAAAAAGAAGAGCAGGAAAAACGCTACCAACAACAAGAGCGGCATCAACAAGCGCAACTCCAGGCCAGCCAGCAGCAGCAGGCTGAACTTCAAGCCCGCCTGCGCCTGCTTGAAGAACACCAAGCCGAGCTGATCAAGACTCAGCAGCACAAAGAGGCTCAACTGCTCGCCAAGCTGGAAGAAAAAGAAGCTGCTTATTTGATCCAACGGCAAGAACAGGAAGATCGCTACCGCGCACAAAGAGAGGCAGATCAAGAGGAGAAAATGCAGTTGAAATGGCTACTGGAGCAACAACGTCGCTTACAGCCGCTGGTTTTGGTTTAAGGAACCTCTGATTCACTATTGTGCTTGCTGATGCTGCGTTGATCAGAGGTGCCTTAGCTGTTTCATGATGAGAGTCGAAATATTTGCTAATCGTTATCAGTTGCATTAGCATGCTGGCCTCTAATTGCCAAAAGCTGCACTGCCATGAGCCAAACTCTCTCAACCCTCTATGTCGGCCCACTCGAAGACTTTGCTCCCCCTCTTGTCTCGCCAACACCTGGGCCACTGGCCCTGCCAGCGACTGAGCTACAAAACCCGAATTACTTGCAGCCGCTACTCACCCGCTTCGGAGCCCAGTATGGTCCCGAGGCGGATCTAAAGGCCGTCGCTTCACTCTGGTCAAAATGGCATTTCAGCACACTGATCACTACAGCGCTTGCGCCTAACCTACTGCTCGGGCGAGATCTTCCTGTGGGGCTAAAGGAGCTTCACGTCACTCAGTCTGCTGATGGCAAAACCACCGGTTTTACGCTCGTGCACGCGGGCCAACCTCTTTCCGATCAAGATGATTTTTCACGCTTTAAGAGCCTGATTGATCAGCACTTAAGCCCACTGATTAGCACACTGGCGTCGGTGAGCGGCGCTTCAGCCAAGGTGTTCTGGAGCAATGCCGGTAACTATCTTGAGTTCTTCACATCGGCGATCCAAGCCCATCCTCTGGCTGTGCCCACAACCAATCAACCAGCCCAAAGACTCTTAGAGAGCCGCTCTCGACCTGATGGGCAGCGCAACCCTCTGTACCTTCCTGTGCGTTACATTGAGGCAGAAGATGCCGCTGATCCAAAGCGCATCCGACGCTTGTGCTGTCTGCGCTATCTCATTGATGAACTAGGATATTGCGGCAACTGCCCCGTTGCCTGTCGCCGCCATTCAGAGAAGAAGGGCTAACCCGGTGCTTGTCTTTGAACCAGCAGTGCGTGAGTACACCTCTCACGATCTCTTCAATGATGGTCGCCGTTGTGGACTGGACGACCAGTTTCCAGACTTAGCGTGGTTTATCGCATTCGTATCACTGCATCCTTTCACTATGCTTTTTAACTCATTCAATCTGAGAAAAATATGTTCGAAACTCACGCTGCCACTTTCGAAGTCGATGGACGGCAACTCCTTCAACCGACTCACCTGACATTAGAGCCAGGTTTAGTGCATGGGCTCATCGGTCATAACGGCTCAGGCAAATCGACCCTGCTGAAGCTATTGGCTCGGCAGAATACCGTCAGCCAAGGGGAAGTCTTTTTTGATGGCCGTCCGCTTGATGATTGGGGGCATCGTGAGTTTGCTCGTCGTGTGGCTTATTTGCCTCAGCACCTCCCACCCACTGACAACCTACTCAGCCACGAGTTGATTGCGATGGGCCGCTATCCTTGGCGCGGACTCCTTGGCCGCCAGACGGCTGAAGACCAGGAAGCGATAGATCAGGCCATCGCCGCCACGCACACTGAGTCCTTTAGAAATCGACTGGTCAGCACCCTTTCTGGCGGTGAGCGACAACGCGTGTGGCTCGCTATGCTCTTAGCGCAAGGCAGCCGTTTCTTGCTCCTTGATGAACCTCTTGCTGCATTGGATATTGCACACCAGATCGAAGTTCTGGCTTTGATTCGTGACCTCAGCCGCTCCTTTGGGCTGGGTATCATTATCGTGATTCATGATATTAATATGGCAGCCTGCTATTGCGATCATCTCGTGGCACTGCATAGCGGACGCGTCTTAACCCAAGGCACGCCTACAGAGCTGATGAATGAGCAGACACTCGAGTCGATCTATGGCCTTCCGATGCTGGTGATGCCGCATCCTAAAAACCAGCGCCCATTTGCACTCGTCCATGCTTAGCCGACTCAGCATGATATTGAACCCCTTTTCCATTTTGGAATGCTGTCATTCAATGATTTTCGATTCCCATCGCTCTTTCGTTTGCTCGATGGTGCCAACAGCGCCTCGCTTGATGCTGAGCCTGTGCATCCTGTTATTAGCTTCAAGCCCACCGGCAACTGCGCAGCCGCGGATTGCGACCTTGGATTGGACGCTTGCTGAAACACTGATTGCACTGGATGCCGCCCCAGTGGGCATCGCTCAGATCGATGCCTATCGCGCTTGGGTCGGGGCACCCCACCCACCTGCATCGAGTGTTGATCTCGGCCTGCGCAGCCAGCCCAACCTCGAACTCTTGGCCAGCCTCGCACCAGATTATCTGGTCATTTCACCTATGTTTAGCAATTTAGTGCCCAGATTAGAGCGCATTGCGCCTGTGCACCTCTTTTCGCTGTATAGGGCGGATCAGGATACTTGGCAGCAGCTCTGTGATATGACCCGCGGCATCGCTCAGCTTGCTGAAAGAGAAGCCGAGGCCGAGCAGATGATTGAAGAGGCAGAGGCTAGACTCGAGGCACTAGCTCAACAGCGCACCTCAGATCCATCTCCTCTATTAGTCATTCAATTTATTGATGATCGCCATGTACGCGTTTTTGGTCGTGGTGGGCTTTATCAAGCGGTTATGACACGACTCGGCCTAGACAATGCCTGGCAAGGTGAAACCAACGCTTGGGGCTTCTCACTGGTGCCCTTAGAGCAGCTTATCCCGCTGGACGCGCAACTGGTTGTTATCGAGCCTTATCCCTTGGGCGTCGAAGCGGCTCTGACCAGAAGCGCTCTTTGGCCATTACTGCCTAGCGTCGCCGAAGACAGGGTCATTAACCTTCCTGCGGTGTGGAGCTTTGGGGCACTGCCCTCTGCGATGCGATTTGCTGAGCTGTTAGCCGCTCATTTAGAAGGCGACATCGATGCACTCTGAAACCACTCGTTCATACACACCACTTTTTATTTGTTTACTCCCAGGCTTAACCCTGTTGGCCTTGATGCTGGCTTCGCTGAATGGAGAAGGACTGATCTACGGATTGAATGCCTTAACGAACGCCCAGGCTCACCATACCGAAGCGCTGGTAAGGCACTATAGCTGGTGGCCACGCTTGACAATGGCTTTGCTGGCCGGCAGTGGCCTTGCCGTTGCGGGGGTACTCATGCAACAGGTCCTGCGCAATCCTCTTGCGGCACCAACAACCCTTGGCGTGGCTAGTGGTGCCAACTTGGCGCTGATGGCTTCAACCTTGATGGCCCCGGGTCTGCTACTCATCGGACGTGAATGGGTGGCGCTCGCCGGTGGTGTATCGACGATGGCACTGGTTTTTGGCCTCGCATGGCGGCGTGGTTTGTCGCCAGCCATCGTGGTGTTGGCAGGCCTCGTGGTGAATCTCTATGCTGGCGCCCTCGGCATGGTGCTGCTGCTCTTTCATCAGGAAACCTTAATGGGATTGCTGATCTGGGGGGCAGGCTCATTGGCACAAAACGGCTGGCATGACGTTGCTTTTTTGTGGCCGAGACTCTTAATCAGTGGCCTTGCTGCATGGCTACTGCTGCGCCCCTTGGCCGTACTTGAGTTGGATGATGCCACCGCTAAAAGCCTCGGGGTTTCACTCAAGCATCTACGTTTAGCAGGGCTGGGCTTAGCGATCTTTATCACTGCATGCATTGTTAGTGTGGTCGGCATTATCGGCTTTATTGGCTTAGCTGCCCCCAATATTATCCGCCTAAGTGGTGTACGCCGACTGGGGCCTCGCCTCTTTTGGTCTATGCTGCTCGGTGCTCTGTTGCTGGCCACGACGGATCAGCTTCTATTGCAGCTTTCAAGTTCACTGCCATCCTTGATTCCAACTGGTGCGGCCACCGCACTACTTGGTGCACCGCTCTTGTTGTGGCTGATCCCCAAGTTGCGCCTTGAAACAGCCCCTTCTGATGGAGCCAATGCACCACTCGCACCACGTCACCCAGCCCCTTTAAAGCTGGCCTCATGGCTGATCTGCGCGCTTTTGCTCGCCTGCGTCCTTGCACTGCTGGTGGGCCAAACAAGTAGCGGCTGGTTCATTACCTTCAACGAGGCTGTGCTCACATGGCGCTGGCCGAGATTAATGGCGGCAGCAGCCAGCGGGATCATGCTGGCTATTGCTGGCACCATGATTCAACGCATGACAGGGAATCCTATGGCCAGCCCCGAGGTGCTGGGGATCAGTGGCGGCTGTGCGATCGCATTCATGGCCGCCATCTTTTTACTCCCCGCTCCTAGTCATGTGACACTGGTCGGCGTTGGAACCTTGGGGGCCTTGATCAGCCTCACCCTGCTTATCCTGATCAATCGGCACTCAGGTTTGACTTCGGTGAGGCTATTGCTGACGGGAGTAGCACTGACCTCTGCCTTTGATGCTGTGCGTGCCATTGTTTTGGCTGGCGGAGATCCACGTGGTCAACAGGTGATCGCTTGGCTTTCGGGCTCAACCTATTATGTTGATCCATTGAGCGCTCTCTTGGTGATCACACTGGCCTTCGGACTGGCTCTTGCTTCCAGCCCTTTCTCTCGCTGGTTGGATATTCTTCCTATGGGCAGTTCAACTGCGCGCTCGCTCGGTATCAAAATCAAACAAGCTCGCTTAGTGCTGCTCTTGCTGATTGCCCTACTGACAGCTTGCGCGACACTGATCGTTGGCCCCCTATCATTTATCGGTCTTTTGGCACCTCATATGGCACGCATGGCAGGCTTCTCGCGCGCATCGAGTCAGCTTCTCGGGGCCGCCTTGATTGGTGCTTTGTTGATGGTGTTTTCTGACTGGCTGGGGCGTCAGCTACTCTTCCCAGCAGAGATACCAGCGGGCCTCATCGCTTCACTGATAGGCGGCTCCTTCTTTTTATGGAGCTTAACGCGACGCTAAGCACACCATAAGCTTTGATCTAGTAGGCTGAACGAGGTTGGAACACGCAAGAATAGAGAAAAGTAAAACAGGAGAAAACGAAGGCGGTGGTTGATGAGGTTGGACTGAAGAGGACATGCCTCTCCAGTCCATCGAGTTCAGGCCGTCAGCGACTAGAAGTCATGCGACCAAGCGAGAGTATAGGTCCGTCCGCGCCCTTGGTAATCATAGAGGTATTCAGGTCCATAGTAGGGTGAGTAGAACATCGTCGCTCTTTGTCCCCAAACAGTTGAATAGCTGTTATCCAAAAGATTCTGCACCCCTAAGCTGAAGCGCCCCCACTCAGTTTCTTGCGCAAGATGCAGATCGAAGGTTGTTGCACCATCAATACGGCGTTGTTGTGCATCTTCTAAATCAAAAGTGTGGCTCGCCTGCAAGCGTGCAGAGCGAGATGCATCCGTCCACCCTACATAAGCCGTTGCAGATGACAAGGAGGCATAGCGTGCATCACGCTTCTCCCAATCACCCTCATCATTGCGCTGCTCAGAGCGAACAAGGTGTAAGGTACCACCACTTTCAAGGCCATGATCAAAATAGCGGTTGATAGAGGCTTCTAAGCCATAATCGCGCTTGTCTTCATCCACTACAGTGACACTGAGATCTTGATCATTAATCACAGCCTTGTCTGACCAGGAATAATAGGTCGCTGCCTGCGCGATCCACTGACCACTCTGATAGCGCCAACCCAACTCAACCTGATGGGTTTCTATTGCAGAAAGTGGATTTTCTGCCACGTTGACCGAGGCGCTTTTGCCATAGTATTTCGCTGGATCAGGCAGTTCAAAGCCCTGGCTGTATCTGAGCCAAGCCTGCTGACCTTGACCAAAGTAATACAAGGCACTGGCATTGAATAAAGACGCGGTATAGTCATTTTCACCGCCAGGAATTGCATTAAAATCACTGACTTCAACATCCATACGTTGATGGCGTAGTCCCAATGAGAGCTTCAAGTCTTGGGTCGCCCACCAGTCACCCTGAGCAAATACAGAAGCCGTCTCAATTTGATAGCTAGGGTAACGTGCAGCCCGTCTCGCTTCATTTTGTACCAGACCACCCGTACCTGAAGTTGTTTCTTGATCAAAAAAGACCTGATTGGCATTGAAGCGCTCACGATCTAAATCGAGACCATAGTTGATGGATACAGCAGGATGGAGTTCGGCATCAAACAAGGCTTTGATCCCGCTGAGACGGGTGTTTTGCTGTGAAGCGCGGAACTCGTAAGCGGTTGGATTTCTCCAGTTCGGTAGCGGATAAGGAAAAGCTTGAAAATCCGCATCTTCTTCGCGATGAAAAGCTTGAAGATAGAAGTTTTGTCCTAGCAGATCACGATGATGATACTGAACATTCACCAACCGTCTCTCTGTGCTCGGATCACGATCAGAGCGATAGCCATTGCGAATTTCAGCCTCATTCAAATTAGGCTCCGCTGCACCCAAATTGGGGAAATACACCCCGCGGCGACCATCATAGCCAGAACGATAGAGCTGTAAGCTGATATCCAAGCGTTGATCGGCGGCTAAATTCACACCAAGATTCGCCATCACATCCAAGCTGGCATTATCTTGGAGATCCGTCTGCGCGATATCAGGAAAAATCTCATCACCGCGCCCATCGTACTGACGTCCATTCTGCTGGTAAGCGATCCCCAAATAGCCTTGAAAACGCTCATTTCCAGCACTAATCGACTGTGCAAGCTGTAGATCAGCATCATCACTGGCATTCAAACCTGTGGTGAGGCTGGCCGTGCTGCGTGCAGACCATTCGCCCTCTTCACCGCGACGCGTAATGATATTGATGATCCCGCCCGTCGCGCCGCCACCGTAAAGGCTGCTCGCACCAGAAAGCACCTCGACGCGCTCAATATGAAAGGGATCAATGCTATCGAACTGGCGCGAGAGTCCGCGTGAGCCGTTGAGCGAAACGCCATCAATCAAAACCTGGACACTGCGCCCACGCAAGTTCTGGCCATAATTCGTTCGCCCTTGGGGTGCTAAATCCAAACCAGGTACAAGGCGACCTAAAGCCGTTTTCAGATCAGCGCCACCCTCAATTTGTTGGCGCAGGGTCTGCTGATCAATAATCCAGACAGAGCCTGGAATTTCACTGATTTGTGTTGGTGTTCGTGATCCAACCACGACGAGGGTTTCAGTTGCGGCAGCCGCTTCTGTTTGTGCGAAAGTCGGCAGGCTCATGACGAATAGCCCACAGCCTAGAGCTAAGGAGAAAGGAGTGTTATTCATAGTGACCTTGTTCATGTAGATAAAGAAATAAACAGATGAAGCAAGGCGCAATATATCACTAGTAATACAAATTGATCAATGAGAATCAAAAGCATTAAGATATAGAGAAAAGAAACTTAATGGGTCAATCCAAATAAAAAATAATAGATAAGGAGCCCACCTTGTATGGGCTCACTGAGCGGATCAAAGAACAAAAAGAAGAGAGGCTCTATTTGTAATAGGCGTTTTCGGTCACGGTATGGTCGGTCACATCACGGATACCCTTCAGCTCTGGCAGGCGCTCAAGTAGCGTTTTCTCGACACCATCTTTCAGCGTCAGATCAACCGCTGAACAGCCTTGGCAACCACCACCAAATTGTAAAACAGCCACCTTGTCCTCGGTGATTTCAATCAATTTGATCTCACCACCGTGTGCTGCCAGACCTGGATTGATATCACTATAAAGAATGTAGTTAATCTGATCCGCCAAGGGGCTGTCTTTACTGACCTTAGGCATCTTGGCATTCGGGGCCTTAATCGTCAGCTGTCCGCCCATACGATCGGGATTAAAGTCCACGACGGCTTCTTCCAAAAAAGGCAGGCTGTTTTTCTCCAGATAAACCTTAATTTTTTCAAGCTGTAAGAGTTCGTCTTGTGGCTCTTCTTCACCTGGGCGGCTATAAGCGAGACAGGTTTCGGCATAGGGCGTGCCTGGCTGGGTAATAAAGACCCGTACTGCCATGCCTTCAACCGCTTGCTTGGAAAGGAGTTCGGCCAGATAGTCTTCAGCTGATGCTGTAATTTGTATAGGCTGGCGAGTCACTTCTTGGCTTAGTTCTTGGGTCATGCTGAATTACCTCAAATAAATCTGTACTGGTGACAGTCCTGCTATCGATACGGCAGGAGGATGCGCCCATCTTATGCCATCTGCACGCAGAATAAAATACCCTAGTCTTTTGATCGGTCTTTAAACCCAGCTCAGGAAGGCATTTTTTCGCGGCCAAATCCGACTTTTTTGTTACACTAGCCGCATTCTTTTTTCTGGAGTCTGAACATGATCAACAGCGCCACCGAGCAGCGTCTTGCAGTCCTGAGCAAGAGTCTTGAAACACGCCATGTCATCCTGGATGGCGGCATGGGCACCTTGATTCAACAGGAAAAACTGCAGGAAGCAGATTATCGCGGTGCGCGTTTTGCTGATTGGCCCAGCGATGTTAAAGGTAATAATGACCTGCTGGTGCTGAGTCAGCCCGATCTGATTCGCCGTCTGCATGGTGAATATCTGGCTGCAGGCGCGGATATTATTGAAACCAATACCTTTAACTCGACTCAGCTTTCTCAGGCTGATTACGACATGCAAGCCTTGGCCGCAGAGATGAACGAGGCTGGTGCACGCCTGGCACGCGAAGCCGCGGATGCCTACTCCACGCCAGAAAAGCCCCGCTATGTGGCCGGGGTACTGGGGCCAACCAGTCGCACGGCGTCCATCTCGCCAGATGTCAATGACCCCAGTTATCGCAATGTCACCTTTGATCTGCTGGTCGAGAACTATATTGAAGCCACCGAAGCCCTGATACGGGGTGGCTGCGATCTGATTCTGATTGAAACCATCTTTGATACATTAAATGCCAAAGCAGCGGTGTTTGCGGTCCAAGAGGTCTTTGAGCGCCAAGGCTATGCCCTACCGATCATGATCTCTGGCACCATTACCGACGCCTCTGGCCGCACCTTGTCTGGTCAAACCACCGAGGCCTTCTGGAACAGTATTCGTCACGCTAAGCCGCTTTCCATTGGCCTCAACTGTGCCTTGGGCGCGGAAGATCTGCGCCCCTATATAGAAGAACTCTCACGGATTGCGGACACCTTTGTTTCAGCGCATCCCAATGCGGGTCTGCCGAACGCCTTTGGTGAGTATGATCAAACACCTGAAGAAATGGCCGCGATTCTGATCGAGTTCGCCCAATCTGGCTTGATGAACATTATTGGCGGCTGCTGTGGTTCCACACCGGCGCATATCCGCGCTATCGCTGAAGCGGTGGCTGAGATCCCACCACGCCAAGTGCCCGAGATCGCTCCGGCCTGCCGTCTCTCCGGCTTGGAGCCATTTAACATCACCGCTGATTCCTTGTTTGTGAACGTCGGTGAGCGCACCAACGTCACCGGCTCAGCACGCTTTAAAAAGCTGATCATCGCCGAGGACTACACCACTGCCTTAGAAGTGGCCTTAGAACAGGTTGAAAACGGTGCGCAGATTATCGATATCAACATGGATGAAGGGATGCTGGATTCGCAGGCGGCGATGGTGCGCTTTTTGAATCTGATTGCCGGAGAGCCAGATATCGCCCGCGTGCCGATTATGCTCGATTCTTCCAAATGGCCGATTCTTGAAGCGGGCCTCAAATGCGTACAGGGCAAACCCATCGTCAACTCCATCTCGATGAAAGAAGGAGAAGCGGCGTTTATCGAACAAGCCAAGCTGTGTAAACGCTATGGTGCTGCTGTCATTGTCATGGCATTTGATGAAGTGGGTCAGGCGGATACCTTTGCGCGCAAGATTGAAATCTGCGAGCGGGCTTATCGTCTGCTGGTCGATCAGGTTGGCTTCCCTGCTGAGGACATCATTTTTGACCCCAATATCTTCGCTGTCGCCACGGGGATTGAAGAGCACAATAACTATGGTGTTGATTTCATTCAGGCCACCGAGTGGATACATCACAACCTCCCGCATGCGCTGATTTCTGGTGGCGTATCGAACGTCTCCTTCTCCTTCCGTGGCAACAATCCTGTGCGCGAGGCGATTCACTCGGTTTTTCTCTATCACGCTATCCGCGTAGGCATGAGTATGGGGATCGTCAATGCCGGCCAGTTGGCGCTGTATGATGATCTGCCCGCTGAACTCAAAGAGGCTGTCGAGGATGTGGTGCTCAATCGCCGTGAAGACAGCACCGAGCGCCTGTTGGATATCGCTGAAAAGTATCGCGGTGATGGCCAGAGTGCAGAGAAGAAAGAAGATCTGGCGTGGCGCAGCCTGCCGGTTAATGAGCGGATCGCTCACTCCCTAGTGAAGGGCATCACCGCTTATATCGATGTGGATATAGAAGAAGCCCGCCAGCAGGCCGAACGACCTATCCATGTGATCGAAGGCCCGTTGATGGATGGCATGAATATCGTCGGTGACTTGTTTGGCGAAGGTAAGATGTTCTTGCCGCAGGTGGTGAAATCGGCACGAGTGATGAAACAGGCCGTGGCGATCTTGATCCCCTATATTGAGGCTGAAAAATCCGGCGAGGTGCAAACCAAAGGCAAGATCCTGATGGCCACGGTCAAGGGCGATGTACACGATATCGGCAAGAATATTGTTGGTGTGGTGCTGCAATGTAACAACTATGAGGTGATCGATCTTGGCGTGATGGTGCCCGCTGAGAAGATCCTACAAGCTGCGCGTGAACATCAGGTGGATATTATCGGCCTTTCGGGTTTGATCACCCCCTCCTTGGATGAGATGGTGCATGTCGCTAAAGAAATGCAGCGTCAAGGGTTTCAGATTCCGCTGATGATTGGCGGGGCCACCACCTCGAAAGCCCACACGGCAGTGAAGATTGATCCACACTACCAAGAGGCCGTGGTCTATGTCAGCGATGCCTCGCGTGCTGTCGGTGTGGCCAGCAGCCTGCTCTCTCAAGAACTCAAACCCAGCTTTATGGCCAAAATCAAAGAAGACTATGATGCCGTGCGCGAGCGCCAAAGCAAACGCACCCTCAAAGCCGCAGAATTTGATTACGCGCAGGCGCGTGAACGCAAGCTGAAAATTGATTTTCAAGCCCAGCCACCCGTACCGCCGCGTATCACTGGCATCTTGTCTTTTGATGACTATTCACTAGAAGAGCTGGTCGAGCGTATCGATTGGACCCCCTTCTTTATCAGTTGGAACCTGGTGGGCAAGTATCCGGCCATCTTCCAAGATGCCGTGGTTGGCGAGGAGGCACAAAAGCTCTTTGCCGATGCGCAGGAAATGCTACAAGAGCTGATCAGCAAACGTCAGCTGCAAGCGCGTGGTGTGATCGGCCTGTGGCCTGCCAATAGTGTTGATGATGATGTGATCGAAATTTATAGCGATGAAAGTCGTCAGCAGGTCATTCAGCGCTTAATCCATTTGCGTCAACAAACCGCAGACAAGGATGGTCATTGCAAATCTCTGGCCGATTTTATCGCCCCCAAAGACAGCGGCGTCGCGGACTGGGTCGGTGGTTTTGCTGTCACGGCGGGAATCGGTGCTGAAGAGCTTGCGCAAGAATATGAAGCCCAAAATGATGATTATCGCGCCATTATGGTTAAAGCGCTGGCAGATCGCCTTGCTGAAGCCTTTGCTGAGCGCCTCCATGAGCGGGTGCGCAAGGAGTTCTGGGGTTATGCTGCAGATGAACAGCTCGATAATCACGCGCTGATCAAAGAACGCTACCAAGGCATACGCCCTGCCCCTGGCTATCCTTCCTGCCCAGATCATACTGAAAAAGGGCCGCTCTTTGCACTGCTCAATGCCACTGAGCACACCAGCCTCTTTTTGACCGAAAGCTACGCCATGTACCCAACGGCAGCCGTTTCTGGCTGGTACTTTGCGCATCCGGCCAGCCGCTATTTTAACCTAGGTAAAATTACTCAGGATCAAGTGAAAGCCGCGGCAGAGCATAAAAAGATGAGCCTGAAGGATCTTGAACGCTGGCTGATGCCTGTGCTGAGCTATGATCCAGATCGGTAAGCTGGCGCGTCTGAGCTGAGATGTTCAGTCTCTCACGAAGCCGACACATCCTGGGCCTGGCCCTGCCGATGATGGGTGGTATGCTGAGCCAGAGCCTTCTGAATCTGGTCGATGCCGCATTGGTGGGCCGTCTTGGCGAAGAGCCACTGGCTGGAGTTGGCCTAGGTGGCTACGTGATTTTTATGATCACTGCCTTGATGATGGGGCTCGGTTCCAGTGTGCAGTCGCAAGTGGCCAGAAGGCATGGTGCCCGTCAATATGCGATACGTGCATTGCCACTGAATGCGGCGATGCTGTGGGCGCTGGTGCTGGTGCTACCGCTGACATGGATTGGCTGGCTCGAATCCGAACGGCTGATCAGTTGGCTCAATCCTAGTGCTGAAGTTCAGGGCTATGCCACCGCTTATTTTGAGTGGCGCATACTGGCTCTACTACCGGTCATCTTGACGCTTTGCTTCCGTGGTTATTGGCATGGCGTGCATCAATCTGGCTTGTATTTGCGCATTGTGCTGCTCACCCATGCACTAAATATTCTGCTGAGCCTGTGGCTGATTCATGGCGGCTGGGGGGTGCCTGCGCTGGGTGTTGTGGGTGCGGCCTTGGGCACCAGCCTGTCCGTCACCTTTGGCGCACTGCTTTGGGCCGGGTTGACCTGGCAAAGAGCTTGCCCCAGTGGTTTTCTTTTTCAGCGACCATCACGTGCACTGATGACACGCACCCTCCTGCTCGCCTCCCCTCATTCAATACAGCAGTTTCTGTTTGCGGTGAGCTATGTGGTGCTTTTTTGGTTTTTGGGGCAAATGGATACGGCCAGCGTTGCCGTTGGCCACGTTCTGGTGCACTTGTCTTTACTGATGATTCTGCCCGGCGTGGGGCTAGGCATGGCGGCGATGACCCTAGTGGGACATAGCCTAGGCGCGAACCAAAAGGAAGAGGCCCACCGCTGGGGTTGGGAGGTGATGCGTCTTGCTTCTGCTCTGTTAGCGACCTTGGCACTGCCCATGCTGTTCTTTCCTGAAGTGATTTTGGGCTTCTTTTTGCACGATCCTGAGCTGATTGCCCTTGGCCGTTTACCGCTGATGCTGACGGGAGTCATGATTGCACTGGATGCGGCCGCCATCGTGTTCAATCAAGCTTTACAAGGGGCTGGGGCGCAAAAGCAGGTGATGCAGCTGAGCCTCGCTTTGCAATGGCTGGTCTTCTTGCCTTTGGCTTGGTGGGTAGGGCTCTACCTAGGCTACGGCTTACTGGGTATCTGGTCCGTCCAGCTGGTTTATCGCCTGCTCAACTCCAGCGCCTTTATTCTGCTCTGGCAACGGCGCCGCTGGCAACAGATTCAGCTCTAGATACTGGGTCTTCAAGCCCCTCAATTCGAAGCATCTCAAGCCTCAGGCCCTTCTCACGATCCGCACTATTTTGATTCGCCACCACCCTTCACACCTCACCTTTTTGCACATCAGCAGCTCATTGCGCCATAAAAAAACGCCCTGAATATCAGGGCGTCAGATGTGTGCAGAGGATTTGTGTAGGCTCAGCGATAGGTCGGGATCTGCTGAATCCCTTGGAAGACTTCACGCTCTTCAGTGATATCGCGCTCCATCAGCAGGATATCCACGCGTCGATTACGCGCCCGCTCCTCTGGGGTTGCATTAGAGGCAATCGGCCGTGCATCGCCATTCCCGACCACATAGAGATACTCTTCGTTCAGATCACTCATCCAGGTGAGCTCATGCGCAACTGAAACCGCACGCGCCGCCGAGAGTTCCCAGTTTGATCGATAACGCTGGTTGTGAATCGGGATATTATCCGTGTGTCCACCCACGATCACATACATATCAAATTCAGAGATCAGATCACCAACACGTTGAATAATCGGGACCATCTGCGGCTCTAGCCAATCACTGGCAGGGCCAAAGGCCGCATCGTCAGGAAAGCGAATGATGATATGGTCTTCATCATGCTCAACGATGATCAGGCCACGCTCAATTTCATCAGTGAAATTGGTTTGCAGCCGGTTCCCAAGTGCATCCAGCTGGTTTTCTGTCCCAGTGTTTTCGGTCGTCGGGGGTTCAGGACGAATGGGCGCCACAACATTCTCTGTCCGTGGAGGATTATCCACCGGAATCAGGTTCAGCGGATTCATCATCTGAAAACCAAAGGAGTTTTGCAGTGCCATCGAGATGGCCCTAAAGCGCTCCTGTTCCATCGTCGAGAAAGAAAGAATCAGCACGAAGAACACCAGCAGCAGGGTCATCATATCAGCAAAGGTCACCATCCAGGGCGCGATGGGTGTGCCTTTAACTTCCTTCTTTTTCTTCTGCGGTATTTCTCTTTTTTTCGTCATAATCAGAGGCTATCCCTTGTGATCAGCTCAGAGTCAAGTGAACGACTACTCGATCTCTTCGGTCATGTTCATCGCACCACGCTGATACTCGGGCAGATAGGTTTCTAGTAATTCATCCAGAACCTGTGGGTTCATCCCGTTGTAAATCCCCATCACGGAATCAACAATCAAAGACATATTATTGCGCAGTTCGTCTGACTTCATTTCCAGCTTGTCCGCGAGCGGAATAAAGATCAGCTGAGCCAAGAGCGAACCATAGAAGGTCGTAATCAGGGCCAAGGCCATACCTGGACCGAGCTTAGTCGGGTCATCAAGGTTGTTCAACATCGCAATCAGACCGATCAGCGTCCCGATCATCCCAAAGGCTGGTGCAAGATCGCCCAATGAACGAAAAACCTTTTCTGCTAAGGATTTACGCTCCATCGTCAGGATCATTTCTTTTTGCAACACTTCCTGAATAAACTCAGGTGCACTGCCATCCACACACATCTGCACGCCTTTAGCAAAGAAGGCATTATCAATCGGCTCATCTTCCAAGCCCAGCAGGCCATTACGGCGCGCAATACGAGACAGACGGTTAGCCAAGGCGATAATTTCACGTGGGTTGTCATTGCGTTCAAAAAAAGCTGTTAAGCAGCCTTCTTTTAAAGCCACGAGGTAGCTTTGAATCCGGTATTTGATCAAGGCTGCTGAGAAGGCCCCACCGACGACCACCAATAAACTGGGCAAACTCATAAATAGTCCTAAGTCTGCACTGGTGATAATCGCTAAAACCACCAGAGTGAAACCCAGTACCAAGCCAAGCAGCGTAGCAAGATCCATATTGCGATCCTTTAATTAAGACAACAGGTTATGTGAAATGTATATCAGCCGTTCATCATGCGGCGAACCCAGCGCTATAATAGCAGTCCGCAGCCTTTTGAACACCCTTCCCTCTCAGTCTTTTGTCGCGGATATCGTATCTTTGTGTCCATCAGGGCTACACTTGGGCGGCAAAAAATGACACCACGACACCAAAAAACAGAGCTGTTTTACTGAGTCGGCCATCTTTTGCTGAGCTTTACTTTTTGCTGTAAAGTAACTGCATCAGAATCGTCTGATACTCGTTAAAGATGAAGAGAAAGGAGAAGTGTATGTTGAAGCAACTAAAAACCTTGGCCGTTGCAGGTCTGATGGGTTTGACTGCAACCAGCGCCCAAGCCAGTGCTTTTGATCCTGAAGATGCCGTCAAATATCGCCAAGCCTTATATCAGGTGATGAGCGCACAGATGAATGTCATGGGTGGCATGCTGCAGGGTCGCCAAGAATTCAGCGCTGAGGCCGTCAATGAGCGTGCGCGTAATATCGGTATGGCGGGGAGCCTGTTGGGTGAAACTTATTTCCCTGAAACCGCTGGGGTTGATTCTAGCCGCCTGCTGAGCCGTGCTTGGGATGATATGCCTGGCTTTCAGGCTAAAGGCGCTGAGTTTGGTCAAGCGCTGACAGCACTGATTGAAGCTTCATCACAAGAAGGTTTTGATGTCCGCCAAGCCCGTTCAGCGATTGGTGCTGTTCAGCGTGGCTGCCGTAGCTGCCATGATGACTACCGCGCACGTTAATTCTTCGCGGTTCATCTGTTAGTTAGAG
>SKOQ01000189.1 GCA_007119985.1 Marinospirillum sp.
AAACACATTGCGAGCGATCGCCTCCACCACCCAGCCTTGCGGGGTATACAGGAGGGCTTCAGGATATTCAGGTGGGCAGTTTTCAGAAGCCAAGACCTGACACAAACGATTGAGGTGCTTATTGGCAGACTCAGGAGCAGTGCCCGGACACGGCAGCCACCAAAGATTGACCCCTTGATAAGCCTCTACATCAGACACCCAAGGGCGCAAATGCAAGACACGGTGCCAGCGCTGGCCTGTAGCTGAGCGACGATAGCCTCGGCCACCAGGGCCTGCCAAAAGCATAATTTTGAGTTGAGCATCCGGCTGCTGAGCCGCGGCCTTGAACACCTCCTGCTCTAGCAGTTGCCACCAGGCATCGGGTTGATCAACCCTGAGGGCGGCCAACCCCAGGCGTAAGCGACGCAGGTGATCGGCCCAGAACACGACCTCACCCTGCCAGATGCGCATGCTGGTGAAAACCCCTTCGCCAAAAGCCAGGGCTCGACTGGCCAGCAGCCAGTCGAGATCTTCAGGTGCTGGCGGGCGACCATCGGTCCACAGCAGCTGCCGGAAAGCCATGCGCTCGGTCAGACCTTGCTGAAGATCAGGCTGCCGTTGGTCCCACCAAAGCCAAAGGAGTTAGACAGGGTGTGCTGGATACTCATCTGACGGGCTTCATGAGGCACATAGTCCAGCGTACAGTTTTCATCTGGATTATCTAGGTTGATCGTCGGAGGTGCGACCTGATCACGTAAAGCAAGGACACAGAAGACGGCTTCCACAGCACCAGCGGCACCTAACAAGTGACCGATCATGGACTTGGTCGAACTCACGGCAACCTGACTGGCGGCACTGCCCATAACGCTTGCAACAGCCTTGCTTTCAGCCACATCACCCGCTGGTGTTGAAGTGCCGTGGGCGTTGATATAGTCAATCTGGTCAGGGTTAAGACCTGAGTCCTTGATCGCGTTACGCATAGAAGCAGCCGCACCACTGCCATCGGACGGAGGCAGTGTCATGTGATAGGCATCATCACTCATGCCAAAACCAGTCAGCTCAGCATAGATGGTGGCGCCCCGCGCTTTAGCATGTTCGTACTCTTCCAGCACCAGCACCCCAGCGCCATCACCCAATACAAAACCATCCCGATCTTTATCCCAAGGACGGCTCGCGGCCTGGGGATCGTCATTGCGCGTTGACAGGGCCCGCGCAGCACCAAAGCCAGCAACACCCAGCGGTGAACTGGCACACTCAGCGCCCCCGCACACCATTACATCGGCATCACCATAGGCGATGGTACGAGCGGAATAGCCAATATTGTGCGTACCCGTGGTACAAGCCGTGGTAATAGCAATATTCGGGCCTTTGAAACCATAGCGAATCGCTAGATTGCCGGAGATCATATTAATAATGGCGGCTGGCACGAAGAAGGGTGAAACCTTACGAGGGCCACCGTTTACCAAGGCTTCGTGGCTGTTTTCAATCAGTGGCAGGCCACCAATAACTGATCCTATAGCTGCACCAATACGATCGGCATAAGCTTCAGTACATTCCAGACCTGAGTTTTCAATGGCCTGAATAGCCGCAGCCATCCCGTACTGGATGAAGGTATCCATCTTACGGGCATCTTTTTTGGGCATATAGTCTTCGACATTAAAATCTTTGACCTGAGCCGCAAAATGCGTGGAGAAACCGGTGACATCAAAACTTGTGATCGGTGCCATGCCACTGCGACCCGCCAGTATCCCTGCCCAGGAGTCATCCAGGTTATTACCCAGAGGGGTTACCAGCCCCATTCCAGTAACCACAACGCGTCTACGTGACATGCTCCATCCTCCAAAAACTTACTCAATCTGATCAAGACCCAAACGGGCCCGGTAAAAGTGCGGTGCATTATATCCTAAAAAATGAAAAACCGCCGCACCCAAGGGTGAAGCGGTTTTCGGTGAAGGCCACTAGCACAGAGCTAGCTCCTTCGCATTCAGTAGCAAGTACAAGACTTACTGGTGAGCGTTAACGTAGTCAACAGCTTCCTGAACAGTGGTGATTTTTTCAGCTTCTTCGTCTGGGATTTCGGTCTCGAATTCTTCTTCAAGAGCCATAACCAGCTCAACAGTGTCCAGAGAATCAGCGCCCAGGTCCTCGACGAAGGAGGAAGAGTTCTGAATTTCCTCTTCTTTAACACCCAGCTGTTCGGCGACGATCTTTTTTACGCGCTCTTCGATGGTACTCATAACGTTTGTTAGCTCCTGGTTAGAGTCTTGCCGTGCATTGGTCTAAAATTGCACGCTAGTTTATAAACCGAAGTGGGCTCTTGCAACCAAAAAAACATGTTTTCCGATTAAAAAATTCCACTTCGAAGAAAAGGGATTAACGCATATTCATGCCGCCATTGATCTGCAGGGTTTCACCGGTAATGTAACCTGCAGGCTCAGTGGCCAGGAAAGCGACAGCCGCAGCAATTTCTTCGGGCTGGCCCAGACGCCCTAAGGGCACCTGTTTTACTAAAAATTCTTTTTGCTCTTCGGGCAGCACTTCAGTCATATCCGTTGCAATAAAACCAGGCGCAACAGCGTTCACTGTGATATTGCCCGAACCCAGCTCACGCGCCAAGGAGCGGGTAAAGCCTTCGGTTCCTGCCTTGGATGCACAGTAGTTAGCTTGCCCCATATTACCCATGGTCGCAACTACCGAACTGATATTGATAATCCGACCCCAGCGCGCCTTAGTCATCGCACGCAGGCAAGCCTTGCTCATGCGATAAACCGACTTAAGGTTGGTGTCGATGACCGCATCCCACTCTTCG
>SKOQ01000198.1 GCA_007119985.1 Marinospirillum sp.
ACCACCTGACAGCTATAACCAAACTCGTTGTCATACCAAACATAGAGCACAGCCTGCTTGCCATTGACGATAGTCGCCTTGCCATCCACGATACCCGCGTGACGGTTTCCAACAAAGTCAGAAGAAACGACTTCGGCTGAATCAATAAAGTCGATCTGCTTCTGCATTGGCGAGTAGAGCGCCGACCAGCTCAGGTATTTGTTCAAGGCTTCAACATCGGTGTTCTTTTCCAGCGTCAGATTCAAAATAGCCATCGACACATTTGGCGTGGGCACACGAATCGCATTACCAGTCAGCTTACCCGCCAGCTCAGGCAAGGCCTTCGCTACCGCCTTCGCTGCACCTGTTTCAGTCAAGACCATGTTCAGCGGCGCAGAACGGCCACGGCGATCACCTTTATGGAAGTTATCAATCAGGTTCTGGTCGTTGGTGTAAGCATGCACAGTTTCAACGTGACCACTGACAACGCCAAACTGATCATTCATCGCCTTCAGCACCGGCACGATGGCATTGGTGGTACAAGAAGCCGCAGAAATAATCTTGTCTTCGCTGGTCAGCTCACCATGGTTAATACCATAAACGATATTCTTGATATCGCCCTTACCTGGTGCTGTCAGCAGCGCGCGGGCTGCACCTGGGCAAGCCAAGTGCTGGCTCAGGCCCTGCTCATCACGCCAAATACCCGTGTTATCAACGACCAGCGCATCTTTAATGCCATACTGGGTGTAATCCACCTCAGCGGGCGAATTAGCATAGATAAACTGGATATAGTTGCCATTCACAATCAAGGCTTTGTTTTCATGATCAATGCTGATGGTGCCGCTGAAAGGCCCGTGTACCGAATCACGACGCAGCAGGCTGGCCCGCTTTTCTAAATCGCCATCTTTACCACCACGCACGACCACTGCGCGTACACGCAGCAGACTGCCGCCACCGGCCTTCTCAACCAGAATACGGGCGACCAGACGACCGATACGACCAAAACCATAGAGCACGACGTCTTGTGGCTCGCCACCTTTATCGGCTTCTTTATACTGACCAATAATGGGCGCCACTTCTTTTTGCAGGAAGGCTTCCATATCGCCGCCACCTTGCTTGCGATATTGCGCTGCCAACTTACCCACATCAACGTGCGCAGGACCAGGCTGGAGCTTGAGCAGCGTCTCGAGCAGCAGATGGGTATCACGCACATCCAGCTCTTGGCCTTCAACCTGACGTACAAAACGATGGTCTTTCAGGATGCGAATAACCGAGCGATTGACCAGCGCGCGACCAAAAATAGAAGTCACCACATTGTACTTGCGGTACAGACGGCCAATCATCGGAATCATCGCTTCAGCGGTGGTTTCACGCTCTTGCCAATCGTTAAAGTAGGTATCCAGTTTAGTGTCAGTCACAGGTGGCCTCTCAGGAACTTGGGTTATTCGAAGCGCGTAAACGTCGCTTCCAGTTGAGCTAGGTTAACAACATCTCTACACGCCCAGTCGAGCTTTGATCCAGATCACGACGAGAGCATGCATTTTGCGGCGGTATTATGCGCGTTGCCCGCGCTTGAGGCAAATAAGAACCCCCTTTTACGGCTAAGACTTTAGCAAAACAGCTCAGAGCAAGACTGCTGACCAGATGAAACACCGAGAGACTTTAGCCCTTTTGCCGAGGCTGATATGATGCCTAGCTTTGATTCGCTGCTGACCTCTCATTAATTGAATATTGCAGGCTCTGAATGAAGACACATCAGGTGCAGGAACAAGCTCTGGCAACAGCACCAGTGCAGCTTTTACATCACCCTTTACCTCAGCGCGCCAATTTTCAGCAGCGCTGGCTTGGTGTCACGGGCAGCGGAGAATCCCTCGCACTGCTTGAGGCGGCACAAAAAAACCCGGGGTTGAGTGTCCTCGTTTGCGCCTCCAGTCAGCAGGCTCAGGCTTTAGCTGGCGAACTGGCTTTTTTTGCCCCAGCGGATCTGCCGATCCTACAGCTCCCCGATTGGGAGGTGCTGCCCTATGACCGTTTTTCACCTCATCAAGATATTGTCTCTGCGCGCTTAAGTACCCTGCTGCATCTGCATCAGCAACAACAAGGGCTGTTGATCCTGCCCGTGACTACACTGATGCAGCGTCTGGCACCGACAGATTTTGTTGCCTCACAGGTCATTGACTTGCAAGTCGGTCAGCGACTCGATCTACATCAGTTTCGTCGTCAGCTGGAACAGGCCGGCTATCGCGCCGTGAATACGGTTTATGAGCACGGTGAGTTTGCGATACGCGGCGGCCTGATGGACCTGTTCCCGATGGGATGCGAGCAACCCTTAAGGCTGGAGCTTTTTGATGACGAGCTCGAATCCCTGCGCTTTTTTGATCAGGAAACACAACGCAGCCTTGAGAAAACCGAGCGCCTGTCTTTACTGCCCGCCCAAGAGTTCCCGCTGACACCTGAAGCCTTGGCGCTGTTTCGCACTGAGTTTCAGACCCGCTTTGATGTCGATCTCTCACGCTGCCAGATCTACCAAGACACCCTGCAAGGCCAAGTGACACCCGGCCTTGAGTTTTTGATGCCGCTCTTTTTCACCCATACGGCGCACTTAGGCGATTATCTCCCCGACCAGTGCTTATGGATTGAAATTGGAGCCGTGCAGACGGCCGCAGAGCAGTATTGGCAAGAAATCCAACGCCGTTATGAAAGCCTGCGCCATGATATTGAACACCCCTGCCTGCCCCCTGAGGCCCTTTATTTGGCGCCAGAGCAGATCCAGCAGCTGCGTAAGCTCTACCCTCAGGTTCTGCTCACGCCTGAGTCTGTCACCGATTCGCGCTCGGGTGATGTTGATGTGATGACAGCCCCCTGCCCAGAGGTTGGTGTGCAAGCCAAGGCTCAAGACCCCTTGCAGGCATTGCGCGCATTTCAACAGCAACACCCTGACACAGCGATTCTGATCTGCGCCGAAAGCCCAGGGCGTAAAGAAGCACTACGCGAACTCTTCAACAAGCACCAACTCGCCACCAGTGACAGCACCAGCTGGCTTGATTTTGCCCACAACAGGCCAGCGCTCAGTCTCTGCATTGCTCCGCTGGATCGAGGCTGCTGGCTCGCTGAACAAAAGCTGCTGCTGGTCACCGAAGCCCAGTTATTTGGCGAGCGCATCCAGCAACGCCGCCAACGTCAAAAATCGCAAATCAATCAAGATCTAGTGTTCAAAAGCCTGTCTGAGCTGGTGATTGGCAGCCCAGTGGTGCATCAGGATCACGGTATCGGGCGCTACCAAGGCTTAATCACACTAGAAGCCGGTGGCCAGCCGCAAGAGTTCTTACAGCTGATCTATGCTGATGAAGCCAAGCTCTATGTGCCTGTCTCGGCGCTGGATCGCATCAGCCGCTACTCAGGCACCACCGATGAGCGCGCGCCCCTGCATCGCCTTGGCTCAGACCAGTGGGATAAAACCAAGCGTAAAGCGCTGGAAAAGATTCGTGATACTGCCGCTGAGCTGCTCGATATCTATGCCCGACGTGAGGCGCAACAAGGCCACGCTTTTGAGCTGGATGACAGTGCCTGGGATCAGTTCTGCGCCAGCTTCCCTTTTGAAGAGACAGTGGATCAGGAGCTGGCCATTCAAGCCGTACTGCGCGATATGGCACGCACCCGCCCGATGGATCGCGTCGTCTGCGGTGATGTTGGCTTCGGCAAGACCGAAGTCGCCATGCGCGCGGCCTTTATTGCCGTGCATGGCGGCAAGCAGGTAGCAGTATTGGTGCCGACCACCCTACTCGCCCAGCAACATTATGAGAACTTTCGTGATCGCTTTGCCGATTGGCCAGTCAAGGTAGAGCTGCTCTCGCGCTTTCGCTCTGCCAAACAACAGCAGCAAGCGATTGAGCAGCTCGAAGCCGGTCAAGTAGACATCCTGATCGGCACCCATAAGCTGCTGCAAGCGTCGATTCAGTTTAAAGATCTGGGGCTGGTGATTATCGATGAAGAACATCGCTTTGGCGTGCGTCAGAAGGAGCAGCTCAAATCCCTGCGCGCCCAGGTGGATCTGCTCTCGCTCACCGCCACACCGATTCCGCGCACGCTGAATATGGCCATGTCAGGGATACGTGATCTGTCGATTATTGCCACCCCGCCAGCACGTCGCCTCTCAGTCAAAACCTTTGTGCGCAAAAAAGAGGAGGCGCTGATCAAAGAAGCTGTCCTGCGTGAACTGCTGCGCGGTGGCCAGGTCTACTATCTGCATAACGAAGTCAGCACCATAGAAAATGCCGCTGAAGAGCTCAGCCAATGGCTGCCTGAAGCGCGGATCGGCATTGCCCATGGCCAGATGCCTGAGCGCCAACTTGAGCGGGTAATGCAGGATTTTTACCATAAGCGCTACAATCTGCTCTTGTGCTCCACCATCATTGAGACAGGAATCGATATTCCCAATGCCAACACGATGATTATCGAACGCGCCGATAAGTTTGGCTTGGCCCAACTCCATCAGCTGCGCGGACGAGTGGGACGCTCTCACCACCAGGCCTACGCCTACCTGCTCACGCCTCAGGATAAAAAGCCGACAACCGATGCGCAAAAAAGGCTGGATGTCATTGCTGCACATGAGGATCTTGGTGCAGGCTTTTTGCTCGCCTCTCAGGATATGGAAATCCGTGGTGCCGGCGAACTACTTGGCGATGAACAAAGCGGCCAAATAGAGGGCCTTGGCTTTAGTCTTTATATGGAGCTGTTAGAAGAAGCCGTGCAGGCTATCCGTGAGGGGCGCACACCTCAAGCTCACGAGCCACTGCGCTCAGGAACAGAGATTAACCTCTACTTCCCGGCTTTGATTCCAGAAGACTACCTGCCCGATGTGAATCTGCGCCTCCAGCTCTACAAACGGATTGCCAGCGCCACCAACAGCAGTGAGTTGAAGGACTTACAGATCGAAATGATCGATCGCTTTGGCCTATTGCCCGAGGCCACAAAAAACCTGTTTCAACAAGCGGCACTCAAACAAAAGGCCAAGGCGCTCAATCTGCCACGCATCGATGCCGGAAAAGAAAAAGGCGTGATTTATTTTGGAGATCAGCCCAAAATCAACACCAGCCATTTGATTCAGCTGATTCAAACACAGGCACGCCACTACCAACTGGATGGACAACAGGCACTCAAGTTCAACCTCGCCATGGAGCCTGCTCAAGCCTGCTTCAAACAACTTGAACAGCTGCTTGATCAGCTGAGTTAACTCGATAGGACACCACCATGAAGCTGCCCCTCTACCTTCCCTTTTCTCGTCTCACTCGCTCGCTACTGGGCGGGCTTCTTCTCACCTGTCTCGCCACCACCAGTGCACTGGGTGAAGTGCGCCACAATGAGCGGGATTACCGGATTGAAATTCTAATTTTCACCCAAATACCGGGAGAAGGTGCCAGCGAAATGCCGAGTGCCCCCTATCAGCCTATGCCTCTCAATATAGCCACCCACCGCATCGGCGAGACCCCCTTCTGGCAATCCATCAGCGAGATCACCCCTCACCCAGTGCGCTCGGTGCGCTCGGTGCCAACTCAGCTGAACCGCCAAGCCCGCGCCCTAGAGCGTAGCGATGATTATCGCTTACTGTTTCACCAAGCCTTTCAAATGCATGTGGTGGGGCGCGATCGTAGCCTACCTCTATTGATTGAAGGCGGTGAACGCTTTGCAGGTCATCCCGAACTGATTGGGCAGCTTCACCTGAGTGTTGCACGCTTTTTGCATTTAGAGACAGATTTGCACCTCAATCATTTTGAACAGCAAGAGCAGATCGAGAACGAAGAGCAAACTAGCCTCTTGTATGAATTGACAGCTTCGTCTCCTATGCAGCAGCGTCGCCGTATGCGCAGCAGCGAGCTCCACTTTATCGATAGCCCACGACTGGGTTTACTGATCTTCATCGAGCGCGCAGAGTAGACCTGAATCGCTCACACTCACCTTAAAAAAAGAGGCCAACCCTAGGGCGACCTCTTTTTTTTGTGATGCCATCACCTGCCCAGTACAGCAGGTCAATCGGATACTCAATTACAAGCCTTGTGGCGCATAAATCGCAGGCAGATTGCGAAAATAGCCCTGAAAATCCATACCGCAACCAAATAAGAAGCGATCCTCGACTTCTAAACCGGTAAAGCTGGCTTTCAAATCAGGGAAGGCTTTACGATCATGCTTCTTATCGACCAGTACCGCGCTATAGACCCCTGCCGCACCCTGGGCGCGACAATATTCCATAATCGCTGCCAGCGTTGCGCCCTCATCAAGAATATCATCGACCACCAGCACATAACGGTCCTTTAAGCAGACCTGGGGTGAAACCCGCCAGTCCAGCTCACCACCCTTGGTTTCCATGCGATAGCGGGTCGCGTGCATATAATCCATTTCCAAAGGAAACTTAAGGCGCTTCACCAGTTCACTGGTCGCAAACAGGCCGCCATTCATTACTGAAAAAATCAGTGGCAGACGCTCGCCCAGTTCTGCCGTCACATCCTCTGCCATGCGATCAAAAGCAGCCGAAACCTGCTCTTCATTGATCAAACAATCGGCATCGGCAAAAATCTGCTGGGCTTTTTTAAGGGCTAAAGTAAGTTCTTCTGTCATGATTGACTCATCTGTTGAAGGGGGGAATCGGTGAGTTGATCGGCCTCAGCCAAATGCAGTGTCCGTGTTGGGAAGGCAATATCCGCTCCCGCTGCACGAATCAGCTCAAAAATATGCAAGAGGACTTCTTGCTTAATACGATGGAACTCAACCCAGTTGGTCGTTTTGGTAAAGGTATACACAAAGAAATCCAGTGAGGAAGGACCATAGGTATTAAAGTTGACAATCAAAGTCCGTTTTTCAGTTTCCAGCTCGGGGTGCTGCTCAAGATAGCTTTTCACCTGATCGATAATCGGCTGCATTTTATCGGCATCCTGATAGCGCAAACCGATAGTTTCAAAAATACGGCGATTGAACATGCGCGATGGGTTTTCGAGCGCAATATTGGCGAAAACAGAGTTAGGGACATAAAGGGGGCGCTGATCAAAGGTGCGAATGCGCGTGAGGCGCCAACCTATATCCTCGACTGTCCCTTCAATCTCACGATCAGGTGAGCGCACCCAGTCTCCAACGGCAAAAGGGCGATCGAAATAGAGCATCAAGGCACCAAAGAAGTTGGCGAGTAAATCCCGTGCCGCAAAGCCGATCGCAATACCACCGATACCACCAAAGGCCAGCACACCTGAGACAGAAAAGCCCAAAGTCTGCAGGAGCACCAGCCCTGAAGTGATAATGGCTGCCGCCTTAAGCAATTTGCTGATCGCTTTGGCCGTGGTGAGGTCCATCGGCTTACGCCGTGCTTCAGGATCACTGAGCAGGCGCTCCATACCAGAAACGAGACGCACCACAAACCAAGTCAGTAACAGAATCACACTGACACGCCGCGCCACATCGATCAAGCCCAGCAAATCCATATCCGCGTGCAGGCGCATAATATCCAAGGCGAGCAGCAAACCCTGTACCCAGATCATCACGCCAACAGGTTTGCGCGCGGCCTCAAGTAGCAGATCATCCCAAGGATTACGCGTGGCTTGAAAGCGCCTTTGCAAGCTATCAAAAAAGCGCTTGGCCAGATAGTTGATCAGTAACGCCACAAAAATGACGATAAAAACCTGAATCATCCAAGCGTAGTCAATCGGGATCAAGCCACCTAGCGAGGCCAAAGTTTCCAGATAAGCATTCATATCAATAGGGCCTTTGATCAACAAAAAGAAGAAGACATCTCTGCGCCACCTAAACCAACAGATGCTCGCAGCGGCTCAAATCCTCGGCGCACAAGGCCGCCGCCAATTGTCGCGCGAGCACCGCCTCTGGAGAAGCCAGCCAGCGGCTATAATCCACCGCGCGTGGCTTCATGATAGCCAGCGCATCACTGGGCTCAACCTCGGTCGCCTCCATCCAGTAGGCGACCTCTTGTGCTGCCTGAGGGTGATTGCAGACCAGCAGCATATCGCAGCCTGCGGCCAAGGCGCGCTGAGCACGCTGACAAAAATCACCCGCTTGGCTGGCCCCTTCCATGCTCAGATCATCGCTAAACACCACGCCATGAAAACCCAGCTGCTGGCGCAGGTAATCTATCCAAAAGCGCGAGAAACCCGCTGGCTGATCATCCACCTGCGTATAAATCACATGCGCAGGCATCATCCCTTGCAATTGAGGCGCAAGGGCAGCAAAAGGCTGGAGGCAGCTTGATGCCATTTCGTCCCAAGACCGTGTATCCAGCGGCAACTCGGTATGCGAATCTGCCGCCACATAACCATGACCGGGGAAGTGTTTACCTGTCGCGGCCATGCCTAGGGCCTGCATGCCTTCAATAAAAGCGCCCGCAAGAGAGGCGACAACAGCAGGTTCAGCGGCAAAGGCGCGATCTCCGATCACCCCGCTGCGCTGGTAATCTAAATCCAGCACTGGGGCAAAGCTAAAATCGATGCCGGCTTCCAGTACTTCAGCGGCCATCAATTGCCCCATAAAACGACTGGCCATCACCGCCGCTTGAGGTTGGCGCTGATAAAGCATGCCCAGACATCGCATGGGTGGCAGCAGCGTAAAGCCTGTACGCAAACGCTGTACGCGCCCGCCTTCTTGATCAACAGCAATCAACAATTCAGGTCGTAACGCATTGATGCTGGCGGTTAAGGCCTGAACCTGCTGCTTATCCTTGATATTACGTGCAAAAAGAATCACCCCACCAACAGAGGGGTGCTCCAAAAGAGTTATTTCTTGCTGGCTCAGCTCGGGGCCAGCCACATCTAACATCAAGCGTCCAAGTCGCATCTTTCTTTCCTGATTGCCGCTTCCTGATTGGAAGCCGATACTGGCTCAAGAGACTGAAAAAATAAGACAGCCCATCATGAGCTGTCTTATTGGTCTAACAGGTAAAAATCAATTAGCGCAGTTTGATCTCGCTACGCAACTCCAGCGTTGACAAGAAGTAGAGCTGATTGCGCTGCTCTCGATCTGCGGCTAAGGCTTGAGCCAAGGCACGGCGTTCTTCGACACTGTCAGAGATTTCACCAGGAATGATATCAAAGAGTTCAACCACCAACGCATCTCCTTGCTGCAGCTGAAAGCCAGCAACACCTGGTGAGCCAAGACTGAACGCAAAGCGGTGAATCTCGTTCGGGACTTCAAACTGGCGACGTCCCAAGGCTTCCACTTCAACCCACTCGCCTTCAGTAGCCATCTCTGGTGCATCCATTGCCTCTTGTGCTGCCTGCTGAGCCGCTTCAGCAGCTAAACGCTGAACCAACAACGCCTCGGCCTGCTCAGCGACCTGCTCTAAAGGTAACACCTGCTCCTGCTGATACACCTGACGTGCAGCAACCAGATAGCGACCATCCGCAAGACGTAAAGGCTCGGTGAGCCAACCACGCTCTAAGACTTCATCAGTAAACAAGGCGGCAGCCACCGAGGGGGTCGACCAGATGCCTTCAAGGCGATCACGCACCAACCAATCACTTTCTTCAATCGGCAGGCGCATGGCTTGGGCGACTTCATCTAAGCTATCTGCACTAAAACTGAGATTGGTTAACTCTTCTAGTTGATGGGTCATGGCCTCTCGCAGCGGTTCAGCAATCACTCGCTCTCGCATCAGGTTACGCACTTCGGCCAGTTCTGGAATCTGCGCCTGCTCACGGTCAGTCAACTGAAATAGATGCAGACCTGCACTGGATTCAACCACTTCAGACAGCTCACCAACCTCAGTCAGAGCAAAAATAGCTTCATCTAAGCTGGGCTCAAGGCTGTTGCGGCGTAGCCAATTCATCATGCCGCCTCGACGTGCTGAAACAGGGTCAGCAGAGAACTCACGCGCCAGATCAGCGAACTCAGCTTCACCAGAGATCACTGCCTCTCGCCATTCTTGAAGCTGGCGCTCTGCTGCTTCACGCTCTTGGGCATTGCTAAAAGTCAGCATCAAATTGGCAGGACGTACACGCTGATTGAGTTCGCGCTGGGTTTGTACATAGCGATCATATTCAGCTTCAATCTGCGCCTCACTCACACTGATGGTGGCGGCCAAGGATTGTGGATCAAAAAGCAGATAGTCGACTTTTAAACGCTCAGGCTGCATAAAAAGCTGGGGGTTCTGAGCATAGAAGTCTTGCACGGCCTCTTCGCTCGGTGCTTGCTGGTCAGCAAAGCGCTGCCAAGAAAAACGTTGATAGCGATAGCGCCGTGTCTCACCAAGCAGCACTTGCAGCTGATCTAGCTCTTGATCGAGCACAAAGTCTGTCGCTGTCAGGCCCTCCACCAACTGAGCACGCAGTTCGTCTTGACGCAAACTCGATTGAAAAGCAGCGGCACTCATCCCCATTTGCTGCAAGCGCTGTTCATACTGGCTCGCACTGAAGCGTCCCTGGGCATCTTGAAAGGGAGAAAATTGAACCGTCATCCGATCCAGCTGACGTTGCGAAACCTGAAGATTCAGACGTTCAGCCTCTTGCAGCAGCAGGCTTTGCTGGATCAAGCTTAAAAGCGCACTGCGGCGCAGTTGGTCCATATCGAGCTGTTCAGGGTCAACATTCTGCTCTTGGATAAAGCGCTGAAGCTCCTGCTGGGCAGCACGATCAACTTGGAATTGGCTGATCGATTCACCATTAACCTGCGCAACCTCGTTAGGATCACCGCGCCAAGCGGTAAAAAGTGAATCCATCCCCCATAAGGAGAAGGCCAAAGCAATTAAGCCTACCAAGATGTAAGCAATGATCCCTTGCGATTTTTCTCTAATTTTAACTAGCATGCGGCCCTCAAAGTTAGCCAGTGCAACACCTGATCAGACAGTGATCGCCCTCAGGTTAACAAGAATTATTGCGCATTATAACTGCTTCAAGCCAAACTACCAATCACCTCTGCACACTGAATACCCCTCGCTAAGGCTCTGCTTTGCTAAGGTTTTTAGAAAGGCTTCATGGCGTGCAGCTAAAAAAAACGCACCTATCAAAGGTGCGTTTTGCTAGCCGGAGCGAGACTTAGTTCACCGCATCCTTCAAGCCTTTACCTGGCTTAAAGCTAGGCACTTTAGCTGCTGCGATTTGAATCTCTTCACCTGTCTTAGGGTTACGACCAGTGCGTGCAGCACGCTCTTTGACCGCAAAAGTACCAAAGCCAACTAAAGAAACGCTATCACCCTTTTGCAATGCAGCCGTGACCGCTTCTAAGGTTGCATCTAATGCGCGGGTTGCGGCTGCCTTAGACAGGTCAGCTTGGGTTGCAATCGCATCAACTAATTCTGATTTATTCACTCTTCCACCCCTTTTCGAAAGATTTAAACCGCAATCTTAAACCATAAAAGCTGTTTTATGACCTAAAACGCAAGCCTTTTCCTTGATGTATCGCATTTCTTTGACTGCACAAGCTGGCTGCACAATCTCGAAAAACACCAACAAACACATTACTCAATCTGAAGCAGCTAGAATAGCCATCTATTGAATGACCGACATCTGCTCAGATCTTTGAATAAGATGTCTTTATGAACACCCTATTCACACTACAACAAAGAATAGGGCCAAGAAAACGGCCAAACATTCATCTATTGCCGCATGGCGCGTATCTTAGCCCCTAAACCCCGCTCAGGGAAATACCCTAAATCAATTATTTCACCTGATTAGTGGGTTCCAGCGCGTAAATCACCACCGACTTCTTCTTTGGCCACAGTCGCGACCCAAGGATCAGGCTGACGTTCCAGCGCCAGCTCCAGCACTTCGTCAATCCAACTGACTGGATAAATCTCCAAAGGCCCCTTAATACTTTCAGGGATTTCCTTCAGATCACGCGCGTTATCTTGCGGGATCAGCACCTTTTTGATGCCGCCTCGACGGGCCGCGAGCAGTTTTTCTTTCAAGCCGCCAATCTGCATCACCTCACCACGCAGGTTAATTTCACCTGTCATGGCCACTTCAGCCTTAACGGGAATGCCTGTAAAGGCCGACACCAACGCAGTACACATGCTAATCCCCGCACTCGGGCCATCCTTGGGTGTGGCCCCTTCCGGCACGTGAATATGGATATCCTTCTTCTCAAAGCTCTCAGGATCGATGCCAAGGGCTTCACAGCGGCTTCTAACAACCGTGAGGGCTGCCTGAATAGACTCCTGCATGACCTCACCTAGCGAGCCGGTTTTGACCAAGCGTGCCTTACCTGGCATGGTCGCCGCTTCGATACTCAACAGCTCGCCACCGACACTGGTCCAAGCCAAGCCGGTGACACGACCGACCTGATTGGATTCATCCGCCAAGCCATAGCTATACTTACGCACACCAAGGTAGTCTTCAACCTGCGCTTGATCCACAACGACAGGTGCGGTCTTCTTACCCTCACCGAGCTGACGGACCACTTTGCGGCATAGACGTGTCATTTGGCGCTCTAACTCACGCACTCCAGCTTCGCGGGTGTAGTAACGAATCACTTCCAGCATCGCTGCAGCCGTGATCTCAACTTCATTGGCTTTCAGACCGGCATTTTTCATTTGCTTTGGCAGCAGGTGCTGGCTACAGATATGGGCCTTTTCATCTTCGGTATAACCCGGCAAGCGCACCACTTCCATTCGATCTAACAAAGGAGCGGGGATATTCATCGAGTTGGCAGTACAGATGAATAGCACTTCGGAAAGATCAAAATCAACCTCAAGGTAGTGGTCACTAAATTTGCTATTTTGCTCTGGGTCCAGCACCTCTAGCAGCGCTGATGCTGGATCACCGCGATGATCTGCACCGAGCTTATCAATCTCATCGAGCAAAAACAGTGGATTCTTGACACCCACCTTGGAGAGTTTCTGAATCAGCTTGCCTGGCATAGAGCCAATATAAGTCCGACGATGCCCACGAATTTCAGCCTCATCACGCACGCCACCTAGTGCCATGCGGACATACTGGCGATTGACCGCCTTTGCAATCGATTGACCTAATGAGGTTTTGCCCACACCAGGCGGTCCCACCAAGCAGAGCACAGAACCGCGCAGCTTTTTAACGCGCTGCTGCACAGCCAGGTAATCCAGAATCCTTTCTTTCACTTCTTCTAAGCCATAATGATCTGCATCTAGGATCGCACTGGCTTTATCCAACTGAATACTGGCACGCGAGCGCTTTTTCCACGGCAAGCCAAGCATCCAATCCAGATAGCCGCGCACGACGGTCGCCTCGGCAGAAGTGGGTGACATCATCTTGAGCTTATTCAGTTCCGCCTTGGTTTTTTCATAGGCATCTTGCGGCATGCCAGCCGCTTCCATTTTCTTTTCAAGCTGCTCAAATTCATTGCCTGAGTTTTCCAGATCACCCATTTCTTTTTGAATGGCTTTCATCTGCTCATTCAAATAGTATTCACGCTGGGTTTTCTCCATCTGCTGCTTAACTCGGGCGCGGATGCGTTTCTCGACTTGCAGCAGATCCATTTCTTCTTCTAGCTGCAACATCAGTTTTTCGATCCGCTCAGCCACACGATCCATCTCAAGCAATTCTTGCTTATTCTTAACGCTGAGCGAGAGATGGGCGGAGATGGTATCGACCAAGCGAGTGGGGTCTGTCATAGCTTGCAGACTGGTCAGCACCTCAGCCGGTACTTTTTTCGAGAGCTTGATATAACGCTCAAACTGCTCAATCAGCACCCGCGTGAGCACTTCTTGCTCACCAGATGTGAGCACCTCTGTCGCCAACAAATGGCCTTGTGCACAGAGGAAACTCGCACCTTTGGTGCCTTCTACCTGCTCATAAGTCTGCTCTAAGACCGCGCGTTGTTCACCCTCAATCAACACCTTCACTGTGCCATCAGGCAAACGCAGTAATTGGAGAATGCTCGCAATGGTGCCAATTTGATAGAGATCACTGAGATTTGGATCATCGAGCTCTGGGTCTTTTTGCGCGAGCAGAAAAACCTTCTTACTTTGCTTCATCGCTGCTTCTAGAGCATGAATGGATTTTTCGCGCCCAACAAAAAGGGGCAACACCATTTGCGGATAGACAACGACATCACGCAAAGGAAGCAGTGGCAAATCAAAGCCTTCAGCTAGTTGAGTTGTATCTGTCTGCGACATTGCCGCTCTACCTCAATCATAAACATAAGAGTGAAGCACCTGAGCGCAGCTGAGTGCGCCCAAAAAAAAGGCCACAAGTGGCCTGGGTGCCTGTGGAGTGAGGCGAAGCTAGGTGAGCTTCACCTCACTCAGGAGCAATGAAGGCTAATCGCGCTGCGCCACAATGGCTTCCGCTTCGACTTCATCATTGGCGTAGAGCATTAAAGGCTGACTCGTACCTTCAATCACCGACTCATCGACGACAACCTTCGCAACCTGCTCCAAGGAAGGGATTTCATACATGGTATCAAGCAGCACGCTCTCAAGAATAGAGCGTAGTCCGCGCGCACCTGTCTTACGCTCAAGCGCTTTTTTAGCGACCGCACGCAAGGCTTCTTCTCTAAACTCGAGCTCCACGCCTTCCATATCAAACAAGCGAGCATACTGCTTGGTCAGGGCATTTTTAGGCTCGGTTAAAATCTGGATCAGGGCGTCTTCATCCAGCTCGGTCAAGGTTGCCACAACGGGAAGACGACCGATGAACTCAGGAATCAAACCAAAACGGACCAAGTCTTCTGGCTCGATATCAGTCATGGCTTGCCCAAGCGCTTGATCGGTAATTTTACTTTTGATCTCGGCGCTAAAACCGATGCCGCCCTTCTCAGTACGAGCACGAATCACCTTCTCTAGGCCAGCAAAGGCACCGCCACAAATAAAGAGCATATTACTGGTGTTGACCTGTAAAAACTCTTGCTGAGGGTGTTTACGGCCACCCTGGGGTGGTACTGAAGCGACTGTGCCTTCAATGAGCTTTAGCAAGGCTTGCTGGACGCCCTCGCCCGAGACATCACGGGTAATGGAGGGGTTGTCTGACTTACGTGAGATTTTATCGATCTCGTCGATATACACGATCCCACGCTCAGCCCGCTCAACATCATAGTCACATTTTTGTAGCAGCTTCTGGATGATGTTCTCAACATCCTCACCCACATAGCCTGCTTCGGTCAGCGTCGTGGCATCAGCCATCGTGAAGGGCACATTCAGCATGCGGGCGAGTGTTTCGGCCAGCAAGGTTTTACCTGAGCCAGTCGGACCGATCAGCAAAATGTTGCTCTTGCCTAGCTCTACGTCGTCTTGCGCACGACCTTGCTGAGTACTCAAACGCTTGTAGTGATTATAGACCGCAACAGACAGCACCATTTTGGCGCGATCCTGACCGATCACATAATCATCTAAGTGTGCGCGTATCTCTTTGGGGGTCGGCAGGCGCTCTTGGCCTTCTTGCTGATCATCTTCTTGCAGCTCATTATGGATAATATCTGTGCACAGGGTGACGCAATCGTCACAAATATAAACCGATGGCCCAGCGATGAGCTTTTTCACCTCATCCTGACTCTTACCGCAGAATGAACAACACAAAAGCTTTTCTTTCGTTTTTTTGCCGTCGGCCATGCTTGACTCCATTTACTTCATTCACTGGCTGCTTAATCAGCGCAGCCAGCTCTTAGCGAAACCAGATCAAATTAAGCTGGTCGTTTCTCCAGCACTGCATCAATAAGACCGTAGTTTACCGCAGTCTGACCATCCATGAAATTATCACGATCCGTATCCTTAGCGATCGTCTTAATGTTTTGGCCTGTATGCTGCGCCAGAATCTTGTTCAGCTTATCGCGGATACCTAAGATTTCACGAGTATGGATCTCAATATCACTAGCTTGGCCTTGATAGCCGCCTAAAGGCTGGTGAATCATCATGCGCGAGTTCGGCAAGCAATAACGCTTACCTTGTGTTCCACCCGCCAGCAAAAGAGCGCCCATACTGGCAGCCTGACCGATACACATGGTCGAGACGTCAGGTTTGATAAACTGCATGGTGTCGTAGATGGACATACCCGCGGTGACAGAGCCACCAGGCGAGTTGATATAGAGATAAATATCTTTATCAGGATTTTCAGATTCTAAAAAAAGCATCTGCGCGACAACCAGGTTGGCCATATAGTCTTCAACTGGCCCGACCAGAAAAATGACGCGCTCTTTGAGCAGGCGAGAGTAAATATCATAGGCGCGCTCGCCGCGTGCGGACTGCTCGACCACCATAGGCACTAAGCCGCCAGCATTTTGGATATCTAGTTTATTCGTCATACAAGATTCACTTTTATTGATGGTGTTGGCTCTTGCTGAATTTCAGCCCAAAAGACCCTTTATAGCATCTTAACAGATCGAGAACCAAGGGGTTTTACGATCTGCACTGGGTATAAACAACAGAGATGGGGGCATAAAACAAAAAATCCAGCAACCAGTGCTGGATTTTTTGTGCTCTGACCATCAGACAAGGCCAGAAACAGAGGACAGCTTAGCCTTGAGCGGGCATAGCCAATTCGCGGAAGCTCTTATTCACGTCAGTAACTTGAGCATCAGCCAGCAGCTTATCCACCACCTGCTGCTCTAAAGCAGCGGCTTGAACTTGGCGCAGCATCTCTGCATTGGAACGGTAATACTCAACAACCTTTTCAGGCTCTTGGTAAGACTGCGCCATTTCAGTCAACAGCTCGTCAACAACACTGTCTTCAGCCTTCATTTCGTTAGTCTTGATCAGCTCGCCGACCAGCAGGCCCAGCTTGACGTTGTTTTCTGCCTGATCTTTGAACAAATCAGCAGGGATCTGGCTAATGTCAAAATCTGCACCCAGATTATACTGCTGGGCAGCCTGGCGACGCAGATTGTCGACTTCATTCGCGATCAATGCTTGTGGCACTTCGATGGGGTTAGCATCCATCAGTGCCTTGAAGGCCGCCTGCTTGGTGGTATTGCGCAGTGCTTGCTTGAGCTGCGCCTGCATATTTTTACGCACTTCAGCGTGGAACGCTTCTAAGCCGCCTTCGCTCACACCAAACTGAGCAAAGAATTCGTCATTCAGCTCAGGCAGCTGCTGCGCTTTAACAGCATTGATCTTGCACTTAAACACAGCGGCTTTGCCTGCCAGGTTTTCAGCCTGGTAGTCTTCTGGGAAGGTCACTTCAACATCCTTCTCTTCACCGGCTTGAGTACCGATCAGCTGATCTTCAAAGCCTGGAATGAAGCTATTAGAGCCCAGTACCAGATCATAGCCTTCACCCTTGCCACCGGCAAAAGCCTCACCATCGACAAAACCTTCAAAATCCAGATTCACCTGATCGCCATTTTCCGCAGCCTTTTCAGCTACTTCAAACTGTGCGCGCTGCTGACGCAGGTCGGTGACCAGCACTTCTAAGTCTTCATCAGTGACTTCAGAGACAGGACGCTCAACGGCTTGATCCGCAACGCTCTTTAACTCGATCTCTGGGTAAACTTCGAAGGTCGCAACAAATTCAAATGGCTCGCCGGCCTTCATGTTCTTAGGCTCGATGTCTGGCGTGCCTGCTGGATTTAGTTTTTCCTGCGTGACAGCTTCAACAAAGTGCTCGCGCATCACGTCAGCCAAAACTTCTTGGCGAACGCTTTCACCAAAACGACGCTTTACTTCAGCAAAAGGGACTTTACCAGGACGAAAACCGTCAATCTTCACCTTTTTCGCTGTTTCTCTGAGACGCTGCTCAACGGCGGTTTCTACTTTTTCTGCTGGCACCTGAATGGTGACACGGCGCTCCAGCGCGGAAGTCGTTTCTACGGAAACTTGCATGGACGGTCCTCGTTAAACACTAGTGGGCTGATGCAATCACTCAATTTCGAGCAAAATGATTAAAACAGCTAATAAAAAAATAAAGGTGGGATTCTAAGAGTAACAGCGCGGCGCAGCAAGCTGAATGGATAAAAAATCTTCAACTCAATGCGCTCACCTATCAAAGCAAGCCCATCACAAACAGATCCTGATCACACAGGCAAAATAAAGAACGCACGCAAAAAAGCGCCCATAATAGGCGCTTTTTCTAAATTCTGGGGTGAACGATGGGGCTCGAACCCACGACCGCTGGAGTCACAATCCAGAGCTCTACCAACTGAGCTACGCTCACCATATATCAAAAAACCATTTCTCTCTGCATCCCAAGCCAGATGATTCAAGAAGCTGCTTGCGCGTCTTGGCGCGCCCAGCAGGACTCGAACCTGCAACCTACGGCTTAGAAGGCCGTTGCTCTATCCGGTTGAGCTATAGGCGCTTATTCGACCTAGCTAGCTCTGATCGAGCTAAAAAAATGGTCGGGGTAGAGGGATTCGAACCCCCGACATCCTGCTCCCAAAGCAGGCGCGCTACCAGACTGCGCTATACCCCGACGATCTCGTGGACTCGCTCTGCTTGTCCTCTCGATGGGTGCGCATTATAGGGGTTCTATTTTTCACGTCAAGCCCTTTTTTAAAAAAATGCAGATATTTCACTTCCTTGCTTCTCATGCGAGAATAGAACCCACTTTTTGATCATTGCCGCTAATCAGGAAACCACCGACCCATGAGCGCACAACTCCTTGATGGTAAACACCTCGCACTCACGCTGCGCGAAACTGTTGCAGCCCGCATTCAGCAACGCCAAGCTCAAGGCCTACGCGCCCCTTGTCTTGCCGTGATTCTGGTTGGACAAGACCCAGCCTCTGAGGTTTATGTCCGCAACAAGCATGTCGCCTGTGAAAAAGCGGGCATTACCTCTCAAGCCTATACCTTAGAGGCCAGTACCAGCCAAACCCAGCTTGAAGCCCTCATCGACCAACTGAATGCAGACCCTGAAACCGATGGCATTTTGCTCCAGCTGCCTCTTCCACAAGGGCTTGATGCCACGCCGCTTTTAGAGCGCATTCGACCAGACAAAGATGTTGATGGCTTCCATCCTTACAACCTCGGCCGCCTCGCGCAGCGCCAGCCTCTGCTGCGCCCCTGCACGCCGAAAGGCATCATGACCTTGCTTGCCCAAACAGGGCACAACTTAAAAGGCTTAAAAGCCACCATTGTTGGCGCTTCCAATATTGTTGGCCGCCCAATGGCTTTAGAGCTATTGCTCGCTGGCTGTACTGTGACGGTCACGCATCGTTTTACGCGCGATCTGGAAGCTGAAGTCCGCGCAGCTGATCTGGTGGTTGTGGGTGTTGGCAAGCCCGGCCTGGTGAAGGGAGAATGGATCAAACCTGGTGCACTGGTGATCGATGTCGGCATTAATCGCCTCGAATCCGGTGAACTGGTTGGTGATATCGAATACGCAGCGGCCGCTGAGCGTGCCAGCTGGATCACCCCCGTCCCCGGCGGCGTTGGACCCATGACGGTTGCTTCACTTTTAGAAAACACGTTACAAGCTTGCGAACTACTGCACTCGGCAGCTGAATCAACGCCTACCACTTAAGTTGTATTAGGCAAGTGCAGCGCTCTTCTTTAGAATCGTTTTTTTGATGCCGCCACCCAAAGGAACCACCATGTTTGGACAACTTGAACACCTGCCAGCCGACCCCATCCTTGGTCTCATCGAAGCGTACAAAAAGGATACCAACCCCAGTAAAATTGATCTGGGGGTGGGTGTGTATCGCGATGCTGCTGGCAATACGCCGATTATGCATGCTGTTAAGGAAGCAGAAGCGCTACTGCTAACACGCGAAACCACCAAAAGCTATATCGGCTCTCATGGTGATCCAGAGTATGCGCGCGCCATCTTGCCTTTGGTTTTTGGCGCAGCCTCTCCATTACTGGAGAGTCAACGCATTAGCCTGACTCAAGCACCTGGCGGAACAGGTGCGCTGCGCTTGGCGGCGGATTTCATCAAACGCTGTGCCCCTGAAAAAACCGTGTGGATCTCTGATCCTACTTGGCCCAACCACTTTTCCATCATGCAAGCAGCCGGTGTTCAATATGCCAAGTATCGCTATGTAGATAGCCAAGCCAATCAGTTGGATTTTGCCGCCATGCTCGAAGATCTGCGCGCGATTCCGACTGGCGATATCGTGTTGCTGCATGCCTGCTGCCATAATCCAACCGGCTTCGATTTAAGTGCAGCACAGTGGCAGCAGGTTGCGGACCTACTCCAAGAACGCCAACTCTTGCCATTAATCGATTTTGCCTACCAGGGCTTTGGTGATGGCCTAGAAGAAGATGCCTTTGCCGTACGCTTGCTGGCAGAGCAACTCCCTGAGGTGATGATCACCGCCTCCTGCTCGAAGAACTTTGGCCTTTATCGTGAGCGTATTGGTAGCTTTATCGCGACAGCACCCAACGCGAACGCCAAGGCAGCCCTAGCGAGCCAGCTCGCACTGGTGGCCCGCGCCAACTACTCCAACCCCCCAGCGCATGGCAGTGCGATTGTCAGCACCATTTTGCATAGCACGGAGCTGCGTAGCCTGTGGCAGGATGAAGTCAATAGCATGCGCATGCGGATTAACAGCCTACGTCAAGCACTGGTGGATGGCCTTGCACCCCATGGCCTGAGCGAACGTTTTGCCTGTGTCGCCGAACAAAAAGGCATGTTTTCCTATTCTGGCCTTACTCCTGCGCAAGTCACTCAGCTCCAACAGGATTTCGGCATCTACATGGTCTCTACCGGCCGAATGAATATTGCTGGCTATCATCAACAGAACCTGCCTTACCTCTGTAAAGCGATCGCTGCGGTCTGCCAGTAGAGTCAACCCCTCTCCGGCACAGACTCAGCGCTGTGCCGGCCCTCTAGAAAGCGCCCACCCCCCTTAAAGCGTGATCTCCTTCAAGTTTATGCACTTTTATAGCAAAACAACCTTTGCTTTCTCAGAGAGTGTTCTAAAATGGATTTATCTAAGCCATAACATCAGTCAAGCTAAGCAAGGAGAAGGGATATGCTCAAACTCGGGGAGCGGATTCAGCATTTAAGAAAATCACGCCATATGACCCAGCAACAACTTGCCGATCAGCTTGGCATTGACCAAGGTGCTATTTCACGCTGGGAAAGAAATCACATCACCCCCTCGGCTCGTTATCGCCAAGCACTGGAACGGACTTTTCAAGCTTCTTTGATGGATGGCAATCATGCCCTTTTTGAAAGCGTGAACCGAGATCTGCATGACGCCATGATCATGGATTGCGATTTCAATCTGCTGGCCGCCTCAGAAACAGCGATTGCGATTCAAGGCTGCCGCACTCGCCAAGAACTGCTTTCCCACCCCTACCTGCCGCTGAGTCATCCTCATTACCAAGCACTCAGGCACTGGCTCAAGGATGCTAATGCTTTTAGTGAGGGCGTCAATTGGGTCAAAATCAGCCACCTGCCCTGCTTGACGGTGCATTCAGGTGTGCGCTGGATGGACTGCCTACTGATGCCTTTTCGATTGGATTCAGGCGAGCTGGTGTATCGTATTTCACAGCGCCTTCAAGAGCCGGCCGCTCAAGAAACCTTAGTACGCGCCCTTTTGGAAAGAGAAGGCCAGCAGCGTGAGCTCCTGTTACCGATTGAGAGCCTCGGATTTCAGCTCAACGCACACAAGGCACCTGCCCAACAAGCGGTCGGATAGATGAGAACCAGCCAGGGTACTCCCATCCAAAAAAATCAGGCCCCAAAGGAGCCTGATTTTTATTCTTCTCAACAAGAAAGGCGTCGCTTTTAGTGCTCTCGCGTAGAGTGGAACTCAATCTCAGGATAGCGCTCTTGCGCCATCTGTAAATTCACGCGCGAAGTGGCCAGATAAGTCAGCAATCCACCGCCATCTACCGCTAAGTTGTCCTCGGCTTTACGGCGGAATTCCTCCAGCTTTTTCGCATCAGAAGACTCGACCCAGCGCGCCGTTTGTACGCTCACCGGCTCATACAGGCAATCAACCTTGTATTCATCCTGCAAACGAAACATCACCACTTCAAACTGCAGTTGACCCACTGCGCCTAACACCAAATCATTGTTACGCATCGGCTGAAAAAGCTGGACCGCACCTTCTTCAGAGAGCTGCTGCAGCCCTTTTTGCAACTGCTTCATCTTCAGCGGATCTTTAGGGCGCACCTTTTTAAAGAGCTCAGGCGCAAAATGCGGGATACCGGTAAACTTTAAGTCTTCGCCTTCAGTAAAGGTATCACCGATCTGAATCGTGCCATGATTGTGCAAGCCAATAATATCGCCCGACCAAGCCTCTTCCAGCAACTCACGCTCACCCGCCATAAAGTTCACTGCATCGGCGATGCGCACATCTTTACCGATTCGGCAGTGGCGCATCTTGAGGCCACGCGTATAGCGCCCAGAGCACACCCGCATAAATGCGATGCGATCACGATGCTTAGGGTCCATATTGGCTTGAATTTTGAACACAAAACCAGAGAACTTGGGCTCATCTGCAGCCACAGGGCGGGTTTCTGTCGCGCGAGCACCGGGGGAGGGCGCCCACTTGACAAAGTCAGACAGCATTTCTTTAACACCGAAGTTGCCCAACGCCGTGCCAAAGTAAACAGGCGTTAAGCGCCCAGCCAGAAAAGCCTCTTCATCCCAAGTGTGGGTTGCACCTTGCACCAGTTCCAGCTCCTCGACCAGCTGCTCATACTCATCACCGAGAAAAGCCCGCGCGGCATCCGAATCCAACCCCTGAATACGCTCATCTTCTGGTAACACATGGCCTTGACCTGGCTTAAAAACATGAATCTCATCGTTATAGAGGTTATACACCCCTTTAAACCACTGACCGGAACCAATAGGCCAGTTGATTGGCGCCGCTTTGATCTTCAGAACCTCTTCGATCTCATCCAACAGCTCAATCGGGTCACGAATATCACGGTCCAGTTTATTGACGAAAGAAAAGATCGGGGTATCGCGCAAACGACAGACATCCATCAGCTTGATGGTGCGATCTTCTACCCCTTTGGCCCCATCCACCACCATCAGCGCAGAATCCACCGCAGTCAGGGTGCGATAGGTATCCTCGGAGAAATCTTCGTGGCCGGGCGTATCCAGTAGATTGACGATGCGATCATGAAAAGGAAACTGCATCACTGAAGAGGTAATCGAGATCCCCCGCTCCTGCTCCATACTCATCCAGTCAGAAGTGGCATGCTTATCTCCCTTCTTACCCTTCACAGTGCCGGCAGTTTGAATCAGCTGACCAAGGAGAATCAGCTTTTCAGTGATGGTGGTTTTACCAGCGTCAGGGTGACTAATAATCGCAAAAGTGCGGCGCTTTTGAACTTCCGCGCTGAGTAGGGTGGTGGACATCCAAACCTCTGTGTTGATCATGAGAAGATAAGCAGGAGAGCCTCTGGTCAGCATCACGGGGCAAGTCTTGAGTCACTTGACAAGCACGTTCAACCTCGTGACAAACCAAAAATAGCTTTATAGCGCGCTATTTTCGCTGATCTCTAGAGGAGACACAACCAAAGAGAAGCCCTGATTCAGATCCATCAATTTTTGCATGGCTAGGCAGCTAAGAAGCGAGAGGGTAAACTGAGTGCTCACTTTCCTTGGTGTACTTGTCGATGAGTCACAGCAAAAAAAACGTCCTTTTTATTTGTACCGCCAATGCTGCTCGCTCACAAATGGCTGAAGCCTTGCTCCGCCATCGAGCTGGTCAGCATTTTAAGGTCATGAGTGCAGGTACTCACCCCAAAGCCTTAGATCCACGTGCCTGCGCCGCTTTAGAAGAGGCGGGAATACCTAGCCATGACTTATCAGCCAAAGGATTGGAGCAGCTGCCTGAGTCACATTTTGATTTTGTGATTTCTCTTTGCGAACAAGCCAGTCAAGAATGCGCTCCACGCCCTCAGCAAGGCGTTTTTATTGCTTGGGATTTAGCCGATCCAGCACCAAGCGCTGATCCACTCGCGTTTCAGCAGACCCTTGCATTATTGCAACACAAGATCACCGCCTTTATCGCTGCGAATCAATCAGTCCACCAATCTTATGCCGGCCAGCTTCCACCAACGCAAGTCTTCAAGCTCCTCGGCGATGAACTCCGGCTGGCTTGTATGCGAATGATTCTTGCCAAGGGAGAGCTGTGTGTCTGTGAGATGATGGAGGCACTACAAGCCTCACAACCTAAAGTGTCTCGCCATCTGGCCCAGTTACGTCAAGCCGGACTGCTGCTAGATCGTCGCCAAGGCCAGTGGGTATTCTATCAACTCCACCCCCTCTTGCCTGAGTGGATCAAGACTGTCTTGCAAAGCCTGCCCGAAGAGCAAACAAAAAAATAGCCGCACTCTTTCGAGTGCGGCCGATCAAAACGCATCGCGCTGTTAGCGAACGATCTGCGTGGCAGTTTCTAGGTAAACACGACCTTTACGCTGCATATCACGCGCATCTGTGCCTTCAGAAGCAATGTGCAGCTCCTCCAGCGTATCAACCAAAGCATTCACTTCTGCTTGAATTTTTTCCAATGCATTTTCAAGGGTGTAGGTTAACTGATGGACTTCTGCCATCTGCGCCCGACCCAGATTTCTATTTTCTAAAACGGCTGCCAAGCGCTGGTTATACTCAGAAAAATTCTGCACAGCTTCTTGCAAGGTATCGGCGGGCAAACCACGGAAATGATCTGGACGATCGGCTTGTGCTGCAGTGGCCACAAAAAGTAAAGCACAGGCCGCGATAAGGTACTTCATTGGACTCTCCTTGAAATCAAATAGTAACAATTAGCGTTTGCATATTAGTTGAACTCAATGAGACCAAGCAAGCTTTTTTTACCCCCCGCGAAGCCTTCCATCCCTCATGCGATGAAAAACACTTCCGATTTTGCTAATAAGACGAATGAATAGGTTAGAATAGCGCGTTTGGGCCTGAACTGGAGTTTGCTGTGCGCGATGCCCCTCTGCCGCTCTCGACACCGGGACGCAATCTGATGCGTCTTTCATTGGTGCGCGGAATAACCTGGACAGGCTTTCTAGCGGGGATACTCCTCGGATTAGAGGTTTTTGGTTTTCAGCTACACTTACTGGCGGTGTTCAGCACCATTGTCGCTATGGCGATGATCAATCTGCTGACCTGGTGGCGCTTACAGTGGCCCCATCCAGTCGCCGACTGGGAGTACCTACTCCACCTGCTGCTGGATGTGCTCGGTCTTTCAGTGCTTTTTTACTTTACTGGCGGTGCCACCAATCCTTTTATTTCCTATTTTTTGGTCCCGCTGACCATCTCTGCCGCTACGCTGCCATGGCATTTTAGCTGGATTCTGGCTTCGATCATTTTGATCAACTATACCCTGCTGATGTTTTTTAACTTCCCTGTTCCACAGTTTATTGAGACACATCACTCTTCACTCAACCTACACATCGTCGGTATGTGGGCGAACTTTATTCTCAGCACCGGCTTGATCACCGTCTTTGTCTACAAGATGGCTCAGTCCTTGCGCCAACGCGATGCGGATCTCTCCGACACGCGCGAGAAATCCCTGCGCGACGAGCAGATTATGGCTGTCGCGACTCAAGCGGCCGGTACCGCACATGAACTGGGTACGCCCCTCTCGACGATGGCCGTCATGCTCAAAGAGCTCAGCCACGAGTATCCTGACCAGCCCCAACTGCAAGCCGATTTAGCTTTACTGCGTCAACAGGTCGATACCTGTAAAATCACCTTGCAATCTTTAGTCAGCAACGCCGATAAATCTCGGCTACTGAACCCTGAACGCAAGGCTGTTGATCTTTTCTTAAAGGGTGTTTTAGAGCATTGGGAAGTCTTACGCCCTGATGTGCGCTATCAAATTCATTGGCCCACACCACCTTGCAGCGAAGCGTGGATTTTGGCTGATATCACGCTACAACAGGCTTTGATCAACCTACTCAACAATGCGGCGGACGCCTCTTCTGAAGTGGTCACGATTCAGCTCAACTGGACCCAAGAGGAGCTTCATCTTGATCTACTCGATCAAGGGCCAGGAATTCCACTCGATCTGGCCGAAAAACTTGGGCAGACGTTTATCAGCACCAAAAGCAAGGGCTTAGGACTCGGGTTGTTCTTAACCCATGCCACGATTAATCGCCTCGGCGGCACAGTGCGCCTCTATAACCACCAGCAAGGCGGCACGCTGACAGAAGTACGCATCCCCTTGAGCCACCCTGAAGCTGAATAAGCGGATGCAGGTGGCAAGTTTTTATCACAACCAGCGATACCACGGAGCACAAGATGCAAGAGCTCACTCATGAAGAGCAAACCCGTATTCTGATTATTGATGATGATGATATTTTCGCTCAGGTTCTTGAGCGTGCCTTTCAGCGGCGCGGCTATGAAACAGCGCGTGCTAGCAATGAAAAAGAAGCGCTGGAGCTGACACAGGAGCTTGAACCGGATTACATCACGCTGGATCTGAAGCTTGAGGGCAGCTCTGGGCTGACGCTTTTGCCCCAGCTTTTAGAGGCCTCTTCCCTCTCTAAGATTGTCGTGCTGACAGGCTATTCGAGCATTGCGACTGCCGTCGAGGCCATCAAACTGGGCGCCATCAACTACCTCTGCAAGCCTGCCGATGCCGATGAGGTCCTTGCAGCATTAAATAAGCAGGCAGGAGATCCAGAAACCCCTCTGGCCGAACAGCCGATGTCCGTCAATCGCTTAACTTGGGAACATATCCAAAAAGTCCTGCATGAGCATGAGGGCAATATCTCCGCAACAGCACGCGCTTTAGGCATGCATCGACGTACCTTGCAACGCAAACTGCAAAAGCGCCCGGTTAAGCGCTAAGCCTGATCCAGGTATTTCTGCGGGTCAAAAGCGCGCACCCAGTCAGGTAAAAACGCAGTCATCGAAGTGATAATTACCCCATTGATGATCGCCTCAGGCGGTAGAGTCAGTGGTAAAAACAAGAAATAATCACGCGAGAGAAAGGAAAACTCGACATTGGATGTCAACAGGGCAGCAAAGAGGATCACCCCAAGGCCAGAACCTAGCGCAGCAACAGCCGCACCACCGCAGCCAGCGATCAAGACAAAGATAAAATAATTGGCGGGCAAGGCACGCTCGACCCAGCGCCACAGCCCGTGACTGATCAAAACGGGCACCAAACAGGTGATTAAGGCATTGATACCAAACATATCCCAACTGGCCTTCCCTGCCAGCGTCAGCGCCAGTAGCGCAATACTGGTCGCGATCAGTGCCATAGGCCAGTAAAACATCAGCGTTAAGGTCGTGGCCAGCAAGACATGAATGGAAACCGAATAGCTGATAGCGGCCTGCAACTGCCAGATTAAACCCACCACTAAAGTGCCGCCAAGAAACAAGTGCTGAAGACCTGGCTCGCGCAGCAAGATACGCCAAGGCACAGCCCATAAGGCCCAGATCAAAAAACCGCCATACAAACCCAGCGCCAGCAGGCCGATCCAACCGGGCGACAAAGAAGCTGAAAAACTCATCGTCCTCTCCTCAATAAGATAACAAAAACATGACTTTTCTCAGTTGAAAGGCCTGCATTGAAACGGCATACTTGTGCGCTGCAACAAATCTAGCCCAAGGAGTAGAGCTAAATCCTCTGTGCCTGGCTGGTCATCGACTTGGTTTTCTTGCCTGACAACACATGAAGAGGATTGGACTATGCTGGTGTACTTGCGTCAATGGGCAATCAGTACGCGCTTGGGTTTTATTTTAGCGGCCGCTTTGATCTCTCTTGCCGTTGTCGGCGGCTTGGCGCTCCTTCAGGAACGCCAAGCATTACTGGATGAAAAACGCCACCAACTCAGCCTGCTGCATGAGCTGGCTCAGCATACGCTTGAGTCTTACCACCAGCAAGTCCTCAGCGGCCAGCTGACCGAAGCCCGCGCCCAAGCACTGGCTTTAGAACAAATTCGACAATGGCGCTTTACCACCGGTCAGGACCAAGACTACTTCTGGATCCTCGATCGTCAAGGACTGATGCTGATGCATCCTGAGCAACCAGAACTAGAAGGGCGCAATGTGCGCCAAGTGCGAGACCCTCAGGATCAGCCTTTCATCGCCGAACTCCTTGATCGATCTCGCCAAGAACCCCTAGGGATGGTGCGCTATGTCTGGGATAAACCTGGATTTAGTGCACCTGTTGGCAAAATGAGCGTCTTCACTTCTTTTGAGACCTGGGATTGGGTGCTGGTCAATGGTATTTATCTAGACACACTCAATGCACAACTACGCCGTCATAGCTTCAACCTGATTGGCCTGTTTATTCTGGCCGCTGTGCTGTTGGCAGGTTTAGTCTTTGCCGTGATCCGCTCAGTCATTCAGCCATTAAAGCAGATGCTCGCGCGAATGCGGGAAATTGCCGATGGCGATGGTGATCTCACCCACCGCCTGAGTGAAGCAGGCCAAGATGAGCTGATGCACATTAATCGCGCTTTCAATCGCTTTATCACTCAGATTCATGATCTCGTTCAAGCCTCGCGCCAATCTGCACTGGCCGTTTCTGCTGCAGCAGAAGAACTCTCCGCAGTGACCCATCAAAGCCAGCAGACGGTCGATCAACAAAGCCAAGAAACAGATCAGGTCGCCACGGCGATGAATCAGATGAGTGCCACGGTTCAAGAAGTCGCACGCCATGCGCAACAAGCTGCAGAAGCCGCACGCGCAGCGAACCACAAAACCCAGCAGGGCCATGAGCGCCTGAATCTGACACTCAATACGCTGGGCCAGCTGGACAGCAGCATTCAATCAACGGCTTTATCGATGACGCGCCTGAAAGAAGGCACGGAGAATATCGGCAGCATTATGGAGGTGATTCGTAATGTGGCCGAGCAGACCAACCTGCTGGCATTGAATGCAGCGATTGAAGCCGCGCGCGCCGGTGAACATGGTCGAGGTTTTGCAGTGGTGGCCGATGAAGTGCGCAATCTAGCCGCCCGCACCCAAGCCAGCACAGAAGAAATTCACAGCATGATTGAGCGTTTAGTCGCAGAGGCCGAGGCCTCCTTCCAAGCGATGCAGGAGAGCCAGCAGCAGGCCAGTCATACCCTAGAGCACGCACAGCAAACCACTCAAGCCCTAGAGGATGTCCGCCATCATATCCATCAAATGGCTGATATGAACACCCAGATTGCCAGCGCTGCCGAGCAGCAAGCAGCGGTTGCTGATGAGATGAGCCATAATCTCGTCAATATCAATGATCTGGCTGGGCAAACACGCGAAGGTGCTGTGCATACAACCGCCGCCAGCCATGAACTGGCCCAGTTAGCCGAGCAACTAGAGCAGCAGGTCAGCCAGTTTAAAACTCAACAAGCTGGCTAGTGATTTTCTTCAACTCTGTTTAGAGGTCCTCTGGCGGAGTTGGGCTCTGGCCTGCAAGGCTCACGCGATTGCGGCCTGCGGCCTTAGCCAGATAGAGCTGCTGATCGACTTCTTTCAGCAACTGATCGATCGTTTGCCCAGGCTGGTGTTGGCTCACACCGGCACTGACTCTTTGCACCACATGCTCATGCGGCGTCTGGCTCATACAACGCCGCACCTTCTCTGCAACATGGAAGGCACCCGCAACATCTGTTGCTGGACAGATCAACAAAAACTCTTCACCACCCCA
>SKOQ01000147.1 GCA_007119985.1 Marinospirillum sp.
ATCGCATGACACGCCTAGCGACCTTACTGGATGATACAGGCTATCAGTCAGTGATGGTGCAGACCTCCAAAAGACGCTCTTTTTACCTGGATGGTATTGCTGCGGCCTTGGGCTTCGATGCCTACTTTGGTCAAGAAGATTTGCCACTGCTACGCGATTACCCTAGTGAGGTGCCGCGCTTTGGCTGGGATTATGAAGGAATGATGTTTTTGGCCGATTACTTGGCTGCTCGTGCAGAAGAGGCAAGACCGAGTGTGGCCTTCTTGTTTACTGGGACAACCCATGAACCCTTTCCAGATCCAGGTGCTGAGTTCCACCTTTATCCCCATGATGCAGGAAGTGAAGGCGCGTATTTGAATACCTTGAGATACAGCGACTGGGCACTCAGTGAGATGATGCAGCGCCTAGAAGCCTTACCAAGCTATCAGAATACGATTTTTGTTTTTATGGCTGATCATGTGTTGCGGGCGCAGGCACAGGATCTGCACGCTTCTTTTCGGATTCCCTTGGTGATTTACACTCCAGATGGCCGTCTTGCCCCTGGTCGCGAAACACGTTATGCCTCCCAGTATGATCTGCTGCCAACGCTGATGACGTTGATGGGGCGTGATGAGCCTATTGCCAGTTATGGTCGCTCTCTGCTCAGACCTTTGAGTGGGCCTGAAGGGGTGGTCGTGCAACGAGGCGAGTGGAGTTATTGGCTATCCCCTTTGGGGTGGCTTTCTGTTGATCCTCAAGGCCGTGTGCGCAGTGAGGGTGATCTTGCTGCCTCACCTGCTCACCGCTCGCAACTAGAGCACTGGTTAAAAGCAAGGATACAGCTTGCAGATCAGCGCTTAAGGGCGAATGCCTGGCTTCCTAGAGAAGCGGCTTACCACCCCAGTGCAGGCAGGTAGTTCTCTGGTGGCACGGCCTGTCCATCCACGCGCAGCTCAAAATAGATGCCAGGCTCGTCCAGTCGTCTTTGTTGTCCAGCAGAACACAGGGGGTGGCGACCAGAGACTTGCGCCCCCTGATCAACAAAAAGAGCGCGACAATAGGCATAGATCGATTGCATCTCATTCGTGTGCTGCACGATGACGACCCGCCCAAAGCCGCGCAGTTCACCCGCAAAAACCACTCTGCCAGGCGCAATCGGGAAGATTTCTTCACGTGCTGCCGTACGAATCGCTAGGCCCTGGTGTAAGCCCCAAGGCTGATGAGAGTAGCGAATTTTAACCTCAGGATTCGCGCTTGGCCAGCGTAGCGGTGTCGCTCGATAGATAGGCAGTTGGATGCGTTCGCCAATCATCAGCCTTTCAGGAACCAGATGCGGATTAGCTCGCTGCAGGCTCAACACAGCAATGTGAAAGTGTTGCGCCAGCTGGCTCAGTGTATCTCCAGCTTGAATGCGATAAAAATAGGGGCCTTCTAGAGGAACGTCACTGGCCCGCTCAGGGATTCTCAGTCGGTGTTGTGGCTCTGGACGCAAGGGGTGGCTGCGTGGATTGTAGCGCGCAAGCGCCTCAGCAGAGACGCCGTGTTGGCGGGCAATCTGAGCCAGCGTTTGATGAGCTTGAGGTTGGTGAAAAGGTTGGTGTCCCGCAGGCGGTGCTGAGTCAAAAGCGCTGATACTGCAGCCTTGTAGAAGAAGGGCAATCCAAATGCTTAGCCCAAGGCAAGTCAGCTTAGGTTGATGATGTTTTAGAAAACGGGAAAGAAAAATCACTGCACTTGACTTCCTGTTGAGTGGGTGAGGCCGTCTTACTTGAGCGTGGGGGCCACTTCAGCATAGCTTTTTTGCCAGATCAGGAACAAGCTTGGGCCATAAAAAGGCAGAAAAATTCAGTCAGGATTTGGCACTGGGGCAGGGAATCGCTAGAATGAAAGATCAATTCATTTGTTATAGGATTTTTTATGCAAGTTGCAGCCAACACAGTCGTCGCGATTCACTACACGCTGACCAACCCAGAAGGTCAGGTGTTGGACTCTTCACAGGGCGGTGCACCCTTGGCCTACCTGCATGGCCATAGCAATATCATTCCTGGTTTAGAAAACGCCTTAGTCGGCAAGCAAGCTGGTGATGAGTTTGAAGTGGTTGTTGCCCCTGCTGAAGCCTATGGTGAGCGTGATGCTAACCTGGTGCAGCAGGTCCAGCGCTCTGCTTTTCAAGGTGTGGATAGCATTGAAGCAGGAATGCAGTTCCAAACTCAAGGCCCAGGCGGCCCCATGGTTGTGACCGTGGTGGATGTGAGTGAAGAAGAAGTGACGATTGATGCTAACCATCCGCTGGCGGGTGTTGAGCTGAATTTCAAAGGCCAAATCGAAACTGTGCGTGCAGCCAGTGAAGAAGAAGTTCAGCATGGTCATGCTCACGAAGGTGACTTGGCTCATCCCCACTGATAGAGATTGCCATCGATCAAGTCAGTAAGATCTCCCTTCACCTCGGCGTCTTTTAGGCGTCGGGGTTTTTTTATATCTTTCGTACAGGCTTAAGATTGCCAAGCCGCAGCCGATTATCTAAGCTAGAGAAAGAAAAACGCCAAGTGAGGTGTGTCATGATCGAATCTAATATGAACAATCAGGTGTCTGCAGCTCTGCGCCAAGCGCAAAGTCAAGATGTGCGTAGCCAACAAAATATTCGTGCGCGGGATGATCAAGCGGTAGAAGAAGCCGCTTCTAGCCAGCCGATGGCAGCCAGTAATGAAGGTGCAGCGGCGGCGCCAGTGTCCGCCCAGCCCTCTGATGTGGTGACCCGTTTAGGCGAAACCACAGAGCAGGTGCCACTTTACGAAAGCAACCGTCCCGCAGGCAGCATTATTCGTCCGGCGATCGAGCTAGCGCAGCAAGCGGCTCCAGTCAATCAGCAAGCGAAGGAGAGCGAGCGTGTCGCCCAAGAGCGTCAGCAAACTGAGCAAGCTGTCAGCGAAGCAGCTGAGCCAGCCAATCCGGCTAAAGGACGTGATCCAAGCACAGATGATGTGCAAAATCTTGTTTAACCGTCCCAAGTCGCAATGAAAAACGGCACCATTAAGGTGCCGTTTTTTTACGCCTGTTTTTTGCCCCTGCTTTTTTCATTGCGAAGCAGGGTTTGGATTAATTCGGGCGCGCCATTAAGAACTCAAGCAAAGCCTTTTGTGCATGCAGGCGGTTTCCAGCCTCCTGCCAGACGACCGCACGATCATCGTCGAGCATATCGTGGCTGATTTCTTCGCCGCGGTGGGCAGGCAGGCAGTGCATAAAGAGCGCATCCTTAGCGGCCAGATTCATCAGCTCTGGACTCACTTGGTAGCCAGAAAAATCGCGCTTGCGCTTGGCTTGCTCTTCTTCCTGACCCATAGAAGCCCAGACATCGGTGCTGACAAGATGCACTTGATCAACCGCCTCGCGTGGATCACGTACCAGCGTGACGCGATCAGCATGCTCTTCGAGTAGGCTGGCCGCAGGCTCATAGCCTTCTGGACAGCAGATGCGCAGTTGGAAATCAAATTGGCGTGCCGCTTTGATGTAGGAGTTGCACATATTGTTGCCGTCACCTATCCAGGTCACGGTTTTGCCTTGCAAACTGCCTCGATTTTCAACAAAGGTCTGCACGTCAGCCAGCAGCTGGCAGGGGTGGTAATCATCGGTTAGTGCATTAATCACTGGGACGCTTGAGTAGGCGGCGAGCTTCTCGAGCTCTTGGTGTGAATAGGTGCGCACCATAATCGCATCGACCATTTCAGAGAGAACGCGGCCCGTATCTTCGATGGGTTCACCACGGCCTAGCTGGGTATCGCGAGGCGATAAGAAGATCGCGCCACCGCCGAGCTGAATCATTCCAGCTTCAAAAGAGACGCGTGTTCTGGTCGATGATTTTTCAAAGATCATCGCCAGCACCTTGTTTTTGAGTGGCTCATCGATCAGCCCCGCCTGATGGCGGCGCTTGAGTTCGATCGCACGTTGGATAAGACGCTCCAGCTCCTGTGGAGAAAGATCAGTTAAGGTAAGAAAGTGTCTAACGCTCATAATAGGCTCAAAATTTAGTGGGAAGGCAAAGGCTGTCCGAGCCAGTCTTTAATCAGCTGGCTCAGAATAGCAATAATCTGTTGGGCTTCTTCATCGCTTAGGATCAGTGGCGGCAGTAGACGAATCACCTGTCCTGCGGTCACATTAATCAACAGGCCGCGCTCAAGAGCTAACTCGACCAGTTCGGCGCAGGGGCGGTCGAGTTCGATGCCGAGCATCAGGCCGCGGCCACGCAGGCCGACCACACCCTCGACACCGGCCAGAGCTTGTACAAATCCAGCGCGAAGCAGCTCACTGAGCTGATTGGCGCGTTGGCAGAGCTTGTCTTTTTCCAGCGTTTCTAGAACAGCGAGAACGACAGCACAGCCCAGCGGTGTGCCGCCATAGGTGGAGCCATGATGTCCAGGCTGAAAGAGCGCGGCAGCTTGCCCTTGGGCCATCACCGCACCAATTGGGAAACCATTGCCGAGGCCTTTGGCCGTTGTGACCACATCTGGCTTCCAGTCATAGTGTTGGAAGGCAAAATACTGGCCTGTACGTCCATTGCCTGTCTGCACTTCATCAAACATCAACAGCACCTGATGGGCATCACAGAGTTGGCGTAGCTGGGTCAGATAGGCATCCTCGGCCGCACGTAAGCCGCCTTCTCCTTGCACAGGTTCGATCAGAATCGCAGCGATATCCGAACGTTGCTGAAGAATCTGCTCAATGGATTGCAGATCATTGTAAGCGCAACGAATAAAGCCTGAGACTAAGGGCTCAAAACCAGCCTGAACCTTGCGGTTGCCGGTGGCGGTCAGTGTTGCCAGCGTGCGGCCATGAAAGGCATTTTCCATGACGATGATCTGTGGGGTACCGATGCCCTTGCTGTGACCAAAGAGACGGGCCAGCTTGATGGCGCCTTCGTTGGCTTCTGCACCGGAGTTGCAGAAAAACACCTTGTCCATACCACTGAGTTGCGTCAGTTTAGCCCCAGCCGCTTCTTGCAGTGGCACTTGATAGAGATTGGAGGTGTGCACCAAGCGGGCGGCTTGCTCGCTGATGGCTTGGGTGACCGCTGGATGAGCGTGACCGAGGCCGCAGACCGCAATGCCGCTTAATGCATCCAAATAACGTCGGCCAGTCGTATCGGTGAGCCAAGCGCCTTGGCCTTCAGTAAAAGCGACAGGTAAACGGCCGTAGGTGTGCATCAGGGCGGAAGTGGCCATGGTGCGAAATCCTCCAAATTAAACGATCAATAAACAGCATCAGTCTGGTTGACCTCGATAAAGATGAAGTCTTAGGCTTGGATGCAGGACAAGCGAAAAAAGAAATCAGTCTAAGCACTTGTGTGATGGCTGGCAAGATAAGGCTGTTTTTTTGTATGGCCCTTGTTTTGCCGTGCCGCAGCCAGTTAAAATTGACTAACTTAGTCGGGTTTTATCTGGCGGCCAGTCTCCAACGGTGGAGAGGCGTGAGTCTTGGCTCGCGTTGGCTCCAGTTTGCGTGTTCTGTAAGATTAACAAAAGGTGGCTTAATTATGTCTTCAACTTTGGAAACGATTAAAGATCAAATTAGCACTAATCCGGTGCTGCTGTACATGAAGGGCACTCCGCAAATGCCCCAGTGTGGTTTTTCCTCGCAAGCAGTGCAAGCGCTGATGGCGTGTGGGCAGAAGTTTGCCTTTGTGAATATTCTTGAGCATCCCGATATTCGTGCTGAACTGCCTAAGTATGCGCAGTGGCCAACCTTTCCTCAGCTGTGGCTGAGCGGTGAACTGGTCGGTGGCTGCGATATCATTATGGATCTGCACCAACAGGGAGAGCTGTTGGCGATGGTTGAAGCCGCTGCACAAGGCCAAGCAACAGCCTAATCCAGATCTCGCTGAAGAAAAAAGCCCCGTTGATCGGGGCTTTTTTGTGCGGATGCGGTCAGCGCGTTAGAGGGTCTTTTGCGTCAAATTCCAACCGCCGAGTTCATTCCAAGTGTTGACGATGGCGCAAAAAAGCTCGGCGGTTTTCTCTGTATCATAGCCTGCGGAGTGGGCGGCTTGGTGATCAAACTCGATCCCTGCGGCTTTACAGGCTTTGGCCAGCACGGTTTGGCCGAAAGCCAGCGCGGCGAGGGTGGCTGTATCAAGGCTAGAAAACGGGTGAAAGGGGTTGCGTTTGATACTACAGCGCTGCGCCGCTGCATGCACAAAGCCCAGGTCAAAGTGGGCATTATGCCCAACCAAAATGGCGCGATTGCAATCATGGGCTTTCACTGCGGCACGCACGACTTTAAAAATCTCACTCAATGCCTGATGTTCAGCGATCGCAATACTTTGGCGAAATGGGCTGCTGAGATCAATCTGCGTAAAATCGAGCGCCGCTTGCTCGATATTCGCGCCCTCAAAAGGGATCAGGTGACGCGAGATGGTTTGATCGGGCAGAATCATGCCATGTTCATCCATGGTGAGCGTCGTGGCCGCGACCTCAAGCAAGGCATCGGTCGCACTATGAAACCCAGCAGTTTCGACATCTACGACAACGGGAAGATATCCGCGAAAACGCTGCGACATGGGGTGTTTCGGGCCGGAAGGACTGCTCACACTCGACTCCTAGGGGCTGATCAATCATCAAAAGGTTTTTAGGTGGCGCAGTTTAACACAGGCTTGAGGGCTTTTTGCCACACCTTGCGTGCATCGACTCTCTATTGTGATCACTAAAGTTTGCCCTGATGAGGCCGAATAGTTAAGCTGAAACTCTCTGTGTTTTTTTGCACATCCTTTGCCTAGCTGAGTCGGACTAACATGTTGAATCTTCTATTTTCTTCACCTCATTCTCAGGCGATGCGTCGTGGTCTCGCTGGTGTGCTGGGCTTGAGCCTCTGCTGGTCTGCATCGGCGATGGCCACCACTTGGCAAGCTGGCTATACGCCTGGGGCTTGGGAAGCTACGGCTCCTTCCGCGCTCAATTGTGAGCTGATTCATGTGATCCCAGACTTTGGCGTTGGGCGCTTTATTCATCGCGCCGGTGAAAGTGTACGCTTTGAGGTGCAGCCTTTTCGTCATGCCATGCAGCCAGGCCCTGTTCATTTGGTCGCCTTAGCACCAGCTTGGCAGCCGGGTCTGGGTACGCAGCATCTCGGTGAATATCATCTAGAAACGACTGATCAGCCAGTGCGCATTGGGACGCCAGAGACAGAGCGCATGTTGGCCAGTTTACGCCAAGGGTTGATGCCTTCATTGCTCCAAGAAGATAACGATCCGCAGATCGAACGCCGCCGCGCCAGTATGACACCGATTGCCTTTCATCAAGCCTATTCCTCCTTCCAGCAGTGTCAGGCTCAGTTGTTACCGGTCAACTTTGATCAGATTCGTGAAGTGATGATTCATTTCAGAACCGGTGGTGCGGTATTGACTCAGGCGGATAAAGATCAGCTGGATCTGATTGTGCGCTATGTCTATGCCGATCCGCAGGTTGTGGGCATTAGCGTCGATGGGCATTCAGACACCACTGGAACCCGCCGCCTGAATCGGCAACTTTCTTTTGAGCGGGCTGAAGCGGTGCGCGCCTATCTGGTGGCGCGGGGTTTACCTGAACGCTTGCTAACGGTGCAATATCATGGCCAGCGCTTCCCGATGGCTGATAATCGCACGGCTGAGGGCCGTTCTTTAAACCGCCGTGTGCATATTCAGCTTGAACCTGAGTTAGAGATACAACCTTTGTTTTAGGGAGCTAGGAAAGCAGGTGGGGTTTTAGGTTATACTGGCGCTTTACCCCAGCCGACTGCTTGAGAGCAGGCAGTGAACAGGAGTCCTTATGTCTGAAGTCAAAAAGGTCGTCTTGGCCTATTCTGGTGGCCTCGATACCTCGATTATTTTGAAATGGTTAGAAGATACTTATGGCTGTGAGGTGGTGACTTTTACCGCCGATTTAGGTCAGGGTGAAGAATTAGAGCCAGCGCGTGCTAAGGCTGAGCAGATGGGTGTCAAAGAAATTTACATCGAAGATCTGCGTGAAGAGTTTGTGCGCGATTATGTTTTCCCGATGTTTCGCGCTAACACGATTTATGAAGGCGAATACCTGCTCGGCACATCGATTGCACGTCCGCTGATTGCCAAGCGTCTGGTTGAAATTGCCAATGCCACTGGTGCCGATGCCATTTCTCACGGCGCGACAGGTAAGGGGAATGATCAGGTGCGCTTTGAGCTGGGTGCCTATGCCCTGAAACCGGGTGTGAAGGTGATTGCCCCCTGGCGTGAGTGGGATCTGCTCTCACGCGAGAAGTTGATGGCCTATGCCAAAGAACACAATATTCCAGTCGATTTTGCCAAGCAGGGTAAAAAATCGCCTTACTCAATGGATGCCAACCTGCTGCATATCTCTTACGAAGGCGGTTTGCTGGAAGATCCTTGGGCCGAGCCAGAAGAAGAAATGTGGCGCTGGAGTGTCAGCCCAGAAGCCGCCCCCGATACCCCCACCTATATCGAACTCACCTATGAGAAGGGCGATATCGTGGCGATTGATGGCGAGCGTCTGAAGCCGCATGAAGTTTTGGAGAAGCTCAACAAGCTGGGCGGTGCCAATGGTATCGGTCGTTTGGATATCGTTGAAAACCGCTATGTCGGTATGAAATCTCGTGGCGCTTATGAAACACCCGGCGGCACGATTATGCTGAAGGCGCATCGCGCAATTGAATCCATCACCCTAGATCGTGAAGTGGCTCACCTGAAAGATGAGCTGATGCCCCGCTATGCAGAGCTGGTCTATAACGGCTATTGGTGGAGCCCAGAGCGTGAGCTGTTGCAAGGTATGATTGATGCTTCACAAACGGTCGTGAATGGTTGCGTGCGTTTGAAACTCTACAAGGGTAACGTGATTCCCGTCGGTCGTGCCTCAGAGGACACCTTGTTTGATGAGAACATCGCGACTTTTGAAGACGATGCTGGTGCTTATGATCAAAAAGATGCCGAAGGCTTTATCAAGTTGAACGCCTTGCGTCTGCGTATCGCTGCACAAAAAGGCCGTAAATTGGGTTGACCCTAGGTTGCTCGCTTGCCTTTTCAGATCCCCGCTTCGGCGGGGATTTTTCATTTCATGATGGAGTTGAGCGCCAAACAAAAACAGCCGGTAGGCGTCGATACAGCAACCAGCCAAGGCTGAGGCCGCGCAGGGTGTTGAGCCATAAAAAGGCCATCCACAGCCCATGATTTCCCCAAGGGGTCAAGAGCCACCAGATCAGCAGATAACCGAATGCAGAGAAGAAAAGCGTATCGCGCATGGCCTGTGTCCACGTCGCGCCGATAAACACCCCGTCAAACAAATAAGATGCCACCGAGAGCGGCAAGATCAGCCACAGCCAAGGTAGAAACTGACGCGCGGTCTCTTGCACTTCGGGTAGCTGGGTCAGCAGCTGGATCAGGCTCTCACCACCCAAGCCAATCATTAAGGTGATCGCGAAGCCAGTACCAAAAGAGAGCAGGATGCCAGCTTGGACCACGCGCACAGCCTCCTGCTGATCACGCGCATAGGCCTGACCAAAGCGGCCTTCGATGGCTTGCGCCAAACCATCGAGTAGATAGCTAGAGAGCATAATGATTTGCATCAGCAAGGCATTGGCAGCCAGGACGACATTGCCCTGCTGGGCTCCCTGACGGGTGAAGAAAGCCAAAGCCAGTAAGAGAGCAAAGGTACGCAGCATCAAATCGCGATTGACGCGCAGTAATTGCGCCCAGCCCTGGCTGGCCTCAGACCAAGAAGCGGGCCAGCCTAAGCCGAGTATTTTAGCTTCGCGTGCTAGCCAGACACTGCCCAGTAGCGCGGCACTCACCTCAGCAATCAAGGTCGCTAAAGCCACGCCTTGGCTGGCCATACCCAGCCCAAGCACAAAGATCAGATCCAACAGAATATTGAGACTGTTGGCGACCACCAGTAGTAGAAGCACAATCCGTGTCTTGCCCAGCCCCAGCGCGCAGCCAAGAACCACATACTGAATCAGCACAGCTGGCGCACTCCAAAGGCGCAGGCTGGCATAGTCAGTCGCAAGTTGTTGCGCCTCAGCCGATCCATCCAGCCAACTGATCACCTCGCCCAGCCAAGGACGCACGCCCTGCAACAAGAGGCCGAGCACCAGTGCAAGGGTGAGGCTTTGTAGCAACAGTCGACTCATCGCTGCTGAATCCTGCCGACCCGAGGCCAAGGCCATCAAGCCGGTGGTGCCCATGCGCAAAAAGCCTAGCCCCCAGTAAAGAAAGCTGAACACCACCGCACCCAAGGCTACACCCGCCAGATAGCGGCTATCCGGCGTATGGCCGAGCACAGCGGTATCGACTAGGCCCAGCAGCGGAATGCTGGCATTAGAGAGAATAATCGGCCAGGCGCGTGACCAAAGCGTCAGGATTTCTTGTCGGCGTGATGGGGAAAGCAAAGTGAACACACAAAAGTCTCAACAAAGAACGGGGTCAAAGAGCCAGATCCGCTTGATCTGGCAAGGTCAACTGCGGCGCTTTTAGGGTGACAAGGTCTTGCAGTTGAAA
>SKOQ01000058.1 GCA_007119985.1 Marinospirillum sp.
AAGGGTTGACTCAGGCGCTGGGCGCTAATGATCAGGGGATCTAGCTCTTGTGCTCCTGCTGGCTGGGCGGCTCCTGCCTGATGGCTCAGTGCGACAGCGATGGCAGTCAGCACAAAAGTAGTTTTTTTATAGCTATTCAACGTCAGTTTCCTCAATCGCATAAAAAAAGAGCGATGAGGGAGGACAAGGCTAAGCCTGATGCAGTGCACCAGTTTGGATACTTGGCCAGGTGAAGCCCTCCGCATCACCAGCAGCCTGAAAACAGGCACACTCAACAGGCCGGTCTCCGGGCTGAGATGCGGATCAATAATGATCATCACAAGCCGCCTTCCCATGCATCTGCACAGTGGCGCAAGGCTTGACAACATCCTACCGTTGCGGGGGCAGCGCAGGTATGACCTGCTTCCCGTTTAACCCTTTTTGCTTGACTCAAAGGGCACCTGCAAAGTGTCGCCTATTGTCGCGATTGTTGGCAGCCTGTCAAGGAAAGGGTAGAGTTGGCGCTGAATTCGTGAGTCCGATGAGGCCAGTATGTCTGAACAAGAGAAACAACAGCGTCACCAGCAGCGTATGCAGCGTCATAAAGCCGTTGTCGATGAGAAGATTGAACAAGCGCAGCAAGAACGAGGTGTGCTGGTTGTCCATACAGGGAACGGAAAAGGCAAAAGCACAGCGGCCTTTGGTATGGCGGCACGCGCGCTTGGACACGGTATGCGCGTGGGGATCGTTCAGTTTATTAAAGGCAGTTTTAGCACCGGAGAAGAGGCTTTTTTTCGGCGTTTTGATGAAGTGAGCTACCACGTGATGGGGCAAGGCTACACTTGGGAAACCCAGAATCTGGAGCAGGATATCGCCACAGCAGGCCGAGGCTGGGCGCAGGCCAAGGCTTTTTTGGAAGATCCTAGCTACGATCTGGTGGTGCTAGATGAGCTGAACATCGCCTTGAAGTATCAGTATATCGCCATGGACGAGGTGCTCTCTGCGCTGGCCGCCCGACCAGCCATGCAGCATGTGGTGATCACAGGTCGTGGTGCGCGCGCTGAGCTGATTGAAGCCGCCGATACGGTTTCCGAACATCGTGAGATCAAGCATGCGTTCCATGCGGGTGTGATCGCGCAGAAGGGAGTCGAGCTTTAATGGCGCGGCGTTTTTTTCGTCTTAGTGGTGTGCCCGATGATGAGGCGCAGGAAGTGCGCGCTCTGCTAGAAGACGCGCAGATCGAGTATTTTGAGACCACCGCAGGCTTTTTGCATCTGAGCGTGCCGGCCATCTGGCTCGTGCAGGATGAAGATCTCGAACGGGCGATCCACTTGCTGCAAGCCTATCAGCAACAACGCCAGCAACAGGCTCAGCAAGACACCTCGCCTCGCCTGAGTTTCTGGCAGCGCGCTGCTTTTGAGCCTCTGCGTACTGCTGGAATCCTGCTGGCCGTTATGGCCGTGGCGCTGCTCGGTTTGTTGCCGATGCTGCTGCTTTTTTGGCGCTAGCCTCTTGGAGTGGGGCGCTTTTAGGGATGCTGTCTCTGAAAAAGACTGGGGCCTTCTGCTCAGAGAGAAGGCCCGCAGTTTTGATAGGATGACTCAGCATGTTATGGCTTAGCGAGCGCCTGAAAAATCAAACTCACTCCAGACTGGGGCGTGATCCGAGGGCTTTTCCATCCCGCGCAATACATAATCAATGCTGGATGCGGTGCAGTAGGGTGCCAGACCGCGACTGGCGAGCAGCAGATCGATACGCAGGCCGCGCTTGGGATCATCTTCAAAGCCTTTACTGCGATAATCAAACCAGCTGTAGAGACTGGTGTCTTCTGGATGGTGCAGGCGATAGGTATCGATCAGTCCCCAGTCGAGCAAGCGCTGCATCCATTCTCTTTCTTCTGGCTGGAAGCTGGTTTTGCCAGTTTTGAGCCAGCGAACGCGATTGGCCTCGCCGATGCCGATATCCAGATCGGTGGTGGAGATATTAAAGTCGCCGACTACCAGTACCCGTTGATTGGCATCAAACTCTTTTTCGAGCCAGGTTTGCAGATCGGCATAAAAGCGCCGTTTGGCCGGAAACTTCACTTCATGCTTAATGCTCTCGCCCTGCGGGAAGTAGCCATTGATCAGTGTCAGAGGCTGACCATCTGCGCAGGTAAAATCGGCGGTGATCAGGCGTTTTTGTGCTGTTTCATCATCTGTGGGGAAGCCTTTGCGGACATTCAGCGCTGGTTGGCGGGAGAGCAGCGCGACACCATAGTGGGTTTTCTGCCCATGATAATGGACTTCATAGCCGAGGGCTTCGACTGCGGCTACAGGGAAGTCGGGATCATTCACCTTGGTTTCTTGCAGGGCGATGATATCAGGCTGCTGTTGCTCGATCAGCGCTTCCAGTTGATGCAAGCGCGCGCGAATACTGTTGATGTTGAAACTCACCACTTTCATTGTTGGGGGAGAACTCCGTCGGCTGGGCTTTCTGAGCCATTCAAGAAGTCAGTGGGGCGCACGAGTCCGCCACCACTGAATAAGCTCAGCATTATTCCATGTTCACTCAGGCGGCTCAAACCTTAAAGCGCCCAACGCGATTTTGCAGATCACTGGCCAGCTGGGCGAGCTCATCACTGGCCTGAGCGATATGCTGCGAGCCTGTTGAGAGCTGGTCAACGCTGGTGCTGATCCGCGAAAGCGTTTGGTTGACATCGTCTGCCACCGCAGACTGCTGTTCAGTGGCACTGGCAATCTGAAGGTTCATATCACTGATGGTGGTGATGGCCTGACTGATGGTCGCCAGTTGGTTCGAAGCTTGTTGAGCCCATTCCACTACCTCGTGGGCTTTTTGGTAGCCGCTTTGCGTGGCGCTTGACGCTTGGCGGGCGGCCTGCTGGAGCTTTTCGATCATCTGCTGAATTTCTTCAGTTGATTGCTGGCTGCGATTGGCCAATGCACGGACTTCATCCGCGACGACGGCAAAACCGCGGCCATGCTCACCGGCACGTGCCGCTTCTATGGCCGCATTGAGTGCTAAAAGGTTGGTCTGTTCAGCAATACCGCGAATCACATCCAAAATGCTGCCAATGGATTCCGTATCTTCTTGCAGCTTTTGGATGACCTGAGTGGCCATTTGTACTTCCTCAGCCAGCGAAGTGACCTCTTGGGCGGTTTTGCTGACGACCTCAGCACCTTTTTGGGTGGAGCGATTCGACTCTTCTGCCGCCTGCGCTGCTTGAGCGGCGTTTCCGGCAACCTGCATGACGGTGGCGGCCATCTCGGTCATAGCAGCGGCCACCTGATCGGTTTCTTGTTGCTGCTGCTGTACTTGCTGATTGGCCTCGCGACTGGATGCGGCCAGCTCTTCTGAAGCGGCACTCAGCTGGTTCCCAGCATCTGCGACCTGTTTGACCAGACTGTGAATCCCATCGACAAAGTGATTAAAGCTGCGCGCTAGATCACCAAACTCATCCTGTCGATCTTCATCCAGCCTTTGTGTCAGATCACCATCTCCTTGTGCGATCTGCTCTAGCGCGAGGCGAGTTGCGTTGACGGGTTGTACCACCATCTTGGCGACCAGCAGCACGATACCCAGCAGTACCAGCAGGATAAAAGCAAAGCCACCAAGTAACGAAAGCCGCAGCTGATTGGCTGTTTCCATAACCAGCTGTTGCGGCAGTGCCACAGCCAATGACCAGCCACGGGTCGATGCCACAGGGTGATAGGCCACCAGATAATCCCGTTGATTGTGTAGTCTAAGCTGTGCCACGCCTGAATCACCACGCACCATTTGCTGGCTGACTTCAACATAGCGGGGGTTATCCGCCTGCAGTGCATTGCGGCTCATCCGCCAATCTGCTTGGGGATGCGCCAGATAAACACCTTGAGAGTCGATCAGCCAGGCCTGGGCTTCATCTTGTGAAACTTGATCCACTATCCGTGTTAATTGATCCAGCGTGACGGTGGCGGCCAGAATACCGATCACCTGCTGATTGCTGTCTTTGACTGCATGGACAAGGAGCGTGATGGGGTTGCCGCTGGTGCCTGAGCGAGTGGGGTTGGCAATCACCGCTTCACGGCTGCGCTGCACAACAATTTCCTGGAAGTAGGCGCGGTCGCCACGCTGGCGTCGATCCAGATTGTGGTAATAAGCCTCGCCCTGTGCATCAACATAAAACATGACCTCAAAACTATTGGGCTGGGCCATAAAGTGCTGCAGCAGCGCAGAGATGGCTTCTGGATCACCTGAGCTGAAGGTGTCTGTTTGTGCCAGTGAACGCACAACGGCCATCTGCGAGTCGAGCCAACTGCTGACCAGATCGGCATTGTTCTGTGCTGACTCACGCATGCTGGCTTCAGTCAGTTTAACCACGCGCTGGCTGACCTGCTCGGTGAGTAAAAAGGCAGCAAAAACCAAGCAGAGGGTCAGGGGGGCGCCAAACAGCAGGACAAGCTTTGGGGTCATTTTCAGTCGATTCAGCATAGCAAGCTTCCTTTGTACAGCAAACAGAGCGGATCCATGAGAATATCGCATTCACCTGGAGTGTGTGGTCAACGCTAACGCGCTGATTGAATTTTTAGCAACAAGCCGCCAAGCAGTGTGCCTGTTTTTTGCGTCATGCTTGTCGCTCTTGTGTGACAGTCGATAATCAAGTGTAGTTAAGTTTTATTGATCTGCATCTTTGACAGCAGGTCTTTTATTCTTTAGAAAGGCGCGATGAATCGATTCCTGCTACCTCGTCTGCTGTTGCTGAGTGGTTTTTTGCTCTGCTTCAGCCTTGTTGCCGCCCATCCGTTACTGGCTCCGGTGCCGCCGCCTCCCGCGATTGATCCGGCTGTGTATCAGCTGGGGCGGGCGCTGTTTCATGATCCACGTTTGTCTGCGAATCAGCAGGTCAGCTGCGCCAGCTGCCATGATTTAAGCTCGCACGGTGCGGATGCCTTGCCTCTTTCTGTTGGCGTGGATGGTGCGCAGGGGCAGATTCGCGCTTTAACGGTTTACAACGCCAGCTTAAACCCGATGCAGTTCTGGGATGGTCGTGTGCGTACGCTGGAGGAGCAGGTGGATGGTCCCTTGCATGACGTGCTGGAAATGGCGAGTAGTTGGCCAGAGGTCTTGTCACGTTTGGCACAAGATCGTCAGTTGGTCGCCGCTTTTGAAGCCACCTATGCTGAAGGGATGACGCCGCAGACGATACGTTCAGCCTTGGCCGATTTTCAGCGTACTTTGGTGACGCTGAATTCGCCTTTTGACCTTTGGCTGGCCGGTGAGACGAGCGCAATGGATGCACAGCAGCAGCGCGGCTATCGTTATTTTATCGATTATGGCTGTGTCAGCTGTCACCAAGGTGCTAACTTGGGTGGCAATATGGTGGCGCGGATGGGGTCCTTGCACAATTATATGGAATTGAAAGGCGCTGCACTGAATCATGCTGATTTGGGACGTTATCGCTTGACAGGACGCGATGATGATCGCTATGTGTTCCGCGTACCGGGCCTCAGATCGGCTGCCTTGCAAAGCCATTTCTTTCATGATGCCAGTGCATCCAGTTTGGAAGAGGCGATTGATATGATGGCGCATTATCAGCTCGGTCGTCATTTGCCTGATGAGCACCGCCGTGCCATCGCCGCTTTTTTAACCGCGCTGGTGGGTGAGCATCCTGAGCGCCAGGTAGAGCAACCATGAGGCGTCACTGGATCTGGCTGATCCCTCTTCTTTTTCTCGCTGGTTTGCTGCTGATTGCCTTGCTTTTTCAGCAAAATCGCAGTGTGTATCAGCAACAATATCAATTTGCGGTACAGCTGTTTAATCAGCTGCGTGAGCTGGATGCAGTCAGTGATCGCGAGATAGTCCAGATCGCCCATGCGCGTGGGCGTAACTATGATCATCTGGCCCAGGCGCGCCAGCAGATTTATCTGGCGCAGCAGGCGCTAGAGCAGTGGGCAGAGCTTGATGATCCTGTGACCCAAACCCTGCTGAGTACCTATTTTACCTTGCAGGAGCACAAGGAAGCGCTGGTGCTGGATATTCAGCACTATGCTGCTTTGAGTCGCAATGGCTTGTTGTATTTACCGCAGCTCAATGCAGAACTCTCAGCACAAGGGGTGATCGGCGAGGCGCAGCGCTATCAACTGCTGAGTGCTTTATACCGTTTTCATCTTTTTGGTGACCTAGCCAGCCTGCATGAAGTCCAGCGTCATCTGGCTGATTTGCAGGCCTTGCCGGTGACCTCGGCCGCCTTGGCTGATTTTAATCACCATGCTGAACGCAATCTGAGCCATCTTGCACGGCTGAGTCAGGATGTGCAGGCGTATTTGTTGATCGAAAGCCGCCCAGTCCTGGATGCTCTAGAGCAGCAAAAACAGATCTATTATGCCGAGCGGGTGGCACTTCTAGAGCGGCGCGCACGCATTATGGTGGGCCTCACTTTGCTCTTGGTGCTGGGCTTGGCCTTGGCTGGCTATCGTTGGCAATTGAGCAGTCAGCAATCGCGTTTAGCCCGTCAGCGCCTAGAAACAGCGGTTAGTGGTTTATCCGAGGCCTTTGCTCTTTTTGATGGCCAAGGTCGTTTGGTCTTGTGTAATCAAGCCTGGCAGCGCACCTATCCGTGGATGAATGAGCAGGAAAGACGCGATTGGTCGCGCTGCTATGCCAGCTTGCAACGCTACTTAAAAACCAGTGGCTGCCGCGCTGATCTCAAGCCACAAGAAGTCCACCAGTTTTTAGAAGAAACCTATGATGGCCGTTGGTTGCAAGCCAGTGACAGCGGCACACCAGAAGGTGGGCGTGTTTGTGTGCGTACAGATATCAGCGGTATACAGCAGAGCCGTCAGGAACTGCGCACCGTGGCGGCGGTGTTTGAGAACTGCAATGAGGCGATTATGGTCGTTGATGCGGCTGTCCGTATCGCCTTGGTCAATCCTGCGTTTGAGCGGATTACCGGCTATGCCGCAGCAGAGGTGCTTGGGCAGAACCCTCATCTACTGGCCTCAGGTCGTCATGATCGTGCTTTTTATCGTCAGCTTTGGCTGGCGCTGCTGGAGGATGGCCAGTGGAGCGGTGAGATCTGGAATCGGCGGCGTAACGGCGAAATCTATCCGCAACATCTTTCCATCACGACCTTGCGCAATGCGGCGGATCAGGTGCATGAGTATGTGGCTGTCTTTACGGATATTACTCAGCATAAAAAGCACGAAGAACAGATCAAACGTCAAGCCTACTATGATGCCTTGACCCAGCTGCCGAACCGTATTCTGCTGATTGATCGCCTTGAACAAGCCTTGGCACAACCTCAGCGGCATCGCTTGCTGGCCTTGTGCTTTATCGATCTGGATCGTTTTAAAAATGTCAATGATACCCTTGGGCATGAGGCAGGCGATCAACTGCTGGTTCAGGTGGCTGCGCGCTTTACTGCCTGCTTGCCCGCTTCAGCAACCTTGGCACGCTTTGGTGGTGATGAGTATGTGGTGTTGTTGCCAGAGCTGCATTCAGCGCAAGAAGCAACCTTGATCGCTGAGCAGATGATCGCCTGTGCCAGCGAGCCTTTTGTCCTCGCTGAACGAGATATTCAGATAGGGTGCAGCATCGGGATTGCGCTCTATCCTAATGATGCGCGAGATGCCGATAGCCTGATGCGCAATGCTGATTTGGCGATGTATCAAGCCAAGCAGGCTGGCCGCAACTGCTTGCGCTTTTTTACCCAGCGTTTACAGCGTGAAGCTGATCATTTGATGCAGCTTGAACAAGACTTGCGTTTGGCGTTGGCGGCGGGGCAGTTCTCAGTTCATTATCAACCACAAATCTCGACACAAACTGGACAGATTGAAGGGGTCGAAGCCTTACTACGCTGGCAGCATCCACAGCGAGGCTGGATCCCACCGGCTGACTTTATCGGCCTAGCAGAAGATACAGGCTTAATTGGTGAGCTGGGTTGGTGGGTGCTGGAGCAGAGTCTGAGTGATTTAGCAGGCTGGAAGCAGCAAGGTTATGCTTTGCATTTGGCTGTGAATGTTTCAGGGCGGCAAAAACAACTCGGGCTGCAGGCTGAATCTGTGCTGAACTTGCTGGCTCGCTTGGGGCTGCAGGCCAGTGATCTGGTGATTGAGATCACGGAAAGCCTGTTGATGGAGCGTGATGATGATACCCAAGCTTGGCTAGAGGCGTTTACCTCGCGTGGCATCCAGCTCGCTATAGATGACTTTGGTACTGGCTATTCCTCACTGAGCTATTTAAAGCGCTTCCCGATCAGTGTGTTGAAAATTGATCGTGAGTTTATTCGTGATCTGGGTGAAGCAGGAGAAGCGCAAAGCCTTGTCGAAGCGATAGTCGCGCTGGGTCGCAGCTTGGGATTGAAGCTGGTAGCCGAAGGCGTGGAAACTGCCGCACAGCTCAGTCGTGTCCAAGCACTGGGTTGTGATCAGGTACAAGGCTATTATTATGCTCGACCCTTGCCATCAGATCAGTTGCTGCTTTGGTGTGATGCCCATCAGGTTGAGGGTGTGGCTGGGGCTATACAGTCAGACGGAAAAAGTTTAAGCTCCCTCGACTGACTGAGGCAGTCAGCGTCGCTAGGACGGGTCCTGGCGCTCACGTTTATTTTGAGGTGTTTTATGTCATCTTCTTCTGGTGTGCAGAGTGCACGCCGTTTTTCGCGTATCGATCGTCTTCCTCCCTACGTTTTTAATATCACGGCTGAATTGAAGCTGGCCGCGCGGCGTCGAGGCGAGGATATTATTGATTTCAGTATGGGGAACCCAGATGGTGCCACGCCGCCTCATATCGTTGAAAAGCTCTGTACCGTGGCGCAGCGCGGTGATACACATGGCTATTCCACCTCGCGCGGGATTCCCCGCTTGCGTCGTGCGATTGCTAACTGGTATCAGCAGCGCTATCAGGTCGATATCGATCCAGAGCAGGAGGCGATTGTCACCATTGGCTCCAAAGAAGGCCTCGCGCATTTGATGCTGGCGACCTTGGATCAAGGCGATATGGTGTTGGTGCCCAACCCCAGTTATCCGATCCATATCTATGGTGCGGTCATTGCTGGAGCGCAGGTGCGCTCTGTGCCCTTGATTCCAGGTGTGGATTTTTTTGCTGAGCTAGAAAAAGCCATCCGCGAGAGTATTCCCAAGCCCAAAATGATGATCCTGGGCTTCCCCTCGAACCCAACGGCCCAGTGTGTTGAGCTGGATTTCTTTGAGCGAGTGGTGGCGCTGGCGCGTCAGCATCAGATTCTGGTGGTGCATGATCTGGCCTATGCCGATATCGTTTTTGATGGCTGGCAGGCGCCGTCGATTATGCAGGTTGAAGGCGCAAAAGAAGTGGCAGTCGAGTTCTTTACCCTCTCGAAAAGCTACAATATGGCGGGCTGGCGGATTGGCTTTATGGTGGGCAATCCTGAGCTGGTGCAGGCCCTGGCGCGGATCAAAAGCTACCATGATTACGGCACCTTTACGCCCTTGCAGGTGGCCGCGATTGCCGCCTTAGAAGGTGATCAGAGCTGTGTCGCCGAGATACGCGATGAATACTGCCAGCGGCGCAATACGCTGGTCAAAGGGCTGCATGAGGCAGGTTGGATGGTCGATAAGCCCAAGGCCTCAATGTATATCTGGGCCAAAATCCCTGAGCCTTATCAGCATCTGGGTTCTCTGGAATTTTCCAAGAAGCTATTGGCTGAAGCCAAGGTGTGTGTCTCGCCAGGCATCGGTTTTGGTGACTATGGCGATGGCTATGTCCGCTTTGCCTTGATCGAAAACCAAGACCGCATCCGTCAGGCTGTCAGAGGAATCAAAGCCATGCTGCGTCAGGATGGCCTCTTGAATCAACACACGACACGTTTATAACAAGCAAGACGCTTAGGAACCAACACATGAGCATTAAATCCGATCATTGGATTCGCCAGATGGCACAAGAGAAGGGCATGATTGAGCCCTTTGAAGCTGGTCAGGTACGGACACACCAAGAGCAGAAGATTATTTCTTACGGCACATCCAGCTATGGCTATGATGTGCGCTGTGCAGACGAGTTTAAGGTGTTCACCAATATCAACTCGAGCATTGTTGACCCCAAAAACTTTGATGATAAGAGTTTTGTCGAAGTGCGCGGAGATCGCTGCATTATTCCACCTAACTCCTTTGCGCTGGCGCGGACAGTCGAGTATTTCCGTATACCGCGTGATGTGCTGGTGGTCTGTCTTGGCAAGAGCACCTATGCCCGCTGCGGCATTATTGTGAATGTCACACCGCTGGAACCAGAATGGGAAGGCCATGTGACGTTGGAGTTCTCCAATACGACGCCCTTGCCTGCGGTGATCTACGCTAATGAAGGCGTCGCACAGATGCTGTTCTTTGGTGGCGATCAGGTGTGTGATGTGTCCTATAAGGATCGTGGTGGCAAGTACCAAGGCCAGAGAGGCGTGACCTTACCGCGCACTTAAC
>SKOQ01000156.1 GCA_007119985.1 Marinospirillum sp.
CAAGGTTTCACCAGCTTTAGCACGATTCATTGCTTCTCGCGTATCTTCTGCACACCAGACATTCGCGAGAAGCTGCTCACCGGGTGTGTTCAGACCTTGGCGTGGAAAAGCAAGATAACGCACCTCAATACCAGCGGCATTCAACTCTGGGACCTGCTCATGCAAGCGCACGCAGTAAGGGCAGGTAATATCGGTAAAGATCGCAATACTGGCCAGAGTCTCGCCTTCTGCGGGAAAGATCACCTGCTCATCACGTGGCAAGTTAGCAAAGACCTGCTGACGCTGTGTGGCCTGTGCGCGCTCAGTCAGATCAACCAAACCCTGATCTGTGACCTGCAGCAGGCTACCGGCAAAAATATACTCACCTTCTTGATGAATATAAAGCAGATCACCCGTATTGATTTGGACGCGATAGATGCCTTCAACGGGAGTGGGCTCGGCCGAGACGACATTCAGTCGTGGATCAATGCTTTGTAGACGCTGCGTTAAACGGGCTTCTATGCCTTCATCAGCCATCAGGGGCTGGGCGAGACAAGCCAAAAACACAAACAGGATCAATAACAAGGACTTCTGACGGTTTATCAACATAATCGACTCTTATTTATTAGGCTCTTCATTCAGGTCGTTCAGTATGCCTGAGGGCGGATAAGCGTACCAGCCTCCCATAAAAAACGGGCACCCTAGGGTGCCCGTTTTCAGATGTGAAATGAATGATCTTTTAACACGACAGAGCTGCACACTGCGGCCAAGCCAAAGAACATCCTTCACCTCGCATAAGAAAGAATCGCTTAAACCAGCTTTTCCTTGATACGCGCAGACTTGCCTGAACGCTCGCGGAGGTAGTAGATCTTCGCTTGACGTACATCACCACGACGCTTGACAGCAATCGAGTCAACCAGTGGGCTGTAGACTTGGAAGGTACGCTCAACGCCAACGCCGTTAGAGATTTTGCGTACAGTGAAGGCTGAGTTCAGGCCGCGGTTACGCTTGCCGATCACAACGCCTTCGTAAGCCTGCAGACGCTCACGGGTGCCTTCTTTGACCTTCACCTGCACAACGACCGTATCGCCGGGTGCAAAGCTAGGGACTTCTTTGTTCATCTGTTCGGCTTCTAAAGCCTGAATAATAGGTTTTTTGTTGCTCATAGCTGCTCGCTCCTAGACTAAGGCCGCTCGACTTGCGCCCTGGTAAGCGGGGCATCGTATTCGCGGATAAATTCTGCCAGTAATTGCTGCTGTTCCTGATCAAGCGATTGCTGCTCTAATAAATCAGGTCTGCGCAACCAAGTACGCCCTAAAGACTGCTTGAGGCGCCAACGACGTATCGCTTCATGATGACCACTGAGCAATACATCTGGGACCTGCAAGCCATTAATGACTTCAGGTCGCGTATAGTGTGGACAATCCAGTAAACCCGCAGCGAAAGAATCTTCCTCTGCTGAAGCTTCATGTCCCAGAACACCTGGAACAAGGCGAGATACTGAATCAATCAATATCATCGCAGCTAACTCTCCACCACTAAGGACATAGTCTCCTACAGACCATTCCTCATCGATCTCTGAGGCCACAAGGCGCTCATCAATACCTTCATAGCGGCCAGCAACAAGGATATGCCGTGTGCGGCCAGCCAGCTCGACAACCCCTTGCTGATCCAGCTTGCGACCCTGAGGAGAAAGGTAAATGACCTTGGCCTCTGGCCCGCCTGCTGCACGTGCTGCACGGATGGCAGCTTGCAGGGGTTCGACCTTCATCAGCATGCCAGGACCACCGCCATAAGGACGGTCATCTACTGTGCGATGCCGATCTGTCGCAAAGTCACGCGGATTCCAGTATTCGAACTCCAAAATACCTTTTTTAACCGCGCGGGCACTGACACCTTGTTCGGTGATCGCAGTGAACATCTGTGGAAACAGCGAAACGACACCAAACCACACTTTGCGTCTCTCTTGTTCTAAGCAGGAAGATCAGAAATCAGCATCCCAATCGACTTGCATGGTTCCAGCTTCAAGGTCGATATCAAGAACAACGCTAGGAACAAGATAGGGCACAAGGCGTTCTTGCTGATCAATGCTGCCTTCGCAGGGTTTGAGCACCAATACATCATTGGCCCCTGTTTCCATCAGATGATCAATTTTCCCTAGCTTTTTCTGCTCTTGATTAAAGACCTCTAAACCCTGTAGCTGAAACCAGTAAAACTCGCCTTCTGGTAAAGCCGGCAAGGTCTCACTGGAGATGCGGATTTCCGCTCCAGCCAGGAGTTGGGCTGCTTCTGGTGTATCTATCCCCTGAAGCTTGGCGACTAGACCTTTGCCTTGTCGACGCCCATCTAGCTTTTTATAGGTGCGCTCTTCGCCCTGCTGCGTGAGAACCCAATGGCTATACTGGAGCAGATTTTCCATTGGTTCGGTGTAGGAAAAAACCTTCACCCAACCTTTGATGCCAAATACGCTGGTAATTTTACCCAAAAGCAAGTCATGCTTTTCGCTCATGCTGCTTGCTCCTGCTGCGTGACCTTGGCGTTAAATCTGTGCCTATCCCACTGGACATCACGCTGATGCATGAACCCAACGACCTTAGCTTTGATTACTGCTGCTTAGCAGCGTCTTTAACCAGCTTTGCAACGCGATCAGACAACTGTGCGCCTTGAGCAACCCAGTGCTGCAGACGATCAGTATCGATGCGCAGACGCTCAGCTTGACCTTGAGCAATCGGGTTAAAGAAACCCAGGCGCTCAATGTAACGGCCATCACGCGCATTGCGAGAATCAGTCACGTTGACATGATAAAAAGGGCGTTTTTTAGCGCCGCCACGAGCCAAACGAATGGTAACCATTGACTATCTTTCCTTTAAAGTAACCGGAAAATTCAGACCTACTGCGGAAAGCGGTAGACCTGCCTCATAATTGCGATCAGGAGTTTGCGGTTTTGCCCCGCCACCTGCGCACTTTCAAACTGTATTAAGTTCAAACAGCGATTGAAGGCAGGACACCCGAAAGGCGAAGTATTCTAAAGGATTACCATCGTCTTGGGAAGCATCCAGCCTGTTTTACTGCTTTTTTCTGCTTTTCGCCCTGCGAACCAATCAATACAAGCAGCATATTCATTGGATTTTGCGCGCTATTTTAGTGGCACAAATACTAAACGCAAGGCTTTCCTGCCTCTGTCTTAAAAGCGAGGTGGAAAACCACCCCCACCCATCCCGCCCATTCCAGGTGGAAGTTGGCCCTGCATGCCACGCATCATATTGGCAATCGCGCCTTTATTGGTCATCTTTTTCATCATCTTTTGCATCTGCTTGTGCTGTTTCAGCAGCCGATTCAAATCTTGCAGCTGCGTGCCTGAGCCCTGACAAATACGGCGCTTACGCGAGCCACTCAACAAATCTGGCTTTTGGCGCTCCCACGGCGTCATGGAGTTGATGATCGCCTCCATCTTGCCCATTTCTTTCATCGGACCTTGCTGCTCAGCTAGCTTGGCAACCTGGCCCATACCGGGTAGCTTCTCCAGCATCGAGCCCATGCCACCCATTTTTTTCATTTGTTGCAGCTGCTCACGAAAATCCTCTAGATCAAAGCCCTTGCCTTTTTTGACCTTCTTGGCCAGCTTTTCTGCTTTATCTTTATCAAGGGTGCGCTCGGCCTCCTCAATCAGCGACATCAAATCGCCCATGCCGAGAATGCGCGAGGCAATCCGATCTGGATGGAAGGCCTCAAGCGCATCGGTTTTTTCGCCCATACCGATAAACTTGATCGGCTGACCAGTAATCTGGCGTACAGAAAGCGCTGCACCACCACGCGCATCACCATCGGCCTTAGTCAGCACCACCCCTGTCAAAGGCAAGGCTTCATTAAAGGCCTTAGCCGTATTGGCCGCATCCTGGCCGGTCATGGCGTCGACAACAAACAGCGTTTCGCTGGGCTCTAGTTGCGCATGAATGGCTTGAATCTCGGCCATCATCTCGCCGTCAATATGCAAACGACCTGCCGTATCGACCAGTAGCACGTCATAAAACTTGATCCGCGCTTCTTTTTTGGCCGCTTCAATAATCTCGGCTGGCTTTTGTGTGGGTAGTGCAGGGAAACAATCGACGCCCACTTCAGTCGCTAGCGTTTGCAGCTGATCCATCGCCGCAGGGCGATATACATCAACCGAGACCACCAGCACTTTTTTCTTTTCTCTTTCTTTGAGAAAGCGGGCCAGCTTAGCCAGCGTGGTCGTTTTACCTGCCCCCTGCAAACCGGCCATCAAGACCGAGGCAGGCTCACCCTTCAGAACGAGCGGAGCTTGCTCTTGCCCCATCACTTCCGTCAGTGTTTCATTAACAATCTTCAGGAACTGCTGGCCCGGCTTGAGCGCCTTGGAGACCTCTTGGCCGACGGCTCGTTCACGCACCTGCTCAACAAAGCTTTTAACCACCGGCAGCGCAACATCGGCCTCCAGCAGTGCCATGCGAACTTCTCGCAAGGTATCCTTGATATTGTCATCACTGAGACGCGCATTGCCGGAGATACTGCGCAGCGTGTGCGATAAGCGTTCACTTAAACTTTCAAACATATCGACTCCTCCTGTTCACTTTGGCGGCGATTATAGACTAAGCTAGACATGCACTCTATGAAGCGAGCGTCTTATTGCCCCTTTAAGGATGTCAAATCAACAGAAATCAGCTAGGATAGCTGGATATTCATTCGCAGGAGTTCTTGCTCAAGCATGGTTGCCTCTCTTCCCCTTAGCCTTCTTGCCATTGCCTTTTATTTGGCTGGGGCCTCTTGGTTGTGGCTGCACTTATTACGCAAGGTTCCAGAAAAAAAGCAGCTCATTCAAGTGCTGGGCGGCTTTGCCTTTATTCACCATAGTTTAGTGCTCTTTGATGCGCTGGGGCTCCCTACGCAGCTCCATCTGGGCTTGGCTGAAGTGGCCTTGTTACTCACTTGGCTGACCTGCAGCTTTATTCTTTTTGCTAGTTTTCGTCATCCCACACTGAATCTCGGTGCGCTGCTCTTTCCTCTTGCCGCTTTGGCACTGGCTTTTGCACAGTTCACCGACCGTCCAAGCAGCCTGCTTAGTAAAGACCATCAGCTTTATTTCCATATTCTGGCTTCTTTATCAGCCTACGGGCTCTTTGCGTTGGCCAGTGTTCAGTCGGTGCTCTTAGGCATGCAAAATTATCAGCTGAAACACCGCCATCTACAGGGTTTGATTAGCGTATTACCTCCTCTACAGGTAATGGAGCGACTACTTTTTGATCTCCTACTGGCTGGCCAACTCTTGCTCACGCTGGGCATGCTGAGCGGCTGGCTCTATTTTGATCACTTCTTCGCTCCTGGTCTGCTACATAAAACCCTCTTGTCTTTTATGGCGTGGATCATCTTCGGCATCCTGCTCTTTGGTCACTGGCGCTTTGGCTGGCGAGGCTTAACCGCAGTACGCTGGACCCTAGGCGGGAGCCTGCTGCTGCTTTTGGCCTATTTTGGCAGCCAATTTGTGCTTCAATTTCTACTGGCATGAGGCTCACCCACCTTGAACGCTGAACTGCCCCTAGGTTTGTTACTGGGACTGCTTGCCCTGCTTGTCGCCTGCTCGGCTTTTTTCTCTGGCTCTGAAACCGGCATGATGTCGATCAACCGTTATCGACTGAGCCACAAGGCCAAACAGGGTGATAAAGTCTCGATACGTATCAGCCGCCTACTCAAACGACCTGATCGCTTGCTGGGCGTCATTCTGATCGGCAATAACTTCGTCAATAACCTTGCTGCGGCTCTTGCAACCGTCATTGCCATTCATTTCCTCGGCGAAAGCCTTGGCCCCTTTGTTGCCACACTGATTCTCACGATTGTAGTGCTGATTTTTGCGGAGGTGACCCCAAAAACCTTGGCAGCACTGCATCCTGAACAGTTTGCACGCCCAGCCTCTTATGCGCTCTCGCCTCTGCTCAAAATCTTGTATCCCCTCGTATGGCTCGTGAATTTAATCAGCAATTTCTTACTGAGATTAATGGGCGCACGGCCAGATGAAGGCCGCGCTGACAGCCTGACCTCTGAAGAGCTGCGCACAGTGGTGAATGAGGCTGGCAACCTGATCCCCAGTCGTCACCAAGCGATGCTGCTCTCCATCCTGGATCTAGAAAAAATCACCGTCGATGACATTATGATTCCGCGCCAGGAAGTAGTGGGCATCGATCTTGAGCAGGATCTTGATAAAATCCTGGTCCAGCTGCGCTATTCACAACACACTCGCATTCCTGTTTATAAAGGGGATATGAATAATGTCGTCGGCATTCTTCACCTGCGGGGCGCCTTGCGCCTGATGGCCGCCCCCAATCCCAGCAAGGGCATGCTGGTCCAAGAGACACGCGAACCCTATTTCATTCCAGAATCGACCCCGCTGCAAACCCAGCTGCTGAATTTCCAAAAAGAGAAACGCCGCATCGGCATCGTTGTTGATGAGTATGGTGATGTGCAGGGCTTAGTCACCCTGGAAGATATTCTTGAGGAGATCGTTGGTGAATTTACCACTGATGTGCCGCAGCAGCAGGAAGATATCCAGCCTCAGCAGGATGGCTCTTGGTTGATTGATGCCAGCGCCACACTGCGCGAAGTGAACAAGCAGCTGCAATGGGAACTGCCAACACACGGCCCCAAAACACTGAATGGCTTGATTCTAGAGCATCTGGAATCCATTCCTGATGGCAATGTGTGCCTGCGTTTTGGGCCGTATATTATTGAGACCCTTGAGGTCAAAGAAAACCTGATTAAGGCGGTACGCTGCTGGGCTGTCACACCCAGCAAGAAAAAGCGCCTCGGCCGCTTTTAAGCAAAAGGCCCCAGACCCACCGCACGCTTGAGGCGATCAAGGAAAGGCGCCGCTTCAGCACGCGCTTTTTGCGCGCCTTCACGCAGCACACCCTCGACATAGCCAGGATCGGCTAACAGACGCTGGTATTCCTCACGCGGCCCACGAAGCTGCTCGTTGATCAATTCAAACAACACGCCCTTCATCTCGCCCCAGCCTATGCCTTCAGCATAGCGATGGCGCATTGCATCCACATCCGCCTGCTCAGCAAAGGCCGTATAGATCTGAAACAGAGTGCAATCTGTAGGATCCTTCGGCTCGCCTGGTTCAAGCGAATTGGTTTTGATCTTATTGATCAACTTGCGGAGTTTTTTCTCTGGCTCAAACAGCGGAATGGTGTTGTTGTAGCTTTTGCTCATCTTGCGTCCATCCAGACCATTGAGCACCGCCACACGCTGATCAACCACCGCCTCAGGCAGCGTAAAGAAGTCTTCTTTAAAGATATGATTAAAGCGCTGGCCGATATCTCGTGCCATCTCAATATGCTGGATCTGATCACGCCCCACCGGCACCTGATGAGCATTAAACATCAAAATATCGGCCGCCATCAGAATCGGATAGCTATACAGCCCCATCGTGACACCTAAATCAGCATCTTCTTGCGCGGCCAGATTGTCTTGCACTGCGGCCTTATAGGCGTGGGCACGATTCATCAAGCCCTTGGCCGCCACACTGGTCAGCAACCACATCAGCTCGGGGATTTCAGCGATATCGCTTTGACGATAAAACACCGCCTGCTGGGTATCCAAGCCCAGCGCCAGCCAGGTGGCGGCAATTTCACGCCGTGAGGCTTCGACCCGCTCTGGCTCATGGCACTTAATCAGCGCATGGAAGTCCGCAAGGAAATAGAAAGACTCCATCTGCGTATTCTGGCTGGCCTGAATCGCAGGACGAATGGCACCAACATAGTTGCCAAGATGCGGAGTGCCTGTCGTCGTGATACCCGTCAGGACGCGCGTTTTTGTGCTCATTTTTCTCTCACTTATATCAAAGGCTTGATAGATGACTGATGGCCGAGCCGCGTTGCGATCTCACACCGCAGCCTACTCAGGTTGAAAAGGCAAGGGGCGCTCTGGATGATGCACCAGACGCCCCACTGGCTGACGATACGGGTCCATATCGAGACCGAGACCTTGTTGTAGTAATTCTGTCAGGATCAACGCACTGAGCCCCCATATCCGGTATTCCTGATAGGTATAACTCGGAATGTAGATGGCTTGGCCCGCAACATGAATCACATCGGTATGGGTGCGTGGATCATCCAGCAACCAACTCAGGGGCAGGCGAAACACACTGGCTAGTTCTTGGCAGCAGGGCGTCAACACCAGCTGGTCAGGCACCAAGCCGACATAGGGCGTCACCTTCATGCCATGCAAAGAAATCACATCGCTCAACCGCCCCAAAAGCTGGACGTCTTCTGGCGGCAGATTGACTTCTTCGTGCGCCTCGCGCAAGGCAGTCTGTTCAAGACTCAGATCCTGCGGATCACGCTTACCGCCAGGAAAGGCGACCTGCCCTGCATGTGTGCTCATGTGTGCTGCACGCTGCGTCAGAATGATCTCTGGCTCAGCTGCTTGAGTGATGGCCACCAACACCGCCGCTTCAGGGAGCCGGACCTTGAGCGGCCTCGCAGTAAAATGCGCCAAACGCTCGGTGAGCCGTGTGATCAATCCAGTCTGATTAGACATCCTGCACCTGACTAGGCTTTGATGACGCGGCATCTACTGCCTGAGCGTCGGAAACGACCGGCAGCGCAGCTTGATCCAGCTTCTGCTCAATGCGCTGCATCTGCTCTTGCATCAGTTGTAGGTTTTCACGCATCCAATGAATCTCCGCAGCCTCACCTTCTCCGGTTTCGAGTTCATACTGGGCGCTTTCTTTTTGCATCACATCCAGCACGATCCCGATCATCATATTCAAAAAGATAAACGCATTCAGAAAAATAAAGCTAATAAAATAAATCCAGCTGTAGGGATAGTGCTCCATAGTGGGGTAGAGCACCGCCGTCGCCCAGCTCTCAAAGGTTGCAACCTGGAAGAGCGTCAGCATGGCCAATGCGATATTGCCCCAGAGTTTTTCATCCACATCATGGAAGATAAAGCTGCCCACGGCACCATAGATATAGAAAATAATAAACATCAGTAGCGCGACATAGCCCATACGGGGCAAGGCTTTTAACAAGGCTGAGAGCAGAATACGCAGCTCAGGAATCATCGAGATCAAACGTAACACACGGAAGACGCGCAGCAGGCGCGCCAGCAGCACCATCTCGGTATAATCCATCGGAATCAGGCTGGCCGTGACGACGATAAAATCAAACACATTCCAGCCCTTCTTAAAGAAGTCGATGATATGCTTTTCTGCGGCGAGACGAATCAGGATTTCAACCAGAAAGAATATCGTGACCGCCCAATCGAGCCACAAGATCACCTGCTCAAAGCGGTTGGATTCTTCATAGGTTTTGGCTCCGATCAACAGAGCAGAGATAACAATAATCAAAATCACGATTGACTCAAAAGCCTTATTGGCTCTGAGCTGTTCAAAGCGATCTTGGAATTCACGGAATGACAGGGGCATACTTCCTCGCAGACGAACGCAGGCAAAAGGCAGCCCAACATTATCCGCGAAGCCAGACAGGAAGCAAGCTTTGCTGGCTATCGTTTTGAAAGGAAATCAGCACCCAGCAAAAAGGCCCATCCCTGGGCCTTAATCAGTTCAATATGAACTTGGAGTGAGGCAAAGCTTAAGGTAAAGACGGGATACGGATATCGGGCATCTCACCAGTGAGCGAGTGGAGGAAGGCCACCATATCATTCACTGTATTTTGATCGAACTCACGACCCAGCATTTCACGCCCCATCACCTGTACGGCTTCTTCTAGTGTCTCGACACCACCATTATTGAAGTAGGGGTAAGTCAGCGCCACGTTACGCAAGGTGGGAGTTTTGAAGCGGAAACGATCACCTGGATCACCAGTCACGACAAAGCGACCTTCATCTGTTGAGCCTGGTACTTGAATCGCATGGAATTGGCTATCGGTCAAAGCGGGGCCGCTGTGACAAGCAGTACAACCATTGTCAGCAAAGGCCGCCATACCGCGCTTTTGGGCATCGGTCAGCGCAGCCAAATCACCTTGCAGGTAGCGGTCAAAGGGTGAATTAGGTGTATTCAGCGTGCGCTGGAAGCTAGCCAAGGCATGGGCAACATTATCCGGCGTGATCTGATCTGCACCATTACCACCATAGGCACGGGCAAACATCTCGCGATACTCGGTGAACTCGCGCAGGCGCTCTAAAGCCTGATCCAGCGGCATGTTCATTTCGATATCAGCCTCAATCGGGCCTAATGCCTGCTCTTCCAGAGTGGCAGCGCGGCCATCCCAGAACTGAGCGGTAAAGAAGCCTGAGTTCAGTACTGTCGGCGTATTACGCTCGCCCACCTGACCATCATGGCCTGTCGCTCTAGGAATACGGTCAGCCCAACCCAATGCTGGGTTATGGCAAG
>SKOQ01000160.1 GCA_007119985.1 Marinospirillum sp.
CTGGGCTTACGTGGTGGGGTACGCCATCAAGTTCAACCTGATCTCGAACTCGGCGGTAGTCTGCGCTTGATCACAGGAGATCTGGACTATGTGGGTATCACAGGCTCGGTACGCTACGATCTTCAGCCTCAATTTTATCTGCTTGGTGAAATAGATCTCTTTGATGGTGATCTCGGCTTCATTGGCGGCGTTGGGATGCATTTTTAATCGGCTGCCCCGAACAGCATCAGTGGATAAACTCAACTTAAGTTGAGTCGAAACATCCACCCAAAATCCATGATAATCTATCCTGATTCACGGCCGCTTGTTGGCCGTGTTCTTTTATCAGGTATCAGGATAGATCTCTTATGGACCGACTTGGGCTGCTTCTGCTTTCTGCTCTTTTTCTTGCTGGCTGCAAACCAGCCATGACCCCTTCTGCTGATGAGGCCAGCGTGGCGACCCACCGCTATAGCGCGACCCCCTGCTGGTTGAATCAGCCCTATTCAGCCAGAGCACGCGGCGTTGTGGCCATCACCAGTCAATATGGCGGCGGGGGCGATTTATTGGCGCTGAGTCGTCGTCAAGCTTTAGAGACACTGGCTGATCTTTTTGATTTGCAGCTGCAAGATGAACTGGATGTGTCTGGCTCAACCTTTGTTGCCAGCGGTCAGACCCTGCGCCTAGCACCCAGCTGGACGCAGGATGGGCAGCATTATAGCTATGCTTATTTTGCTGATCCTCAGGCCGATGCGTGGGTTAGGCAAAGCTGCCAGCCTGCTCAGTGTGCGCCAGAGCGTTGCTCGCCTAGCTGGTTGTGCAATGAAAGCCAAGAGCATCTGTCTACCGTCACCGTGAGTCAGCTGTCCGCTAATCTGCGTGAACAATATCGTTTTTTATTTGAAAACGCCTTAGCTCAGTATCAGGCTCTGCATGGCGTGCAGGTGCAAGCTGAACGCACCCAGCTCCATCGCCAGAGTGCGAGCGCTTTACGCATAGAAACCTCTTTGCGTGAGATGGAGCGCACCCAGCTGGAATTTGCCAGCGTCAGTTTGAGCCATCCGCTGGTGTTGACTCACTCGTGCCGTATCGAGAACACCATTTATGGACGCTTTGAACTCCTCGGCTATGCACCCCAAATCACCGCGTTCAACTATCCAGCAGACTGGCATCTGAACCCTGTCTACCAAGAAGGCTGGGTGATCGGCCAGTTTTCTGGCTTGCTATCACGCAATTTGATTTCGCTGAAAATTCAGGAAGCGGTCAACCACGGGCTGTTGGCCTTAGCACGCACCCAGCATACCCATATCAGCAGCGATCAGTTTCAGGTAGAACGCAACGCCGCAGGACACTATATGATGCAGTTCGTCCATGAAACCACACGCGGCGAGGTGCGTGCTCAAGTGCGTAGCGTGCGTTTTACTGGCAGTGCGCAGGACCCGCAGGTCTTTGTGCTGATGGAGGCGCTCCCCTAGGCATCATGCCTGAGGCCAGCCCACTTCAACGCGCAAGCCTGAGTGACCATCGAGGCGGTCGGTCAAGCGCAACTGGCCGCCTGTTTGCTGCACCAGATGATGTGCGATCGCCAAACCCAAACCTGTGCCCCCAGTATGGCGTGCACGCGAGGCCTCCAGCCGATAAAAAGGCTCTAGCACCTTCGCGCGCTCTTCAGGGGGGATCCCTGGCCCACGATCCTGCACCACCAAGCAGACCTTCCCTTCTGTTGTTTCTAGTCTGAGCTCGGCGCTGCCGGCATAGTGCAGTGCATTGGTGATCAGATTGTTCACCAAACGCTTGACCAACTGGGGTTGGCCTAACAAGGGGAAGCGCTCAGGCCCTTGATAGCTCACCGCCTGCCCTTGATCTTGATAGTCATCACTCAGACTGGCGAGTAAAACAGCCAGATCATAGCTACGCGGCGGTTCGGCCTGATGTCCACGCACAAAATCCAATGACATGGCGGTCAGCTGCTGCATCTCTTCCAAGCTGTGAATCAGCTTTTCTCGATCCTCGCCTTCAGGGAGCAGCTCCAACCGCAAACGCATCTGCGTCAGCGGTGTGCGCAGGTCATGCGATAAGGCCGCTAGAATCAGCGCCCGTTCTTTGAGCTGCCTGCCAACCTGCTCCTGCATCTGGTTAAAGGCATGGATGACTTCACGAATATCTTCAGGTCCCTGCTCTTGCAGTGGCTGACTCTGACCAAGAGCAAAGCGCCGCGCGGCCTCACTGAGGGTTTTCAAGGGTCGCAGCTGCTGACGCACAAAAAAGATCACCGCAGCTGTGATCAGGCAGGCGCTGATCAAGAGATTGGACCAGATACGCCATGCCCAAGGCTGGGCTTCATGAGGCGTGGCAATACTCAGATTCAGCCATTGCGTTGCATCCAGCCGCAGGCTGGCCTCCAACCAAGGTTGGCAGCCCCAATGACGACGGCGTTCTTCACGGCTCTGAATAGATTCCCAGCGGGCCTCACAATCCTCTTGTGGATAAATCAGATGAAAGCGGGCTTCAGGGCGGGGCTCAGGGAAGGCATGGAGCAAGCGCTCTCGAGTTCGCTGATTAATATTCTGATCCATGCTGATGGACACCCCTGGCTCCGCGGCCAGACGATAGTGCAACTGAGGTGAGGACAGGGCGCGCAAGAGCTGAGGGCGTGAGCTCTCAGGCAGCTGAGTGAGAAGGTCGTAGGTGATTGCCAAGCGTTGACTCGAATGGCGCAAACCGGCTTCATGCAGCTGTTCGCGCCTTTCATCAGCCACAATCAGCAGCGGCACCACCTGCCCCAATAGCAGCGCCAACAGAATCAGCAGCAACAGGCGTCCAGCTAGGCGTTGTGGGAGCCAGCGTTTCACAAGGGCGCCTCTTCTCCAGAGCGCGTCACTTCAGCATTCAGCTGATAGCCACCCCCCCAGACGGTTTTGATCAGACGCGGCTGACGGGTGTCTTCTTCGATTTTGCGCCTTAAGCGAGAGATCTGATTATCAATCGCCCGATCGAAAGCCTGAGCTTCACGCCCTGCAGTGAGATCGAGCAGCTGGTCTCGTGTCAGCACCCGACGAGGATGATGCAACAGCACCTTGAGCAGCTTGTACTCTGCGTTCGATAAAGCCAGCTCAACGCCTTGAGGATCAATCAAATCTCGCGTTCCGGTATCCAAGGTCCAGCCTGCAAAGTGATAACAGACTCGCCCGCTGCGAATCGGCTGTGCTGGCACGAGCGTTGAGCTGGCCTCTGCCGCACCAGAGCCTGTCATCAAAGGGGTGGTCGCCAGACTAGCACGGCGCAGCACAGCCTTGATCCTTGCCAGCAATTCGCGCGGATTAAAGGGTTTGGCGACATAATCATCGGCGCCGATTTCTAGCCCCAGTATGGTCTCGGTGGCTTCACCGCGAGCCGTCACCAAAATCACCGGCAGCTGCGGATGATGCTCACGAATAAAGCGGCACAAACTCAGGCCATCTTCTCCCGGCATCATCACATCCAAAAGCACCAGATCAGGCGTCTGCTGATTCAGCGCAGCGCGCAGGGCTTGCCCTTCGGCGGCAACGCTGACATCAAAACCTTGCTCGCTGAGATAACGCTGCAACAAGGTGCGAATTTCAGGATCATCATCGACTGCAAGAATATGGCTCACTTTGAACTCCTTCAAACAACTCAGGACTCCATTCTAGAGCAAGGCCGCTCCAGAAGAATCACAAAAGTGTATCAACCACCATCTCTTGCCCATCCATTCGCCCATCCATCTCAACACGAACAGGCTGAGCGCACGAGAGACTTTTGCGACACTTCACGGACAGTATCAAGATCCGCACGCGACAGAGCTATGGTGAGATAAGGCCTATCTCCCAACCACGAGGAATTTGTGATGTCGACTCTCCGTTTAGCACTTTCTGGAATCGCCCTAAGCCTTGCCCTGAGCCAACCCCTCTGGGCAGAAACACCCGCCACCCCAGCCGGCAGTACACCCAGCGCCGAACGCGCAGCCTGCCAAGAAGGCGCCCAAGGACAAAGAGCACATCATCGCCACCTCGCCCGCAGCGAGCGCAGCGAATCAGCCCCCAACTGGAACCTGGCTGAAATCGAGACCCTGATGCAAGCCCGCGCATTGCGCTTAGGTGGATCAGGCGCAACAGCCGAGCTGACACCGCTCAGCAGCGGTGGCTATCAAGTCGTCTTCAAGCAGGCCGATGGCAGCGTTATCCGCAATCTGGAATTAGATGAACAAGGGCGGCCAACAGAGCGAATGGAACGTGGCCAGCGTCGTGGGCCTGAGGCGCGCCAGCGCGGTCAGGCGACCAGCACAACAGAATAACCTGTGTGGCAGCTGGTGCTTTCGATGGCAAGATGGCGTATTAATCTGCACCTTGATCAAAAGCGTTCAGCACAAAAAAGCCCTCAAGACTGGTCATCCAGCACTTGAGGGCTGAGCTACTGATCAGGCGATGATCAGAAGATCAGGCACGCATTAACCATCAGCGTTGATCTTAGCGACCAATTTCGCCAACACGGCTTCAGCCTCGTCATTACTGACCTGACACGTTCCCGCATTGAGGTGCCCCCCGCCATTGTATTGCAGGCACAGCTCACCCACATTGGTGTTGGATGTTTTGTTGAGGATGGATTTGCCAATCGCAAACACCGTATTTTGCTGCTTCAAACCCCACATCACATGAATCGAGATATTGGTCTGAGGATAGAGGGCATAGAGCATAAAACGGTTGGCGGCAAAGATGGTCTCTTCATTGCGTAAATCCAGCACCACCAGATTGCCATGCACCGTAGCACAACGCTGAATTTGCTGGCGCGCTTTACTCTCATGCTCAAAGTAGAGCTCTGTGCGTTCTTTCACATCTGGCAGCAGCAGTATTTCGCTAATGGTGTGATTACGGCAGTAATCAATCAGCTGCATCATCAATTGATAGTTTGAAATCCGAAAATCATGGAAGCGACCCAAACCCGTGCGCGCATCCATAATGAAGTTCAGCAGCACCCAGCCTTCAGGGTTCAGCACTTCGTCTTCATTAAATTGCGCCGCATCGCCCTTATCGACCGCCGCCATCATTTCATCCCAACGCGCAGGAAAAGCCTCATGGCCACCATAATGCTGCCACACCACACGTGCCGCTGAAGGCGCATTCGGATCAATGATGTGATTCTCAGCCTGCTCTGTATTGCGCAGGGTTTCGCTTAAATGGTGATCAAAAGCCAGATAGCAGCCAGCCACATAAGGCAGGTTGGTGGTGATATCACGCGGGCCGATTTCAACCTTGCCGTCTTGCATGTCTTTCGGGTGCACAAACTGGATATCATCAATTAAATCGAGGTGCTTCAGTAAGGCGGCGCAGACTAAACCATCAAAATCACTGCGCGTGACCAAACGATATTTTTCAGACATATCAGGCTCCTGGCTGTTTATCCTAAGTCGCATTCGGTTACACTGGGTTAAAAATACCACCCTTTGTTGCGCTTTTCGAGGTCTCTATGTCACAGCCAAGCACCATCCATTTAAAAGACTATCTCCCACCGGCATTTTTGATTGATCAAGTCGAACTGGATGTTGACCTCCACCCTGAAAATACCCGTGTCATCAGCCGCTTACATCTACGCCGTAATCCACAACGCCCTGAGCCTGGACTGCCCCTTGAACTGCATGGGCAAGAGCTGACCTTGCACTCCATCCAAGTCAACGGCGCGCCTTTCAGTGATTATCAACTAACTGAAAGCGGCATCACACTGCATCACCTGCCCGATCAGGCGGTGCTTGAAACTCAGGTTGAAATCAGCCCAGCGCAGAACACGGCACTAGAGGGGCTGTATATTTCTGGCGGCCACTTCTGCACCCAGTGTGAGGCTGAGGGCTTTCGTCGTATCACCTACTATCTGGATCGGCCTGATGTGCTGGCCCGCTTTCGCACGCGGATCAGTGCCGATGCCGCCCGCTATCCTGTCCTGCTCTCCAATGGCAATCTGATCGAGCAAGGCCAGCTTGAAGGCGGGCGTCATTTTGTCTGCTGGGAAGACCCCTTCCCCAAGCCTGCCTATCTGTTCGCCTTGGTAGGTGGTCAGCTCCATGCAGTCAAGGATCAGTTCACCACACAAAGTGGCCGCGAAGTGGCACTTGAGCTGTGGGTCGAAGAAGAAAACCTGCACAAGGGCCAGCATGCACTGACTTCGCTCAAAAAGGCCATGCAGTGGGATGAGACGGTCTATGGCCGCGAGTATGATTTAGACATCTATATGATCGTTGCGGTGAACGATTTCAATATGGGAGCGATGGAAAACAAGGGGCTGAATATTTTCAACTCTGCCTGCGTGCTGGCGGATCCCAAAAGTGCAACAGACCGAGCCTTTCACCGTGTTGAAAGCGTCGTCGCGCATGAATATTTCCACAACTGGTCCGGCAATCGCGTCACCTGCCGCGATTGGTTCCAACTCTCGCTGAAAGAGGGTTTTACCGTGTTTCGTGATCAGCAATTCAGCGCTGATCAGCATTCGGCGGCTGTTGAGCGGATTCAAAATGTCGCGCTGCTGCGTACAGCCCAGTTTGCCGAGGATGCTGGCCCCACGGCGCATCCTGTCCGCCCGGAAAGCTATATCGAGATCAACAACTTTTATACCCTGACGATCTATGAGAAGGGCGCTGAAATCGTGCGGATGCTGGCCGAGCTGCTGGGCTGGCCGACCTTCCGTCGCGGCAGCGATCTCTACTTCGAACGCTTTGATGGCCAAGCGGTGACGATTGAAGACTTTGTCGCGTGCATGGCTGAGGTTTCAGGACAGGATTTAAGCCAGTTTATGCGCTGGTATCACCAAGCCGGTACTCCCCAGCTGCGCGTTGAACGCCACTATGATCCAGCGGCGCGCACTTTCACACTGACCCTGCACCAGCAGACGCCACCCACCCCAGGCCAGAGCGACAAACAACCGCTTTTGATTCCGGTCAAGCTAGGTCTGCTCGATGCGCAGGGGCAGGATCTGCCTTTGATTCTCAAAGGTGAAACGCTGGGCGATGAAACCGTGATCCATCTGCGTGAGGCCAGCCAAAGCTGGGTCTTTGAACAACTTGATGCAGCGCCTCTGCCCTCGCTCTTGCGCGGTTTCTCAGCCCCAGTGAAGCTGGATTATCCACGCACGGATGCTGAACTGGCCTTGCAACTGACGCAGGACAGTGATGGTTTTAATCGCTGGGAGGCTGGTCAAAAGTTGGCGCTGAATGCGATTGATGCCTTGATCCAGCAACAGCAGCAAGGGCAGGATTTGCAACTGCATCCAAGCCTGGTTTCTGCCTTTGCCGCGCTGTTACAGGATCATCAAGACCCGATGATGCTGGCCGAACTCCTGCAACTGCCCTCTGAGGCTTATATTGCTGAGCAGTATGCTTGTGTGGATATCGATGCGATTCATATCGCGCGCGACTATGCACGCAAGATGCTCGCCACCCGCTTCTATGATGCCTTTCTCGCGCTCTACCAAGCCTTTGATCTCCAAGCGCCTTGGTCTGCCGAGCCAGAGCAGCTGGCCGCGCGCCAACTTAAAAACACCTGCCTAGCTTATCTGGTCGCCACCGAATCCGAAGCCGCCTTCAGCCTTGCTCAGCAGCAGTTTGAGCAGGCCGATAATATGACCGATCAGCTGGCTGCGCTGACCGCCTTGGCCCATGCCGAAGACCCTGCACAGGGACAAGCCGCGCTGAGTGCTTTTGAGCAGCAGTGGCAGCAGGATGCGCTGGTGATGGATAGCTGGTTCAGCGTGCAGGTCACGCGTCCTTATCCCGATGCGCTGGATCGTCTACATCAGCTCAAGACACACCCTGCTTTTTCAATGAAGAACCCGAATAAGGTGCGTGCTCTGCTGGGGGCCTTCTGCCAGCACAATCCAAGCCGCTTCCATCGCCGTGATGGCGCCGGTTATGCAGCACTGGCTGATGCAGTGATCGAGCTGAACCAGCTGAACCCACAGATTGCCGCGCGCCTGGTGCTCCCTTTAACACGCCATCAGCGCATGGATGATCATCGTAAGGCGCAGATGAAAGCCGAGCTACAACGCATTCAGGATCAACCCCTGAGCCCAGACGTCTATGAAGTGATCAGCAAAGCACTGGCCTCTTAAAGCGCTGCACGCATCCTTGCCAGTGCAGCTTATGCGTGACTGGCGGGATGTTTTTCTTCAACCAGACGATCTAACAGCTGCATCGTTTGATCACTGGCGGCTTCGACGGCCTGCACCTGCTCAACGATCTGCTCGCGCAACTCAGCAGAGCGCAGCCAGTTTTGTTCCACCAGTGCCACAGCCTGATGCGCATAGTGATGCACCTGAGCGTGGGGGGCTTCTAGCAATCCATAGCTGGGCAGCTGACGGAACTGCTCATAGCCAAAGCCTTGCTCATACCACTGCCCCAAACGACACTGGTGATGATTCACCTGCACGGCTTGCGCCGCTTGCTGATACTGCTGCACATCCTGAATGGCCAGATAGGTGCGCTGCTTGTAGACGATATGATCAACCTTAGCGAGGGTGGTGAAATTCTTATCACTCGCCAGTGATAAACGCTGATGTGTATCACGCGTTGAAACGGCCAGATCGCGGAAGGTTTGATGAAAACCACCGATATCCTGATTCAACGCATTGGCCTCTGTACCAGCCTGCTCCGAAGCCGCACGCATCTGCGCTGAGCGAGAAGAAAAGGTGGTGATGATCTGATTGATCTGGCTGGCGGTTTCTTTTGAGCGCCCCGCCAAGGTGCGTACTTCATCAGCGACCACGGCAAACCCCCGCCCATGCTCACCGGCACGCGCGGCTTCAATCGAGGCATTCAACGCCAGCAGATTGGTTTGCTCGGCCAGATTATCGATCAGCGCTAAGGCTTCAATGACCTGCTGACCATCGCCTTCTAGCTGCTCAACCAACTGCTGAATATGCCCCAAAACCTGCGTGATATTACCCAGCTGACGCAGCATCACATCGATCATTTCTTCGGCCCGCTCAGCCTGCTCTAGATTGGTGGTCGCGGTCGCCAGTGCCACTTTGATCTGTTCGATCACACTGACCAGATCAGTCTGAATCGTTGACAAGTTTGGCACCAAAGAGTTGACATTGACCTCATTCAAGCGCGACATCAGCTCATTGCGCGAACGAATTTCTTCAACCTGACGCATCGCCTCAAGGCCCTGATTCAACTGCTCTAAAGAGCGATGCGGCGCACCAGAAACCGCTGTACTTAAGGCATAGCGGTGTGGCACACCTTCTTTGACATCTAAGAAAGCGCTATTGGCCTCAAGATAAAAGCTCTGTAGTTGATCGAGCAGCTCATTCATCTCCCAAGCCACCTGCCCCACCTCACCGAGACCTGAAGTCTCATTCACGCGATGGTGTAACTCACCCAACTTAGTGCGTTTGATCGTTCGATGAACCCGATGCAAGACATTCAGTGCACTGCCCATCAGATGACGGGTGTACATCAGCATACCTAAGACGAATAAAGGATAGAGCCAGATCCACCAGGCGCTGGGTTGCATCCACTGAACCCCGCCCGCCACAGCCAGCGCCAGCAGCATTTGTATCGCCTGCGTCCAACGCATCTGGGTGCCTAAAAAGGGCTGAGCACCACTTTTGCGTGAGGTTTTGCGTGCATAGGTTGGCTGATAATTCGGTTGAGCAGGCGGCGTTTGCTGCTGCTGCCGATGGTGAGCCTCAATCAAATATTCACTATAACTTTGGTGACCCGCTGCTTGTAAAGCTTCTTCTAGACAACGCAGTCCTGCCTGCATATCGCGCTTTTCGGCCTCAAGCACCTTGGCATAAATCGGCTCGATCAATGCAATCATTGCCGCCGATGCTGGGTAGTGCACCGCGCAGTAACCCACTTTCTTGCCTTGATGGTCAAAGTTGGGGTAGAGCACCGTCAAGCTCCAATAGGCCTGCTGCTGCGCACCTTGGTTTTTGACCAAAATGAAAGCTTCATCATCACGCTCTAATCGCTTCCACACCCTTTGCCACACACAGCGCGGCATCTGCGGGTGGCGCACCAGATGGTGGTTATGCCCAATCAGCTGCTTTTCGTGATAACCCGTCACGCGCATAAAGACGCGATTCACATAGGTAATCTCCCCTTTTAAGTTGGTGATCGACACCATCGTATCGCCAACATCGGGGGTGTGGATCGTCTGCATTTGAGAAGGGGCACGAGTGTCAGTGTGGGACATAGGGATTTCCTTGACGAAGCGTCTAGATAAAGCAATAGAATAACAAAACCAGACAGGGATGGAAGC
>SKOQ01000088.1 GCA_007119985.1 Marinospirillum sp.
AGTCTAAATCCGGATGACTGGGAAATAATTACAGACCCACATGATCCAGTGGTCAGCCATTTAGATGTTGTGGGGAAGCGGAAGATTGATCCAATCGGTTTTTATATGAATGAAGCGGGTGGGTTGAGCCTCTTCTATAACAGCGGCTGGGCAGATTATACCCGATTCAGTGAAATCCACAGAGAGCGTGGGTACCGACCAGCGTCCAATCAGACCGGCAGTCTTTTGAGTTTTGCCCCAGATTGGTCATTTGAGGACTACCCAGACAATACGGTTTTGGATAGGCCCCAATTAAATTGGCAGGGCACGAATAGGGTGAATCCGTATGCACTGGTTTGGCATCCTCATCATGAAGTCTATTATTCTTTTTATGGGGATTTCGCTCCGGGAGGTGATTGTGATAAATACCCAGGGCGCCGGGCTTTGGGATTAGCCAGCAGTCCGGACATGATAAACTGGACATACCTGACGGTCGATGCTCCTTTAATGCATGTTGAGTCTTTGCATGAGATTATTCCTGAGGCATTCCCGAATACTGATTTTTGTAGAAGTGGACGTCTTTACGCTCATGGGGCTTTTTGGCACAATGATCAAATTTATCTGGCTGTGGGAGGTTCTATTAACGGAGTGAATTATGAGGCGGTAATTAGAAGCCGGGAACCCATGGAATATTGGAAACCAGTTAGCTCAAGTCCTGGACGCCCAATGTCTGTGCATGTTGAAGGGAAGTGGTACCGGGTGCAGAATACCAGAGACCCTCATGATCCAAATAAAAGAGCCATCGCGCTTGCCGTATCTGACAATCTGCAGGAGCCTGGTGAAAATCATTATCTGTTTGGCACGGATCACAATGCGAGCGCAGGCGTGAGCAGGCAGTTATTCAAATGGAAGGGAGTCTGGTATATTGCCTATCGACAGGATGATGGAGAGGGGTTTCGTGATATGTATATTGCGAGGCAGGTAAAAAAGATGTAGGGGACACTGGTTCCCCTGACCCAAAACCAGATATCCGCTTTCCAGATTTTACGGCATTTGAATACAAAGGAGTTGTTATCAGACCTTCCCAATTTCAGGGCAATAATTTTCGAGTTGGCGGTATTTCAGAGGGTCTTTTATTTACTCAATCTCAGCAACGATTGAATGGGATATTACATACCAATTCCACTGTATTCAAAACCGAAGATTTTATAAATTGGGAAGCCATCAGCAATCCGGCGTTCACTGATTTTCCAGCATGGCAAGGGCAGTCCAATGGGGTCGCCCATCGTTCAGGAATGTTAACTGGATTCCAATGGGAAGACATATATATCACTTATTTTCAGGATCGAGTAGGAAATTATCCGGGTATGAGGGCAGCTGGACTTGCCACTTCTTATGATGGGATCAATTGGAGTAAATCTGATGAACCATTTTTTACGGTTGAAGATGTCCAGCGGATTATCCCACCAAGATTTTTTGAAGTTGACATCACGACTGGTGTTGGTCGGGTTTATGTGCAGCATGCAGAGACTGACGGTAAATACGTATATTGCGCAATCACGGTTTTGAATAATGCTCAGGCTGAAAACAGACAGTACAGTCATTTTGTGATTAGAGGAACCGATCCATTCGATGCCCGCTCTTTTGAATATGTTGAGCAATCCCAACGGCTGTACGGATTTTATTTTGTAGGCGGAAAATGGATTGTTTTTCACCATGGCAGTGAAAACGGAGTTCGCGGAGCACGGATTTCCATTACAGACTCTTTGGAGGGATCCCTAACAGTTGAGCATTTCATCCCCTCTGGCATTGGTGGGAATCCATATAAATTTGTCCTCTCAAAATTGAATGGACGCTGGGCAATCTTATACTCCCATCGCTCGACCTATGAAACTCACTTGTTACTTGAAACTAAATAAATGGAGGTTAGTACGAATGGAACGCTCAAACAGAAATATAGAAGGTGAAAGTTTCATCGGTTCTGATGATTTGAAAAAGAAGTTGTCAGAAAGAGAAATCAAAAGGGCGGGGGAGCCAGACAGGTCTTCCCTTCCCTCACCCAGCTTGAAGCAGAAAGCAATCATTCAATATAGAAATGTGAAAAGTTCAATTAAAAATAAGGTTCAAAATATGTACGCAAAAAAAGCAGAAAAAGTGATACGCAAGAAGGTTCCTGATAATACGCTCTGGGGGAAAATCATCTTTGCAATACTGGATGTAATTCCTCTGCCAAACTTTCACGAAATATGGAAAGCAGTTCAAAAAGAAATTCCCAATGCTCCATTCAAAGATAAAATGAAGCTCTACTGGGAGAAGATAGATGGGGTCAGAACAACTGCATCTATTATCATTTCGTTGTTGACAGCGTATTATTTAATTTAAAGAATATGGGAAAATCCCATAGTCAGTGATGATTAGCCCGGAGGTGTAAAGCCTTCGGGCGTTATTAAAAAGATTGGGAGTATAGATAGTCATTTATGTTATAAATGCCCATGAATAAGGCCTTAAAAAATAGGAGCAAGATATGGAAAGGAGTAAAAGCAATACAACGTACACACCGGGAAGAGATCGGGGGCCTAAGAATGAAATACTCTGGATTTATGGACTGCACCAGGGGAGTGTTTCCAGGTTTGTGCGGGAACTGCTCCAAAACGACATGAAGCATGACGCCCTTAAAATTG
>SKOQ01000176.1 GCA_007119985.1 Marinospirillum sp.
AGAAGCAGTAGAGACGAACTCACACCAGTAAATTTTGGTATGACTATTAAAAAGGGCCTCTTCGGCCCTTTTTAATGAGTGGCTATTCGGCTTTTTGTATAGGCAGCTTCTCAACCAATCCTTTCAGTTTTTGTCCTGCCTTAAAAGTGACCACGCGCCGAGCTGAAATCGGGATCTCCTCGCCGGTTTTTGGATTCCGGCCTGGGCGTTCGCTCTTATCACGCAGATCAAAGTTGCCAAAGCCAGAAAGCTTAACCTGTTCGTTGTCTTTCAGCGCTTCACGGATTTCACTAAAAAAATGCTCGACCATTTCTTTGGCATCGTTTTTGGTGAATCCGAGTTCGCTAATCAGTTTTTCAGTGAGTTCTGCTTTGGTGAGTGCGCCCATACGATGCTCCTTTCAGTGTGGCGATGCTATATACCCAACATTGCAGTGAGATCAAGGGCTTGTCAAGTTTTGTCTGTACAAAAAAAGCCCCAGCTCATCCTCGAGTCTGGGGCTTTTTGTGGTTGGGATGTGAGCTTTAACGCAGCGTGGCAGCGAAGCGCTGTTGCAGCATAGCAAGTAGCTGTTCGAGCTGGCTGTTGATTTCTTCATCCTTGAGCGTGCGTTCTGGGTGCTGCCAAGTCAGGCCAAGCGCGAGGCTCTTTTTGCCTTCTGCGAGGTTCTTGCCTTGATAAACATCAAACAGGTGGACGCGCTTCAAGCTGCTCTCGGCCTCTTGTTCGATGGCTTGCACCAGTTCACCGACCTGCTGGTGTTGATCGACAACCAATGCAAGGTCACGGCGCATTTCAGGGAAGCGTGAGAGGCCTTCAAAGCGGGCGATGTGTCCTTGCATCAGCTGCTGTAGCTGAATTTCAAACACAAAGGCCGTGCCTTTGAGATCAAAGTGGCCGGCCACTTGAGGGTGGAGCGCACCGATCCAGCCCGCTTCTTGCCAGCCTTGCGGCGTGAGGCGACTGATCTTGGCACTTTGGCCTGGATGCAGAGCAGGGTGCTGGGCCGCCTCAAAGCGCCACTCGCTGGCTTGGCCGCCGAGTTGCAGTAGAGCTTCAAGATCACCTTTTAAGTCAAAGAAATCGACCTTGTCTTGGCCATCACACCAAGTCTCTGCGTGACGGGGGCCAGCAATCAAACCCGCCAGCATCGGCTCTTGTTGGAGTTGATCGGCTTCGGGAACAAAGCGTAAACCTGTCTCAAAAAGGCGCACACGGGCTTGTTGACGCTTTTGGTTGTGGGCGAGGGTTTTGGCCAGGCCCGGAATCAAGCTGGTGCGCATCACGGCAAGATCACTGGAGATCGGGTTGCTTAGCGCTAAAGGTGGATGCGCTGGATCGCAGATCTGCGCAGAGGCGGCATCAATGAAGCTATAGGTGATGGCCTCTTGGAAATCACGCGCGACCAAGGCTTGGCGCAAGCGACGTAGGCTGACTTGAGATTCTGGCGTGCTTTGAATCAGCAAAGGCGCAGTGGGCGCGGTGGTGGGCAAGCGATCATAGCCGTAGACGCGGGCGACTTCTTCGATCAGATCAACTTCAATACTGAGATCAAAGCGGAAGCTGGGGGCTAAAGCCAGCCAGCCTTCGCTGACTTCCTGCACCTGTAAGCCAAGACGCTCGAGAATCTCGCTAACTTCGGCATTAGGCAGATGACAGGCCAGCAGTTGATCAAGTCGTGAACGGCGCAGCAGGATTTCAGCGCGCTCAGGCAGGTGAGCCTGACTCGTGCAATCGACTGTGGGGCCAGCCTGACCGCCACTGATCTCTAGGATCAGTTGTGTGGCGCGCTCCATTGCGCGTTCTTGCAGGGCGAAATCAACGCCGCGTTCAAAGCGGTGCGAAGAATCAGTATGCAGGCCGTAGCGTCGCGCCTGACCGGCGAGCGAAAGGGGATCAAAGTAGGCGACTTCGAGCAGGATATCCTGAGTCGAGTCTGAACAGCCGCTGGCTTCGCCTCCCATAATGCCAGCCAGGGCGAGGGCTTTGCTGTGATCGGCAATGACCAGACTGGAGGGATCGAGGGTGATCTCTTGGCCATCGAGCAGGGTTAGCTTCTCTTCTGGCTCTGCAAAGCGTACGCGAATGCCTTGATCAATCTGCGCTAAATCAAAGGCATGCAGGGGCTGGCCGAGTTCGAGCATCACATAGTTGGTCACATCGACCAGTGGATCAATGCTGCGCACACCGCTGCGACGCAGACGCTCTTGCATCCATAAAGGTGTGCTCGCTTGTGGGTTGACCCCGCGAATCACTCGGCCTAAATAGCGTGGACAGGCCGCAGGTGCGAGCACCTCAATGCTGGGTGTGTCTTCTAGGCTGACTTCGGTGGTGTTGCGCACGGGCGGCGTGACGCTGATGCGATTGAGCACACCCACTTCACGCGCTAAGCCAGCAATCGAGAGGCAATCGCTGCGATTGGGGGTCAGATCAACATCAAAGATATGATCATCTAGCTGTAGATAGGCACGCAGATCGGCACCAACAGGGGCGTCTGCTGCCAACTCCATGATGCCATCATGGGATTCAGAAAGGCCGAGCTCCTGCTCAGAAGAGAGCATGCCGTGGGATTCGACTTGGCGCAGCTTGGCCTTTTTGATTTTGAAATCGCCGGGTAAAACGGCGCCGATCTGGGCAAAGGCGGTTTTGAGGCCAGCGCGCGCATTGGGGGCACCACAGACAACCTGATGGGTGGTGTGACCATCGCTGACTTGGCAGACTTGGAGTTTGTCGGCATTGGGGTGAGGCTCAGCGCTGATGATTTCACCAACGATGACGCCAGAGAAGACGCCAGCGGCAGGTTCGAGGCTATCGACTTCGAGGCCGGCCAGCGAGAGCTGAGTATCGAGTTCTGCGGTGGTAATGGCAGGGTTCACCCATTCGCGCAGCCAGAGTTCACTGAATTTCATGATGTGTTTCCTTATCAGACAAGGTGCGCTTAGCGCAGCTGGCTTAAGAATTTGATGTCGTTATCGAAAAAGAGACGCAGATCATCTACGCCATAACGCAGCATGGCAAGACGCTCGACACCCATACCAAAAGCAAAGCCAGTAAAGCGTTCAGGATCAATGTTCGACATCGTCAGCACCTTGGGGTGGACCATGCCGCAGCCGAGCACTTCAAGCCAGCGACCATCGCCTCGGTCGACATCGACTTCTATCGAGGGCTCGGTAAATGGGAAGTAGGAAGGGCGAAAACGTACGCGCAGATCCTGCTCGAAAAAGGCTTGTAAGAACTGGTGCAGAATGCCTTTGAGATCAGCAAAGCTGATGTTTTCGTCGATAAATAACCCCTCGACCTGATGGAACATCGGTGAGTGGGTCATATCGGAATCGCAGCGATAGACGCGCCCTGGGCAGAGAATGCGCATGGGCGGTTGCTGGCTTTCCATGCTGCGTACCTGCACTGGTGAGGTGTGCGTGCGCAGGAGGGTATGGGCGTCAAAATAGAAGGTGTCGTGCATCGCCCGAGCGGGGTGGTGCGCGGGAATATTCAGTGCTTCAAAGTTGTGGTAGTCATCTTCAACTTCAGGGCCTTCAGCGACGGTAAAGCCAATGCTGGCAAAAAAATCTTCAATACGCTGAATGGTCTTGGTGACAGGATGCAGCCCGCCGAGTTGTGCTTGGCGTCCTGGTAGGGTGATATCGATCTGCTCTGCGGCGAGTTGTGCGGCCAGTGCAGCGCTTTCAAGGGCTTCTTTGTGCGCTTGCAGGGCTTGCTGAACCTGTTGTTTGGCTTGATTGATGATATCGCCGGCCTTGGGGCGGTCTTCTGGTGCGAGCTGCCCCAGTCCTTTGAGCAGGCTGGTGAGCTCTCCTTTTTTGCCCAAAAACTGGACTCTTAGGGCTTCCAGCGTCGCTATATCTTGAGCCTGGGTGATCTGCTCGAGGGCGCGGCTAACCTGTTCTTGAAGGTTGAGACCTTCTAAAGACAGGGGGGAGAGGTTTTCCATCTGCACAACTCCAATGAAAGGTGTAAGGAGATCGTTAAAATCAGCACGTAAAAAAGGGGAAGAGCCTAGCCCTTCCCCTGATCAATACTTTTAACCTTGCGGGCTAAAAGCGAGCTTTTGCAAGCTAAGTGCTAAAAAATCAGGCTAAGGCCGCTTTTGATTTTTCAACAATGGCTGCAAAAGTGGCTTGATCGTGAACAGCGATATCAGCCAGAACCTTACGGTCGATGGTGATATCTGCTTTCTTCAAGCCAGAGATGAAACGGCTGTAAGACATGCCGTTCATGCGAGTGGCAGCGTTGATACGCGCAATCCACAGCGCACGGAACTGACGCTTACGTACACGACGGTCGCGGTAAGCGTACTGGCCAGCTTTGATAACAGCTTGCTTAGCAACGCGGAATACACGACTACGGGCACCGTAGTAGCCTTTCGCTAGCTTGAGGATTTTTTTGTGGCGACGACGCGCCTGAACACCACGTTTAACACGGGCCATAACAACAGACTCCTGACAAAAATAAAAAAGAAAAAGACTTAGACGCTAGGGAGCATACGCTTGATTAATGGCAGGTCAGCAGCAGAAATCTGCTTCATGCCACGCAGCTGACGCTTACGCTTAGGGCTTTTCTTAGTCAGGATGTGGCTACGGAAAGACTGCTTGTGCTTGAAGCCTTTTGCTGTTGGCTTGAAGCGCTTGCGCGCACCACTGTTTGATTTAATCTTTGGCATTACTTTAACTCCACAAGTGCATTCTAAGAATGCGTTTCAAGGGATGGGGCATGATCCAAGCCCATAAATAAACACACTCCTGCTCAGCTTGGCATCACCGATGCTTGAACTCAGCAGGAGAGGGGATCATTTCTTCTTGGGTGCGATCATCATGACCATTTGACGGCCCTCTAGGCGAGGACGCGATTCAACGACCACTGTATCTCCCAATTCTTCTTCGATTCTTTGATAGAGACGCAGACCAATATCTTGGTGTGCCATCTCACGACCGCGGAAGCGAAGCGTGATTTTAACCTTATCGCCTTCTTCAAGGAAGCGTTTTACGTTACGGAACTTGATTTGGTAGTCACCTTCTTCAGTTCCGGGACGGAATTTCACTTCTTTGATCTGGATTTGTTTCTGTTTTTTCTTCTGAGCATTTTTGGCTTTCTTTTGCTCAAACAGATACTTGCCATAATCCATAATCTTACAGACGATGGGATCGGCTTCTGAAATCTTGACCAGATCCAATCCGGCTTCTGCGGCTTTATCCAGGGCCTCTTGTAAAGGAACAACGCCGATCTGTTCGCCTTCGTGGCCGATCAGACGGACTTCAGTGGCTTGGATATTCTCATTGATTGGGGGCAGATTTTTCTTAGGATCCCGCCCTCTCATTGGATTAGCGCGCTTGATTGTTGTATCTCCATTTTGTTTGGTTGATCAGCAGGCTGGTTTGCGCTTCTTGAGCCTCACGCCCTGCGTTGGGGTGAGGTCTCAAGAAATCAGCTCTTTAGAACGTGCGTTCGAGGAGCTTAGCTTGCAGTGTTGCTAAATCATAATTGCCTAGGTTGTCACCGTGACGGGTTCTCACCGAGACAGTGCGCGATTCTACTTCTTTGTCACCGACGACAAGCAAGTAAGGAACCTTCGCTAGGGTATGCTCTCTGATTTTAAAGCCTATCTTCTCATTTCTCAAGTCGGTTTCGATGCGAATGCCTTGGGCATGGCAGATTTGCGCTAATTCTTGTGCGTAATCAGCCTGCTTGTCGGTAATATTCATCACCACTGCTTGCACTGGAGCCAGCCAGGTGGGCAGATCGCCGGCATAGTGTTCGATCAGAATGCCAATAAAGCGCTCAAAGGAGCCTAGAATAGCACGGTGCAGCATGACTGGGTTTTTGCGCTGGCCATCTTCGGCGACATATTGAGACCCGAGGCGACCTGGTAAGACGAAATCAAGCTGTAAGGTACCGCACTGCCAGACGCGGCCGAGGCAGTCACGCAGCGAGAACTCGATTTTAGGCCCGTAGAAGGCTCCTTCGCCAGGCTGTAAATCCCAAGGTTTGCCGATTTTGTTCAGCGCGTGCTCTAAAGCATGTTCGGCTTTATCCCACAGGCTGTCATCGCCAATCCGGCCTTCAGGGCGCGTGGATAGTTTGAGCTCAACATCGGTAAAGCCAAAGTCGCGGTAGACATCGAGCGTCAGCTGGATAAAGCGTGCGGCCTCGTCTTCCATCTGCTCTTCTGTACAGAAGATATGGGCATCGTCTTGAGTAAAGCCACGTACGCGCATTAAGCCATGCAGTGAACCTGAAGGCTCGTTGCGGTGGCAGGAGCCAAATTCAGCCATACGCAGGGGGAGATCACGGTAGCTTTTCAGGCCTTGATTAAAGATCTGCAGGTGGCAAGGGCAGTTCATCGGCTTGATGGCGTAATCCCGATGCTCAGAAACCGTGGTGAACATATTGGACTGGTAGTGTTCCCAGTGGCCGGAACGTTCCCAGAGTACCTTATCGACAACCTGGGGTGTCTTGACCTCTTGGTAGCCATTGTTGCGCAGAATGCCGCGCATATAGGTTTCCAGGGTTTGGTAGAGGGTCCAGCCATTGGCATGCCAGAACACCATGCCGGGCGCTTCGTCTTGGATGTGGAAGAGATCCATGCGTTTCGCCAGTTTACGGTGATCTCGCTTTTCGGCTTCTTCCAGACGATGTAGATAGGCTTTGAGTTCTTTTTTATCGCCCCAGCAGGTGCCGTAAATGCGCTGCAGCATCTTGTTCTTCGAGTCACCGCGCCAATAGGCACCAGAGACGCGCATGAGTTTGAAGGCTTTGATCTTACCGGTGCTGGGCACATGCGGGCCACGGCACAGATCGGTGAAATCCCCTTGGCGGTAGAGAGACAGAATCTCATGCGCGGGAATGTCGCGGATGATTTCGGCCTTGTAGTATTCGCCTTGCTCTTCAAAGAAGCGGATGGCTTCATCGCGCGTCAGGGTGAAGCGCTCGACCTGAATGTCCTCTTGGACCAGCTCGGCCATTTTTTTCTCGATGGCGAGCAGATCTTCAGGCGTAAAGGCCTCTTCGCTATCAAAGTCATAATAGAAGCCGTCTTCGATGACTGGGCCGATGGTGACTTGCACCTGAGGGAAGAGCTTTTTCACTGCCATTGCCATCAAGTGGGCGCAGGAGTGACGCAGCACTTCAAGGCCCTCTGCATCCTTGGCGGTGATAATTGACAGTTGGGTGTCTTCTTCGATCAAGAAGCTGGTGTCGACAGCTTGGTCTTGGATCTTGCCGGCCAGTGCGGCTTTGGCAAGGCCAGCGCCGATGGATTCGGCGACCTGAGCGACAGTGACGGGGTGTTCAAAAGGACGTTGGCTTCCGTCTGGAAGAGTAATGACAGGCATGATGGTTCCTGAGCAGTGGTGTCCCTTACGAGAGGACACTTGGTGTTTTAAAAATCGCTTTTTCTCCGCGTTTGGCGCCCCTCAAACGAAGAGGAGACTTTCCCAAGGCGGTGCATAAGCGGCGAAGCAAGTAGATGAAAAACAGCGACTTGGTGTATCCAAGCCGCTGAAAATGATGACAGGCTGATCTGAGTCTGTCTAGTTGCTGTGTGTTTCTTCTTGATAGAGCAGGCCTTGTTGAGGCAGGGGGTGACCATCAAACTCAGGCTGGTTGCCTTTGAGTTGGAGTCGACCTTGCAGAAACCAGCGCGTGACGAGCGGGTAAAGCAGGTGTTCTTGAACCTGCACCTTGCGCGCCAGCGAGCTTTCGTCATCTTCGAGATCAATCGGCACCTTGGCTTGTACTATCAGCGGCCCGCCATCCAGTTCTTCAGTCACGAAGTGGATGCTGACGCCGTGTTCGTTATCGCCAGCCTCAAGTGCGCGCCGGTGGGTGTGCAGCCCTTTATATTTGGGCAGCAGCGAGGGGTGGATGTTGAGCAGGCGGCCAAAGTAGCGCAGCACAAAGGCAGAAGATAGAATCCGCATGAATCCGGCGAGCAAGATCAAATCGGGTTGAAATTGATCAATTTCACGAATCAGCTGTTGATCATAGTCTTCACGGCTGGAGAAGTTCTTCGGGCTGATGCACAGCGTGGAGATGCCCGCTTGTTTGGCGCGCTCAAGTCCGTAGGCGTCAGGTTGATCGCTGATCACCGCGCAGATCTCACCGCCGAGGCCCTCTTCTGTCTGCTGTGCATCGATCAAGGCTTGCAAGTTGCTGCCACTGCCTGAGATCAGCACAACCACCCGCCGAGCTGCAGCGGGTTCACTCGAAAACATCATGCGTTAATACCCTTGATCTGGACCTGCTCTTCTTGACCTTCACGTGGGGCGATCTGGCCTAGAGCGAAGACGGTTTCTCCGGCTTCAGTCAGGGCTTGTGTGATGGCGTCTGCCTGATCTGCTGCGACAGCCAGCACCATACCGATACCGCAGTTCAGGGTGCGGTACATTTCTTTTTCGGGCACATTGCCGGCTTTTTGCATCCAGTTGAACACGGCTGGGCGCTGGTAGTGGGTCAGATCCAGCTGCGCGGTGCAGTCTTGCGGCAAAACGCGAGGAATGTTCTCGTAGAGGCCGCCGCCAGTGATGTGAGATAAAGCGTGAATGCCGACTTTGTTTTTGAGCAGTGGCAGCAAGGAGCGAATATAGATGCGAGTCGGCTCCATCAAGGCATCGCGCAGGCGCTGGCCATCTTCCAACACCAAATCCAGATCATCACCGCTGACCTCGATCAATTTGCGAATTAAAGAGTAGCCGTTGGAGTGCGGGCCAGAAGAAGCCAGACCGAGTAGCAAGTCGCCCGCTTTGACTTGGCTGCCATCAATCACTTCTGATTTTTCTACAATCCCGACACAGAAGCCAGCGAGGTCATAATCACTGCCTTCATACATGCCGGGCATTTCTGCCGTTTCACCACCGACCAAGGCGCAGCCGGCTTGTTCGCAGCCAGTGCCGATGCCGGTGACAACATCAGCAGCAATATCAACGTCTAGCTTGCCAGTGGCGTAGTAATCAAGGAAGAACAGTGGTTCGGCGCCGCAAACGAGCAGGTCATTCACACACATGGCCACCAGATCGATGCCGATCGTGCTGTGCTGGTTCAAATCCATCGCTAAGCGCAGCTTGGTGCCGACACCATCGGTGCCCGAGACCAATAGAGGCTCCTTGTAGCCAGCAGGGATTTGACACAAGGCACCAAAACCACCGAGTCCGCCCAGCACTTCAGGACGGGCCGTACGACGGGCAACGCCCTTGATGCGTTCAACCAGCGCATTACCGGCATCGATATCAACGCCAGCATCTTTATAAGTGATGGGGGTTTTGCTTGAACTCATGAAGAACCTTCGTAAAGTATCTAAGGATGGGTGAAAGGCAAAGCGAAAACAGGCCAGGCCAAAAAATCGAGCCTATTCTAACACTCTCCGCTTCCATTGCTCTACGCGACTGGGTAAATTGAGGTAAGATTTATCTTTGAACGCTTTGAATAGGTGGATTTTTGTTGTGTCTTTAACTTATCTGCGCATGCGTATTGGATTGCTCTGTTCTTTTTTGTTGGCTGTGCTGCTGGTGAGCGGATCTGCACAGGCCGCCTCTTTGTATCAAATGAGCTTACCGGTGACGGATACCTCGGCAACAACACGTGCTGAAGCCGCGAATCAAGTCCTGAGTCGTCTTTTGGTGCGTTTGACGGGTCAGGCATCGATTGCGGCGGCTTTTCCTCCTGAGGATTTCCTGGAAGACCCTGAGGTCTATCAGGACGATCCCTCCTTTGCGCTCTGGCAAAGTCTGAGCGAGGCGCAGCAGTGGGTGGCTGAGTTTAGCTATCAATCGACTTCGGAGCGCTTGACTGATGCGCAAGGCCGTCCGGTGCCCACGCAGCTGTTGGTGCTGACTTTTGATGAGCAGGGCATTACTCAGCTGATACGTCGTATGGGCTATCGTGTGTGGGATTCAACGCGCCCACGCTCTTTGATGTGGATTGTGCTTGATGGGCGGCAGGGGCGTTATCTCGTCAATCCTGCTTCTAATGCGGCCTTGGCTGAAGTGGTTGAGGTGCAGGCGCGAGAACGGGGGATTCCGGTGGTCTTTGCTGAGCTAGAGCGCCATGAAGACAATACCACTCTTTTGTCTGATCTTTGGGGTGGCTTTGGGCGGCAGATTCTGCAGTTTTCGCGCACTTATGAGGCGGATCATGTTGTTGTGGCGCGAATCAGTAGTGATGGCCAGCGCTGGGTGTTGCTGTTAAGTCAGCCGAGTTTAAGTGGCGTACCTGAACAGCGTCTGACCGCGGGCACCCTCGGTGGTGTGCTGCGTGAAGCGGTGAACTTGACCAGTGAGACCTTGGCCGAGCATTATGCAGGCAGCGGTGCCGAGCTAGATTCGGGCCAGGTGCGTGTTCGTGTCATGGGTATAGAGACCCCGCAAGATCTAGCCCAGGTGCTCCAACGCTTGCAACGGATGTCGGTCGTCGAGAGCTTGCGTCTGCATCAGGCTGCGGCGCAGATGATTGAAGTCGATTTAACACTGAATGGGAATACTCAGGTGCTGCGCGCCAATGTTGCGCTCGATAGTGGTCTCAGTGAAGTGCAGCGGCTGCCTTGGCAGTTCAGTGTGGATGAGCCCGAGGTGGTTTTAGCACCGGTCGATGTTATTCTGCGCTGGCAAAGATAGAAAGGAAGTTGGCTGTGCTCACAATTAAGCAATCAAGGTAGGCAAGGAGATATGGTCAGTCAGCTTTCCTTAAGTGTGAATTTACAGGATACGGCGAGGTTTGATAACTTTCTCGTCGGCCACAACGCTGCGCTGCTTGCTCAGCTAGAGGCGTTGGCTGAAGCACAAGCCTTCCAGTTTATCTATCTCTATGGGCGAGCGGATGCTGGTAAAACGCATCTATTGCAGGCCTGTGATTATGCTGCCCAGCAGTGTGGGCGGCCTCGGCTCTATTGTCCGCTGGCTGAGCGTCAGCGGCATGCTGAGTTTTTGGAGCAGCTTGCAGCAGTCGCGCATGGTTTGGTGTGCTTGGATGATGTGCATCAGGTTTTGGGTGATCCTGCTTGGGAGGAGGCGCTCTTTCATCTTTTTAATCGCTTGCGTGAACAGGGTGGGCAGCTGGTGGTGAGCGCTGATGTGGCCCCGGCGCACCTGCCTGTGCAGCTGGCGGATTTAGCCTCGCGCTTGGCTTGGGGGTTGACCTATCAAGTGCAGCCTTTAGAGGATCAGGCTCAGTTTGATGCTCTGGTGCTGAGGGCGCGGCAACGAGGTTTGGCTCTGCCGGATGAGGTGGCGCGCTATCTGCTCACGCGCAGTCCACGGCGCTTAAGCGGTTTGTTCGCCTTGCTTGATGTGCTTGATGAAGCCAGTTTAAAAGAGCAGCGTAAGCTAACCATTCCATTTGTAAGAAGTGCATTAGGTTGGAGCCATCATCGTGAAGATGATTAACTTTTTGCGCTTTAACTTGCAGTCTGTTGGGTATTCATCTATAAATTGAGAAGATAGCTTTTAAGGGCTGCCGGTTGAGTCCAGCAGGAAATATTCAGCGTCAGAAGGAAAACCACCTTGGCACTTATTCCCGAACAGGATCTGGCTAAAATTGTTCAGCAGTCACTGGATTTGGTTGTGGTTCTTGATCCTGAAGATCGGAGCCTCGCCTTCATCAATGAATTTGGTGCGACTTGGTTAGGACTTGATCTTGATCAGCTGCTAGGACGATCGCCGACAGACTTTTTACCTGAGCTGACTGATGCTGAGTTAGAGTGCATCGTCGATAATTTACGTGTGCTTGAGCCTTTTGAAGGTTCAACCTTGGTAACACCAGTGAAGCGGCGCATTGGTACAGACCATGATTTTGAATTTCGCCTGCAGCTGATTGAGCTAAACGATCGCGAATACATTCTGGCAACAGGGCGCGATATTGCTGAGCGTGTTGCTGTCACCGACTCAGTGCATTCTATGTTGGCTGATGCGCAAAAAGAATCACAGCAAGATAAGACAACGTCCTTGCTGCAGCGCGATGCCTTTTTGCAGATTTTCCGTGAGCTGGTCGAGCAGGTGGGGTCTCACGGTCTGCGCTTGACCTTGGTCGTGATCGACTTGAAAAATCTGCATGAGATTAACGACCAGTTCGGCCAGAGCATCGGCGATCGGATCTTGAAAAATATGGGTGGTTTGATGCATCACTGCTCTAAAGATACTGATATTTGCGCACGCTATAGTGGTCGTAAGCTCTGTATCTTGATGCCGGAGCAGGGTCAGCAAGATGGCCTGTTGGTTGCCGATAAGGTTAATAAAGCCTTAGCTAAGGTGCAGTTTAAAGAGTTTCCAACCTTGCGTATCCATTCGAGTATTGCCGTTGCCGAGCTGCCTGAACCAGGTGAACCGGCTTTACTGTTGGACAAGGTGATTACGCGTCTGCGTGAGATGCGAACTACAGAACCTCATGAAGTGCATCGTCTTGGCTTATTGAGCCTGCGCATTAGTTAAAACCGATGTTGTTTTAAAAAGCCTCAGTGCCTTGTGCGACTGGGGCTTTTTTGTATCTGCTGATTGAATTGGAGGAGCTGTTTTCAACGGGTGTATGAAGAGCTGTGCTTTGGGGCTTGGCATCTGCGCGTAAGTCTTTAAAATGAGCGCAAATTTGTGAGGAAATTTATGTTCCATAGTCAGGTGATACGCCAAAGACACACACCGCAATTTGCGATCGCGGTTCAAGAAGAGTTTTTGCTGGTAGATAAGGAAAGTCTCGATGTCATCGTGGAGCAGCCGCCCGCGTTAATTCAGTCATTGAAGGATCATCTCGGTGAGAAAATTCGTCCTGAGTTTTTAGGGGCGCAGATTCGCACGGCAACAGGCTTTCATGAGGATACACAGCTGCTGGCTGATGAGGCTTATCGCCTGCGGATGCAACTCAAAGATTTAGCTGCTGAGTTTGGCCTTGCCCCTATGGCCGCAGGTACCCATCCTTTTGCTGATTGGCATCGTCAGCGTCAAACACGGGATGGTCAGCAGCATGCGATGGCGCTTGAGTTGCGGGATTTATCGCGCCGTTTGCTGACTTGTGGTATGCAAACCAAGGTGTTGATTGAGGACCCTGATCTGCGCATCGATTTGATGAATCAGGTTTCTTATTTTGTGCCGCACATTCTCGCACTCTCAACCAGCTCTCCTTTTTGGCTTGGGGCTGCTACGGGCCTGAAAAGCTATCGTATTAGTGCCTTTTCTGAATTACCTCGAACGGGCTTGCCTGATCTTTTTGACTCTTGGGCTGATTTTGAGGCGCATACCGGCGTGCTGATCAACTCTGGCATGATTGAGGATATTTCTCGCTTGTGGTGGGATTTGCGTCCTTCTAGTCGCCATGAGGCGCTTGAAATGCGTGTTGCGGATGCCTGTACTCGGATCGAAGATGCCATTGCTATCTCCTCCTTATACCGTTGTCTTCTGCGTTATCTTTATCGTCTCAAGCTCAAAAATCAGCGTTGGCGTAGCTATGCGCGGATGCTGATTAATGAAAATCGCTGGCGCGCGCAGTGCTATGGTATCGATGCAGGTCTGATCGATCTGGGGACAGGTGAGATCCGCCCTTATAAGCAGCTGATGGTGGAGCTTGTTGAGATGCTGCAAGAGGATGCTCAGGCCCTAGGTTGCGCGATGCAGCTAGAGCACTGTATTACCATCTTGAATCGTGGCACCAGTGCGCATTTGCAGATTGGAACCTACAAGTCAGCTGTTCGTGCAGGAAAAACCGAACAGCAGGCGTGGGAGGATGTTGTGCGCCTGCTGTTGGATATGACGGTTCAGGGCTAGAGACTAGTCCTCAAGGATCGCGCCGCGTAGCTGCATGCCTCTCCAGCGACCATAAAACATCGCTGCACTAAAGAGGGTGAAGCTCAATAAGGCGAGGAGGGCGCCTAATCCGGCCTTACCTGGCAAGATAAAGGTGGTCACGCCATGCATAAAGTACACTAGGCTGACAAAGCATAGCCAAGCGTGAACACGTGGATTTTTACTGAGCAAGCCGGGCAAAAAACCAAGCAAAGGTAGCCATAGCACGGCGAGAATCACCCAAAGGCGGCTTTCTTCGGGCAGAGGGAAAATCGTAATGCTGGCGAGCAGCGCGGCAAGCAGACCGAAATAGCTGCCTAGTGTGAGCCAGCGGCTGATCAAAAGTTTGGTTTCAAGTTCTTTTCTAGGTAAAGCGGCTGCGGGTTTCATCGAGAATGCGACCTATATTTTGGACGAGTGAAGTGGCAATAGCTGTAAAGCCAGCTCGGCAATGCGTCGTCCTTGCGCTTTGCATAAGACTGCTTCATTGGAGGAGAGTTCGTTGCCTTGCTCTTGATTGGCCCAGTGACTCGCGCCATAGGGTGTGCCGCCTTGCTGAGTGCGGGACAGGGCTTCTAGACTGTAAGGCAAGCCAGCAAAGACCATGCCGTGATGCAGTAGCGGCAGCGCCATGGTCAGTAGTGTGCTCTCTTGGCCGCCGTGAAGGCTGCTGCTTGACGTAAAGACGCCAGCTGGCTTATTAATCAGTGCTCCCGACATCCACAGTGCGCTGGTTGAATCCAGAAAATACTTCATCGGTGCAGCCATATTGCCAAAGCGGGTCGGGCTGCCTAACAGTAGGCCAGCACAATGGCGCAGATCTTCTTCGCTGCAATACAGGCTGCCTTCTTCGGGAATACTAGGCAGCGTGGCTTCACAGGCCGTAGAAACAGGCGGTACACAACGCAGGCGCGCCTCAATGCCGCTCACTTGTTCGACCCCTTGCGCGATCAAGCGTGCCATATTGGCGACACTGCCGTGGCGTGAGTAGTAGAGCACGAGAATATAAGGCATAGTGCTATCCTTGTGTGGCTGTTGGCAGCAGTGAGAGAAGAGTCTCGGGTGGACGTCCAATTTTGGCTTGGTTCTCGATGATCAAGACTGGGCGTTGCATCAATTGTGGATGTTCGCTGAGCAGTGAGATGATCTCCTGCCGACTGAGTTCTTCGCTCGGTCGGCCCAGCGCTTGAAAAGTCGCATCGCCAGTGCGCACGAGTGCAGTGGATGGATCGATGAGCTGATCGAGCAGCCTATTGAGCTCATTAGCCGTAAGGGGGGCTTTTTGGTAAAGGCGAATAGTGAGCTGTACCTGAGGCTCTTTTTCCAGTAACGCCAAGGCTTGGCGAGACTTAGAGCACTGGGGATGATGAAGCAGTGTTGCAGATACCATAGAGTCAACCTGAATGATGAAGGTGAATTAAATCTCAAGCTATGTGTGTTGCATAGTTTACCAGTCTCCATTGTGGAATGAAGAATGATGCGTCGTTTGTGGGAAAAAATACAGCAGCAAGAGTGGATTCAAGGGCCTTGGCACGCCGTTGCTCGGATAGTGCTGGTACCTTTGCGCCAGATTTGGGGGCGCTTTATGCAGGATGAAGGTCCACGCAATGCAGCGGCTTTAACCTATACCTCTTTGTTTGCTGTCGTGCCTCTGCTGACCGTGATCTACTCCATGTTGGCGGCTCTGCCTGCTTTTCGTGGTGTGGGCGATGAGCTGCAAGGCATGCTGTTTGATCATTTTGTGCCGGCGACGGGTGCGGTGATGCAGGATTATATGGGTAACTTTGCCGATCAGGCGCGCCAGTTGACTCTTGTTGGGGTAGCGGTGTTGATCCTGACGGCGGGCATGATGATCGTCAATATCGAGAAGGCGTTTAATGGTATCTGGCGAGTTGAGAAGCCGCGTCGTGGTGTGCAGGCCTTCCTCTTGTATTGGACGGTTTTAACCTTAGGGCCGCTCTTGCTGGGGGCGGGCATGGTGTTGAGTTCTTATCTGGCTTCTATGCCGCTTTTAGAGCAGCTAACAGGGGCGGTGGGTGGGAGAGCAACAGTGTTGGGTTATCTGCCTTTTATTTTTAGTATGACCGCCTTTACTCTTTTGTATTGGGCTGTACCGCATTGCCGTGTTCGCTTGCGCGACGCCGCATTGGGCGGTATCGCAATGGCGCTGTTATTTGAAGTGGCCAAAAAAATATTTACCTGGTTCGTCACGCATTTTCCGAGCTATGAGCTGGTCTATGGTGCCTTTGCGGCCGTGCCCGTGTTTCTTTTATGGGTCTATGTGTCCTGGCTGCTGATTTTATTGTGCGCGCAATGGGTAGCTTATCGTGGTACGCCTCAGCTCGCCGAAAGCCAGTCATCTTATCCGCCTGCAATCACTCAGTTGCTGATTTTAAAGGCCGTTTGGGAGGCTTTTGGACGGGGTGTGGGTGTGAAAGATGCTCAATTGCGCCAAGAGGCCGGTGAGCCGCCCCTGTCTGTGTGGCAAGAGACGATGCAGGCGCTGCAAAATCAGCACTGGGTGGTTTTTGATGAAGAGCATCAGGAGTGGCTGCCTGGTCAGAATTTGATGTGTATTACATTGGATGCCTGGTTGCAGGGCTTACCTTGGAGCTTGCCGCCACGAGATCAGTGGCCGCCTGCTCTGGCCTCTTGGCCATTGCTGAATCAACAGATGGCTGAGCTTGAGGCTTATCGTCAGCAGCTTTTTGCCTGCCCTTTGCCTGAGTATTGGCAACAAACAACAGCGCAACAGGAGAAAAAAAGATGAGGCGTGCTTTAGGTGTGCTGCTGATTCTGGTCGGCAGCCTGCTGCTGTATTGGGCTTATGATGGCGCGCAAGCCTTGCGTGCAGGGATGAGTTATGCCGAGTTGGGGTTATCGCCAGAGAGTCTATGGCAGTATGCCGTGACTGGGGTGGTTGCTTGGATTTTTGGGGGGCTGATCCTTTGGCGCATGTGGCGCTCATGATAAATCTTGACATCTGAGAAAGCGGCCTTATAATACGCAGCCATTGAAGGGGCTATAGCTCAGCTGGGAGAGCGCTTGCATGGCATGCAAGAGGTCAGCGGTTCGATCCCGCTTAGCTCCACCAATCAATATGCTTGCTGCCACAAGCGCAAAAAACCGATTGACTCAATCAGAGTGAATCGGTTTTTTTGTGCGCGCTTTTCTAGTTGCTAGCTTGCGGCTTCCTTGCCGCATGGTTTCAGTCTCTTCTACTCGCTGAATTGGATTGTTGGCGCTGGCGCTTCTTCAAGTTGGTTGAGTTGCAGAATCAGCTGCTCAGCAATCTGTCCAAAGGCTTGGCTGGTCGCGCTTTCGGGTTCTTGCGCCACAGCTGGTGTGCCTGCATCCATCAGTTCTCTCAGGCGTCGTGTTAGCGGCAGTTGCCCAAGTAGCTGTGTTTGATAGTCGGCGGCAATGCGCTCGCCGCCACCGCTGCCAAAAATAGGCTCGCTATGGCCGCAGGATGAGCAGGTATGGAGGCTCATGTTTTCGACGACGCCTAAAACGGGGACCTTGACCTGGCGGAACATCTCGATGCCGCGTTCGGCATCCAGCAGGGCAATATCTTGGGGGGTCGTCACAATAACGGCACCAGTCACCTTCACCTTCTGTGCCATGGTGAGCTGGATGTCGCCCGTGCCTGGTGGCATATCGATCAGCAGAAAATCTAAATCAGACCAGCGGGTTTGGTTGAGCAACTGCTGAAAAGCACTGGCCGCCATCGGGCCGCGCCAGATCATCGGTGTGCTTTGATCAACGAGGAAGGCCATCGACATCAGCTGAATGCCTTGGGCTTCGATAGGATCAAAGCTTTGGCCATCTTGGCTTTGGGGTTTTTGGTCTGGACCAACGCCAAACATCTGTGCTTGGCTCGGGCCGTAAATATCAGCGTCGAGAACGCCGACTCGGTGGCCAAGTTTTTGCAGCGCCAAAGCAAGGTTGGCGGTGACTGTGGATTTGCCGACACCGCCCTTGCCGGACGCGACAGCAATAATGTTTTTTACACCTTCGATCACGGGTTTTCTCCTCAAGCAGGTCCTTAGTATCTTAGCTTGCTTTGTGGAGCGAAGCAAAGCTTGTACCGAACGGATCGTGACTCAAATCCCCATGAAAAATCATTGTTTTTCATGGGGTTAATTGAATGCTTTGTGCTTGGTTGGCTCAGATCACCATAATAGGGTCCAAAGGCCAAGGCCAATAAAGAGTAGGGCGGTGATCCAGTGTAACTTATCGAGCGAGATTTTATCGAAGAGCAAGTGCCCTGCCAGAATAACAGGAAGATTGGCGGCCAGCATGCCTGCGGTCGTGCCCAGAATCACGCTGATCAGGGCCTGCTCGAAGTGAGCGCCGAGCGCAACAGTCGCTACCTGAGTTTTATCGCCCATTTCAGCAATAAAAAAGAGTACCAAGGTGGCGATAAAGGGGCCGTATTGAAACCAGCGTTGGGGGGTGTCCTCGTCGTCGAGGCGATCTGGAATCAGCATCCAAAGACCCATCGCGATAAAGGAGAGGCCAAGCAGCCAGCTGAACCAAGGTCCATCCAGCCAGTGGGCGGCAATAGCGCCCAGCCAGGCGGCAGCGGCATGATTCAGCAAGGTTGCGAGCAGAACGCCCCAAATAATAGGCCAAGGACGCCGATACTTGGCAATGAGCAAGAGGGCTAGGAGCTGGGTTTTGTCCCCGATTTCGGCCAAAGTGACCAGTAGGGTGGAAACGATAAAGGCACTGAGGTGAGAGTCACCAAAGCTTGTGAGGTAGGTGCTGAAGGAATCGAGTAAAGACAAGTGAGATCCTAGGAGGCTGGCACAAAAAAAACCGAACACAACGCACGCCAGCCTCGACTGGTGGGTTGGGTTCAGGTCTCGTTAGGCCAAAAGGCTATTGATGCCATGGTGTGCTCACCAAGAATGTTGACATCAATCTTAGATTCATCGGGAATCTAAGCAACTACTCCCCTAAACTTGATCTCATTAAAAGAAATCTTATTGAGGTAAAAATCAAAACACCATTTTTGGTGCCCAGGGCCGGACTCGAACCGGCACAACCAAAAGGTCGAGGGATTTTAAATCCCTTGTGTCTACCAATTTCACCACCCGGGCTTGCCTAAAAAGGCAATAAAAATGGAGGCTGGAGTCGGAATCGAACCGGCGTCCACGGATTTGCAATCCGCTGCATAACCACTCTGCCATCCAGCCATAACACTTTTGTTCCAATATGCAGCCTGTCTTCGTTATTTTGCTGTTCTAAGCGCATCAAAATAACTGGAGCGGGAAACGAGATTCGAACTCGCGACCCCAACCTTGGCAAGGTTGTGCTCTACCACTGAGCTATTCCCGCTCGACAGGGACGCATTATAGGGGGTGTTTTATTTCTGTCAAATCTTTTTTCTGTTTTATCGCATTTTTTCTTTCTTAGGCAGAGACTTAAGTCATTTCTGCCTTGTTTGCCTTCTAGTCTGCCTTGCGAAGGTGGGGAGTGGCTGCACGCAGATATTGATACATTGACCAGAGTGTCAGGCCGGCAGCGGCGTAAAGCAGAACGAGGCTGAGATAAGCGCCTAGGGTTGCGGGCGGGAAGTAAAGCAGCAGGATAATGGCGAGCATCTGAAAGGTGGTTTTAACCTTGCCTATCCAGCTGACGGCCACACTGGCGCGCTCTCCAAGTTCCGCCATCCACTCTCTAAGTGCAGAGATGACGATTTCACGACCGATGATAATCAGAGCCGGCAGCGTCATCAGCCAATGTGCATGGGCTTCAATCAGGAGCCCCAGGGCAACGGCTACCATCAGCTTATCGGCGACTGGGTCGAGGAAGGCGCCAAAGGCAGTCATTTGATCCCAGCGTCTGGCGAGATAGCCATCTAGCCAATCGGTTATCGCTGCGGCAGCAAAGAGTACTGCGGCAATCAGGTAACGGGATTCAAACGGCAGGTAATAAATCAGAACCAGTAAAGGAATGACAAGAATACGTAACAGGGTGAGGGCTATGGGTAGATTCATCTTCAACTTCTATTTCAGCGAGTGATTTTTGGGGTTAAGCCTAGCACGAATGTCTTCGGCAAGACCACGGCTGATACCTTCAACTTGGCAAAGCGCATCCAAACTGGCGGCTTCGATGGCTTTGATGCCGCCAAAATGGCGCAGTAGCGCTTGGCGCCGTTTGGGACCGATGCCGGGGATGTCTTCTAAGGCCGACTGAGTGCGTTTTTTATCGCGTTTTTGGCGATGCGCTTGAATCGCGACGCGGTGAGACTCATCACGAATATGTTGAATCAAATGCAGCGCTGGCGAATGGCTAGGCAGCACCAGTTCCTGCTCAGGCGTTTCAAAGTAGAGGGTTTCCAGGCCAGCCTTACGGGTTGTGCCCTTGGCCACGCCGAGTAGATGAAAGGCACCTGTTAGCCCTTGGGCTGCAAAGTAGTCACGCGCGGCATTGAGTTGACCCTTGCCGCCATCGAGAATCAGTAGATCTGGCCAAGGGCGCTGCTTCTGATCTTCTGGTTGAGGTGCTGCACTGGCGTCATCGGCGTGGGATGCGCGGTAGCGGCGCGCTAGAGCTTGGGCCATGGCAGCATAATCATCACCGGGGGTGATGTCGTGAATGTTGAAGCGGCGATAGTCTTGGCGGCGTGGTCCCTGACGATCAAAAACCACGCAGGAGGCCACGGTGGCTTCTCCATGGCTATGGCTGATATCAAAGCATTCAATGCGCTCCAGCTTCTGCTCTAATTTGAGCGCGGCTTCAAGGCTGGCGAAGCGCTGGTGGTGCTGCTGCTCTTGGCGAGCTTCGCTGTTGAGCTGTTCGAGCGCATTGGCACGCGCGAGATCAAGCCAGCGTGCCCTTTGGCTGCGAACTTGGCTGCTGATTTTGATCTTGCGTTCAAAGTGATGGCTCAAAGAGGTTTGGAGTGCGTCTTGATCTTCTTCTGCAAGCGCAGGGCTAATTAAGAGCTCTGGTGCTGGGGCCAATGGGCTGCGTACCAAAAAATGCTGCGCGATAAAGGCTTGTAGTCGAGCTGCGGGGAGGGCTTCGAGTGGGTCTTTAAAGCGAAAATGGCGTGTAGCCAGTAAGCGTCCTTGGCGGAGTTGCAGCAAGGTCACGCAGGTGCGTTGATCCTGTACCTCAAGAGCAAAGACATCGACTTCACCGAGCCCCGTATCGACATGCTGCTCTTGTTGCATTTGGCGCAGCTGCTGAATTTGGTCACGAAATAAAGCCGCGCTTTCAAAATCTAATTCAGCGGCGGCGGCTTCCATCTGATCAGCCAAACTTTGAGTGAGTTCATGATCCTTGCCTTGCAGTAGTAAGCGCGCATGCTGAAGGTCGCGCTGATAATCTGCGCTACTGATTTCACCCGTGCAGGGCGCAGAGCAGCGTTGAATTTGGTATTGCAGGCAGGGCCGACTGCGGTTGTGAAAGGTCGCATCATCGCATTGGCGTAAGCGAAAGGTGCGATAGAGCAGTTGAATCATCTCGCGTACACTGGCCGCATTGGGATAGGGGCCAAACCATTCCCCCGGCCCGCGTTCTTGGCGCACTCTTTGTATCGTCAGCGCCGGCCAAGGGTGAGCAGAAAAGTGCAGAAAGGGGTAGGATTTATCATCGCGCAGCAGAATGTTGAACGGTGGCTTGAGCGCTTTGATCAGATTTTGCTCTAGCAGCAGCGCCTCGATCTCATTATGAGTGAGTGTGACCTCGATGTTGGCAATGCGCGCCACCAGCGCTTGGGTTTTTGGGTGCAGTTGGTGGGTCGGGCGAAAGTAGCTGCTTAAGCGATTTTTAAGGTTTTTGGCCTTGCCAACATAGAGAATGCGATCTTGCTGATCGAACATCTGGTAAATGCCAGGTGCTTGAGTGAGGTGCTTTAAGAAACGGCGAGGCTCAAAGGGTGTTGATGTCATGCTAGCGCGTCGTCTCAAAGACATCGATCAGCTTGTGGCGCATGGCTAGATGGGTGAGCTCCACATCGTTGCGCACCTCGAGCTTTTCAAAAATGCGGTAGCGATAGGTGTTGACTGTGCGTGGGCTGACAAACAGGCAGTCGGCAATCTCTTGTGCCTTACGGCAGTTCACGATCATCATTGCTACTTGCATTTCTCTTTCTGAGAGCTGTTCAAAGGGGTTGTCCTGCGCGCCTGGGTTACGCACGATCATGCTGCTGGCCAGTGTTGGATCAATATATTTATGGCCTGCAGCCACAAGGCGAATCGCACGAATCACTTCTTCATAGCTGGTGCCTTTGGTCAGATAACCCTTAGCACCGGCTTTGAGCAGACGCGTGACGGACACCTCGTCTCCATTAGCAGTGAGCCCGATGACGGCGATATCAGGACAGGCGTGATGCAGGCGCCTTGTCGCCTCAACGCCACCAATGCCAGGCATTTTGACATCCATCAACACGATGTCGGGTTGGAGTTCGCGAGCCAGTTGGATGGCCTCTTCTCCTGTTTCAGCTTGTCCGACGACTTCCAGGCCGTCAGTATCAGTCAAGATGCGGTGAATACCTGTCCGCACAAGGAGATGGTCATCGACAATAAGAACGCGGGTCATTTTTATTTACCTAGAAAAATGCCAGGACGGTGAGGCTGGCTCGCGATGGATCTCAGGGGAAAGCGTGACCTGAGGCTTCGGGCGCGTTAAAATAACTCACTCATTTTTTACTCCCTACATAGTGTAACGCTTTCATGTCCGTTTCTTCTACTCCTGCAGCGCCCCGTGTTGGTTTTATCAGTTTAGGTTGTCCTAAGGCTTTGGTGGATTCTGAGCGTATCTTGACGCAATTGCGTGGCGAAGGTTATGACCTGGTGCCCACCTATGAAGATGCCGATCTGGTGGTCGTCAATACCTGTGGTTTTATTGATGCCGCCAAGGCTGAATCGCTTGAAGCGATTGGTGAAGCCTTGAATGAAAATGGCAAGGTAATTGTCACTGGCTGTATGGGCGTTGAAGAAGCGACCATTCGCGAGCTGCATCCTCAGGTGTTGGCCGTGACTGGCCCGCAGCAATATGAGCAGGTGGTGCAAGCTGTGCATCAGCATCTGCCACCGATGAAAGAGCACAACCCCTATATCGACTTAATGCCACCGCAAGGCATTAAGCTGACACCCCGTCACTACTCCTATCTGAAAATCTCAGAAGGCTGTAACCATCGCTGTAGCTTTTGCATTATTCCTTCGATGCGCGGTGATCTGGTTTCACGCCCGATTGGAGATGTGCTGGGCGAGGCCGAGCGCTTAGTGAAGGCGGGTGTGCAGGAGCTTTTGGTGGTGTCTCAAGATACCAGCGCCTATGGTGTGGATTTAAAATACCGCACGGGCTTTTACCAAGGCCGCCCAGTCAAAACGCGGATGAAAGAACTCTGTCAGGAATTAGGTCAGCTCGGCGCTTGGGTTCGGATGCACTATGTTTATCCCTATCCGCATGTCAATGATATCCTACCCCTGATGGCAGAAGGCTTGATCCTGCCTTATTTGGATATTCCCTTCCAGCATGCGCATCCTGAAGTGCTGAAGTCGATGAAGCGCCCTGCTGCCAGTGAGAAAACCCTTGAGCGCATTCTTTCTTGGCGTAACATCTGCCCAGATTTAACACTGCGTTCTACTTTTATTGTCGGCTTCCCCGGTGAGACCGAGGCGCATTTTGAGTATTTGCTTGATTTCCTCGATGAGGCTCAGTTAGATCGTGTTGGCTGTTTTACCTATTCTCCAGTTGAAGGCGCGACAGCAAACGATCTGCCTAACCCGGTTGCAGAAGAAGTGAAAGAAGAGCGTTTAGCGCGCTTTATGGAAAAGCAGGCCCAGATTAGTGCGGCTAAGCTCCAGCGTAAAATCGGCCGCCATTTAGAAGTGCTGGTGGATGATGTGGGTGATGATGGCGCTGTCGCACGCACGCAAGCCGATGCACCTGAAATTGATGGGTTGATCTATCTGCTGGATCAGACGCATCTGAAGCCAGGGCAGCGCTTGATGGTTGAAGTGACGGATGCCGATGAACATGATTTGTGGGGTCGGCCGCTTTAACAGTCATTTTGAATGAAAAAAGGCAAGTTGTGATGACTTGCCTTTTTTGTTATCTGGCCTTTGGTGTTCTAGCTAGTGGCTAGCATTAATCTTTCTCTTCAGCCAGCCTTTCGATCATGCTGTCCGCTCCAATCAACGGAAGAAGGCGAAATAGAACTTGTTCCATGACACCTTCTTCTGCTTGGGTAATCAAACTTGCCTTACGATCCTTCCAAGACAGGGTCTGCACAAGGTTGGCTGCGACGACTGAAGGCTTTTCGAGGCTATCAATTGGCACTTCGGTGATCGCACCGCGAATGCTTGTGCTAATAGGGCAGCAGATAAGCAGACCGGTTTGCTTATTATATTGTCTGGACGACAAAACAAGCGCGGGTCGATATTTGCCGATCTCTTTGCCCTTCGTAGGCTCAAAATCTAGCCAAATAATATCGTTGCGATCTGGTATAAGCTCAGCCATTAGGGGTTAAGCTCGGCAGCTGAGGGTTGAGCTAGTATATCGGCATGGGCAGAATGTGCATCTAGACTGTTAAGTAAATCAGCTTCTGAGAACGGAAGTTTGAGTTTACGCTGAGTTTGAGGCGCTGCTTCGATCAGGATTTTTCCAGACTGGACTTCGATACGAATAGGGCTCGACACCTCGAGTTGCGCCTGAGCCAAAATTTTGCTGGATAATCTAACTGCGGCACTGTTGCCCCAGCGTTTGATCTCACTTTGCATGACAAGCCCTCGATTCGATGTTTATACGCATGTATCTACATTAGCGGGGGTGTTTCTCGTTGTCAATTATCAAGCTTGTTTTTTTAACCACAAACGAAACACCCCGCCGGAGCGGGGTGTAGACTGCAAGCAGCCTTCTCAGATCACTGGATGGGCGACTGAGATTCTAGCCTGTTGAGCAGAGTATCCTTTCCCTAGCCACAGAAGGGATATTACGCTCTGACGGTGGGGAGGCATAGACGATAATGACGACATGGCTTGTAATAGATTGCGTACATTATTCAAGATTCAATCTCGACAAGTGTTGAAGAAATCAGCCTGCCAAGCTAAATGCTGATCTCCTTGTGGCAGATATTCCGCGCTGACCCAGCCTGAATAGCCTTGAGCTTGCAGCTGCTTCCAAAGTGGCACGAAATCCAGCTGACCTGTTCCCGGTTGGCCGCGTCCTGGCACATCGGCAAACTGGATATGGCCAAGATCCTGCTGAGCGAGGGTGATTAAATCAGTGAGGTTTTCACCCATACGTGCTGCATGATAGAGATCCAACTGATAGCGAAAAGCAGGGTGTTGAACCCGTTCAGCCAGCTGCCTCCACTGCGCATAGGTGGCCAGTAAATATCTGGGTTGATCAAAGCTATTCAGCGGTTCGCAGGTCAGCAGAGTACCCGCTGGCAGTCGTTCGAGCACCCAGTGCAGGTTTTCTTCGAGCTGAGCAAGGCAGTCTTGTGGATCTTGTTCTGCTTGGTAGCGTCCTGCGAGCAGATTCACGACCTTGGGTTGAAGAGCATGAATGTACTCTAGAGCAGGATCGACAGCCTGATAAAAAGCGGACTGGCGATCCTGCTGACAGGCTAAGCCCAGCCCACCCTCCATCAAATCACCAGCTGGCAAGTTCATCAGCACCAGAGGCAGGCGCGCCTCTTGCAAGCGCTGCGCCCAGGTTACAGGTGGAATCGCATAGGGAAACTGCATCTCAACGCCTTCAAACCCCGCTTCTGCTGCAAAAAGGGGGCGATCCTCTAAAGGCTGATCTTGAAAGAGCAGCGTGATATTGGCGGCCAGCTTCATGACTGTTCACCTTGCTGTTGTGCTTGGGGTTTTGAAGTCGGATCAAGGCTGGAATCAAAGCTGCGGTTGAACGCTGGCGCCGACTGGAACAACTCCACCAGCTGCGCTGGGTCCACCTGAAGTCCAGATTGCAGGCCTTGTAGGCGGATCAGCTCGGCTGCTTGACGACTCATCGGTGTCGCCTGTCCAAGCTGCTGCGCACAATCGGCACTCAGGTTGAGATCCTTGAGCAGTGTGGCGAGTGTCCATTTGGGCTGACTGAAATCTTGAGCGGCCATGCGTGGCGCGAGAAGCTGTAGCGGCAGTGAATCGGCAAAACCACCGCGAAAAGCAACGGGCAGCAGAGCCGCATCGATACCGGCTTGTTGCGCCAGTGCCATGACCTCCGCAATGGCGGCCGCTTGGCAGGTCACCAGCATCTGATTACAGACCTTGGCGATTTGGCCGCTGCCAGCTGGACCCAAATGCGTGATCTGGCGGGCTAACGGGGTCAGTAGGGGGCGGACCTTGTCAAGTGTGCTGGCTTCACCGCCGCACATGATGGCCAGCTGGCCTTGTTCTGCTCCTTGTACGCCGCCTGAGACAGGCGCGTCGATCCATTGTGCGCCTTTTTGCGCCACCAATGCGGCCAAGCCTTGTGTCGCTGCTGGAGCAATGCTAGAAAAATCAAGGATGATCTGCCCCGGTTGGAGTTGCCCGATCAATGGCTGCGGGCCTTGCAGAAGTACCTCTTCAACCGCTTGGGTGTCTGTCAGACAGAGGCAGACCACCTCGCAAGCTTGAACTAACTGCTGGGGTGAGGCCAAGAGCTGCGCGCCCTGATCGACTAATGCTTGCGCTTTATTCGGCGTGCGATTCCACACATGCAGGTTAAAGCCAGCTTCCAGCAGACGCTTGCAAAGCGGAATGCCCATTAAACCGAGACCGATAAAACCGATATTTTTCAACTGTGACTCCTTACTTCTGCTGGCTATCTTCTACTGGCGGTTCAAATGGCGTTTAAGCCCGATCATCAACTGGACTGATGGAGGCAACGCCGATCTTTTACTCTGAGCCGAGCTTTTACTCTGAATAGCGCCGTGGGACGCGTGGTAGTAAGCCGGTCAACAGGGTATAGCTGATGGTATCGCAATAGCGGGCGACCTCTTGCGCCGGAAGACGCGCGCCCCAGAGTTCAACCTCATCACCCACCTGAGCTTGCGGAAGATGGCTCAGATTAACCATCAGCATATCCATCGATACCCGCCCAATCAGTGGGCAGCGTTGCTCATTCACCAGAACTGGCGTGCCTTCAACGGCTTGGCGTGGATAGCCATCACCATAACCGCAGGCCACAACACCGACGCGCCCGCCTTCAGGCAGGACTCCACGTCCGCCATAACCGATCTGACTGCCAGCAGGGTAGTCTTGAATCGCAATTAAGGCGCTGCGCAAGGTCATCACTGGCTGGAGTTGATCGGCCTCTGGCTGTGGGCCTGTAAAAGGACTCATACCATAGAGGGCGATGCCTGGGCGCTGCCAAGCAAAGCGCGCTGCGGGCCAGGCCAAGCTTGCGGCTGAATTGGCTAGGCTGACGGGCAGCCCAGTTTGGTGTTCTAGCTCTTGCATGCAGTTGATCTGCTGCTGGGTGAGAGGATGATCCAATTCATCGGCTCGGGCGCAATGGCTTGCAAGCAGGATTTCTTGAGTTGCAAGAGGCTGAAGTTGCGCTAATACATCTGGCAGGCTTTCAGGTGCAAAGCCAAGTCGATGCATACCGCTGTCAACTTTGATCCAAAGTGTCCAAGTGGTGGGCTGCTGGATTTGGGCTTGGTAAGCCGTCAGTGCCTCGATTTGCCACTGACTATGGATCATCAACCAGTAACCTTGTTCTGCAATGATCGGTAGCTCGTCAGCGCTGAAAAATCCTTCCAAAAGCAAGATAGGGTGGTTGACCCCTTGCTGGCGTAAGGCTTGGGCTTCCTCTAAACTCGCTACCGCAAAAGCTGGCGCGAGATCAGCCAGTGCCTGAGCCGCAGGGAGCGCACCATGGCCGTAAGCATCGGCTTTTAAAACGGCGAGAGTCGAACCCGATGGGTTGAGCGCTTGAATCAGCGCAAAATTATGACGCAAAGCGTGCAGATTGATGTCTGCCACCAGTGGACGAGTCATACCGAGGGGATCTCCAAATGTTCGAGAGTGAACCTATCATCAAGATTTAAATAGAGATTAAGGGCAATTCATCATGTTAATGTCAAGTGTTATTGGGCATCGCGGCGCACGCGCTCTGGTTGCAGAGAATACCCTCGCATCAATCCGTCGCGTCGCGGAGTTGGGTGGCCGCTGGGTTGAGCTGGATGTGCAGTTATCGCGAGATGGCGTTCCTTTTCTATTCCATGACGATCAGCTGGCTCCACTGACGGGGCAGACTGGGCGAGTGGGAGATTATGATGCCCACCAGCTAGAGCAGATGCAGGTGATTCATGGTGCTCAGCCAGCCCAGCCTTTGGCCAGCTTGGCTCAAGCGCTCAATTTATGCATTGAATTGGGGCTAGGGTTGAATCTTGAGTTGAAGAGCGATGGGGTGCAGCAGGGTGCTAAAACACTTGAAGTTTGTTGGCCGATGATGCGTGATCGACCCGAGCTGGCGCTGGTGGTTTCCAGCTTTGATCCAGAAGCGCTGGTTTTGGCGCGTCGTCTTTGCCCAGCAGTACCACGTAGCTGCCTTTTTGAAGCTTTGCCAAAAAACTGGCGTGAACAAGTGGATCAGGTGGCCGCGCGCGCAATCCATTTAGATGCCGAGTCACTCCAAGCTGAGCAGGTCGCGCAGATCAAGCAACTCGGTTTGGAAGTCTACTGTTATACCGTTAACTCATTGGAGCGAGGGTTAGAACTCAGAAAGTGGGGCGTGCAGGGCATTTTCACCGATGCGCCGCAGCTTTTTTTAGACGCTCCTGAATGGCGCAGCCTGCGCTTGCAAGCTTTTGGTGGTTAAAACACACCGAGGATCTATTGAGGCGTCTAGCGGGCTTAAAGATGGCGCTGATACAGCGAGAGTGAGCAGGCGTACCTGATGCTAGAGTGCCCATGGACTGGGCACTTTTTATGGGAAGACACCTTCAATGGGGAGGGATTAAGGCGCATCTG
>SKOQ01000074.1 GCA_007119985.1 Marinospirillum sp.
AATTTGAGCAGCTTCAGGGTATGGGCATCGACAGTATAGATATGAAAAAGATCATGCTGAGTCAGTCCAACCGCATGACCAAACTCAGGCAGGTAGCGCCCTAAAATGCCATAGCGACTCATCCGGCGAAGTTGCAACGCAACATTGCCCTCACTGCGCAATAAGGCCATAAATAGGCTGCGTGCGCGCAAATCGCGCCGAAAGGCTTCATCAACCAAGTAACGGGCATCACGAATAGCGCGGATGGTTGTCGCACGCACGCCTTGAATTTCTGGGTGCTGCGCCATCAACAAAAAGATCTCGATCAGAGCAAAGGGCTGCAGCTCAAAAACATCGGGCGATCTGGCCTCAATAAACTGCTCTGCAATGTGGAAGCGGCGGTTCAAAATACGTGGCGGCTCAGCGGGTGCAGCGGGAGAAAGCAAAGCCTGCTCAAAATGCTGCAGCAGCACATCATTCAGCTCGCTTAAGCTGGTGACCACCCGATAATAGCGCTTCATAAATTGCTCAACAGCCAAGCGTTTATCGGTATCCAAATAGCCAAATAACATCGCCAGTTGGCGCTGATAATCAAACAGCAAGCGATCTTCAGCCCGTGGCGCCAAAAGGTGAAGAGCAAAGCGCACCTGCCATAAAAAGCACTGCCCCTGCTCTAAAATGCGCATTTCACTGGTGGTTAAAAAGCCAGACGAGAGCAGATCTTGCAAGGAATCAGCTTGGAAATGTCGCTTCACAACCCAGCCAATCATTTGAATATCACGCAGGCCGCCCGGCGAGCTTTTGACGTTCGGTTCAAGATGATATTCGCTATTGTTAAAACGATGATGTCGCGCGATCTGCTCTTGCCACTTCGCCTTAAAGAACTTGGCCGAAGGCCACATGCATTCGGTGCTTAAGCGCTGCACCATTTCTTGGCGCAAGGCATCCTCGCCTGCCAGGGTTCGATTTTCAGAGAGATTAGTGATCACGGTTAAATCAGCACGGGCCTCACGCTCACAATCATTGAGCGAGCGGACACTCTGCCCGACATCCAGCTTGATATCCCATAAGAGAGTAATCAAAGCCGTGAGCTGTTCACGCACTGGCTCATCATCATCTTGCTTCAACAAAAACAATAAATCGATATCGGATTGAGGATGCAGTTCACCGCGACCATAGCCACCGACAGCCAGCAGTGCGATCTCACCCTCTGGCCATTCAAAAAGCGACCAGATGACCTTCAGCAGCTGATCCATGGCCCAAGCACGGCCATAGACCAGATCACGAATATCCGCACCATCATAAAAGGCTTGAGCCAGTCGCTGATCAATAACGCCCAAGGCTTTTTTGAGTAGCACGATGCGTGGCTCTTGCGCGGCCTGTAGTTGGGCCTGCAGCTTCACAAAATCATAGAGCTGAACATCGGGTTGAAAGCGATAAACCGAACTCATGATTGCTCCTTGGCCGCGTGCAGGTGAAGGCCAAACATGAACTAGAAGTGTTCTTCTTGGCGTCGAGTTAAGACCTCAACACCCTCCGCTGTGACCAGAAGAGTATGTTCCCATTGTGCAGAGAGGCTGTGATCCTTGGTGACCACCGTCCAACCATCTTTGAGCAGCTTACAGTGACGCTGGCCTGCATTAATCATCGGCTCAATGGTTAGGCACATGCCTTCTTTTAAGACGACATCGGTTCGCTGGGTATAGCCATCGTAATGCAACACCTGCGGATCTTCGTGAAAAACCGCGCCAATACCATGACCGCAATATTCTTGCACGACCGCAAAGCGCTCCTTCTTTGCCATCTCAGCGATCGTCTGACCGATGGTGGAGAGGCGTGTGCCTGGACGCACCAAATCTATCGCTGCATACAGGGCTTGCTGGGTAAATTCACACAGGCGACGCGCCATAATACTCGGTTCGCCAACATAGAACATTTTACTGGTATCGCCGTGATAACCTTCAACGATGACCGTGACATCAATGTTAACGATATCGCCTTTTTTGAGCAGCTTGGCATCATCTGGGATACCGTGACAGATCACATGGTTCACCGAAGTACAGATCGACTTAGGAAAGCCATGATAATTCAGCGGCGCAGGAATCGCCCCGCGCTCGACGATATACTGGTGACTTATTCGGTCTAACTCTCCCGTACTGACCCCAGGCTGGATATAAGGCTCCAGCATTTCCAGCACCTCGGCAGCCAAACGACCAGCGGCGCGCATCTTGACGATTTCATCCGCCGTTTTAATAGGGATATTCATAATCTTAAGCTCTGTCTTGGATGAATGCTTTATATCGAAGCGGCTTTGTGCTATAAAGTGCGCGCTCGAAAGAACCCCCGAAGGATACGGCAAGGCTAAGACGAAGGCAAATCCTCCCGTTCTAGTCAACTTTTGTCCGCCAAGGTGTTGTTTTTCTCGAACCAGTGCAAGCCATCAGGCTCAGCACTTAAACCAAGTCACACATAGACCGACACAGTCATCTGGGTGCCAAAACTGGCCTTGCAACCTGATTCTTGCAAGCCAGCTGAGGTTGATGGCTGGGGTGTATGGAGGCCTAACCCTAATATTCGGAGTTTTATCATGTCTCAAGTTTCAATGCGCGATCTGTTGCAAGCCGGTGCTCACTTTGGTCACCAAACTCGTTACTGGAACCCCAAGATGGGCAAGTACATCTTCGGTGCACGTAACAAGATCCACATCATCAACTTGGAAAAAACCGTTCCTGCCATGAACGAAGCGATCAGCTTTGTTGAGAAACTGGCTAACGGCAAAAACAAGATTCTGTTTGTTGGCACCAAGCGCGCGGCCAGCAAAATCATCCGTGAAGAAGCAGACCGGGTGAACATGCCTTATGTCAACCACCGCTGGTTGGGCGGCATGCTGACGAACTACAAAACCATTCGTCAGTCTATCCGTCGTCTGCGTGACTTAGAAACGCAACAGCAAGATGGCACCTTTGACAAGCTGACCAAAAAAGAAGTGCTGATGAACCAGCGCGAAATGGAAAAGCTGGAGCGTTCTATCGGTGGTATCAAAAACATGGGCGGCCTGCCTGATGCGCTGTTCGTTGTTGACGTTGACCACGAGCGTCTGGCCATCAACGAAGCGAACAAGCTGGGCATTCCTGTCATCGGTATCGTTGATACCAACTCTAACCCAGATGGCGTTGACTTCGTTATTCCTGGTAACGATGACGCGATCCGTGCCGTGAAGCTCTACGTCAGCGCGATTGCCAATGCATGCAGCAAAGCCGGTGACGCTACACCAGAAGAACTGGTAGAAGTCGCTGCTGAAGATCACGCTGCAGAATAATTTTTAACATCTCAACAAGGGGATAGAACATGGCTGCCATTAGCGCCTCCCAAGTGAAAGAATTACGCGAGCGTACTGGTCTGGCAATGATGGAGTGCAAAAAAGCACTCCAAGAAGCCGACGGTGACATCGAGCTGGCGATTGAAAACCTGCGCAAATCTTCAGGTCTGAAAGCCGCTAAGAAAGCTGGCCGTATCGCTGCTGAAGGTGCGATCGCGACTCGCGTTGCTGCCGACGGTAGCTACGGCGTGATGATCGAAATCAACTCTGAAACTGATTTCGTTGCACGTGATGACAACTTCCTGAACTTCGTTAGCCAAGTCGCTGAAAAGCTGCTCGAAACACGCGAAACCGACGTTGCCGCACTGACTGCTGGCGAGCTGGAATCAGCACGTGAAGCACTGGTACAAAAAATCGGCGAGAACATCACTGTACGTCGTGCCGTTGTTGTTGAAGGCGAAGTGATTGGTGAGTATGTTCACGGTGGCCGTATTGGCGTGCTGACACAACTGAAAGGTGGCACTCAAGAAGCCGCTAAAGACGTTGCCATGCATGCTGCTGCTGTTAACCCACGCGTCTGCAAGCCTGAAGACATGCCTCAAGAAGTGCTGGATAAAGAAAAAGAAATTATCCTGGCGCAACCTGATATGGCTGGCAAGCCTGCCGAGATCGCTGAGAAGATGGTCGGTGGCCGCATCAAGAAGTTCTTGGCTGAAAACAGCCTGACTGAGCAAGCTTTCATCAAAAACCCAGATCAAACTGTCGCGGCTTATGTTAAAGCGGCTGGTGGTGAGCTGGTGAGCTTTGTTCGCTTTGAAGTTGGCGAAGGCATTGAAAAAGAAGAAGTGGATTTTGCTGCTGAGGTAGCTGCACAAGCAGCGGCGAGCAAGTAAGGCCCTTCTTGTCTCGGATTTCACCCAGTGGAATCATAGAGACACCTACAGAAACGTGCTGGCTCCAACCAGCACGTTTTTGCGCAACTGGAGCTTTAGCTTCCTGCTCCGCTTGCGCGTCCGCATGATCAACCTGATGCCACTCGCTGTGAGCAGGGCAGCAGGGATATTCGACCCAGCCAGGAGACCGAGAATGAACACCAATGAACGCAACGCCAAATATAAGCGTATTCTGCTGAAGCTCAGTGGCGAAGCCCTGATGGGAGATCAAGAGTTTGGCATTGATCCCAAGGTGCTTGACCGCATGGCGCTGGAAATAGGCCAGCTGGTCGGTATCGGTGTTCAGATCGGGCTGGTGATCGGTGGAGGCAACCTCTTCCGTGGTGCCGCCTTACATGCCGCCGGCATGGAAAGGGTGACAGGCGATCACATGGGCATGCTGGCGACAGTCATGAATGGTTTGGCGATGCGCGATGCACTAGAACGCTGTAATATTCGCACGCGAGTCATGTCAGCGATCCCAATGAGCGGTGTGGTCGAGCATTATGATCGTCGCTCCGCGATTCGCTATCTGACCGCAAGTGATGTCGTGATTTTTGCAGCCGGCACGGGCAATCCCTTTTTCACCACCGACTCAGCCGCCTGCTTGCGGGGTATTGAAGTCGATGCAGATGTCGTGATCAAAGCCACCAAGGTCGATGGTGTGTATGATAAAGATCCAGTGCGCTATCCAGACGCTGTTAAGTACCAACGCTTGAGCTACGACGAAGCCTTGGATCAAAAGCTGGAAGTGATGGATCTGACCGCCATCTGCTTGGTCCGCGATCAAGGCATGCCGGTTCGGGTTTTTAATATGAACAAACCTGGTGCGCTCCTCAATCTGGTGGTGGGCGGCCAAGAAGGCACTCTGATTGATCAGGGTGAAGCTTGATTCTAACGAGGCGAATACCGTGATTAACGAAATCAAAAAAGACACTCAAGAGCGCATGGACAAGTCCTTAGAGTCGCTCAGCACTGCATTTAACAAAATTCGTACTGGCCGAGCGCACCCCAGCATCCTTGACTCAGTGCGTGTGGACTACTACGGCAGCGATGTGCCGATCAGCCAGGTCGCCAATATCAATATTGAAGACAACCGCACCTTGGTGGTCATCCCGTGGGAAAAGAACCTCGTCCCTGCGGTTGAAAAGGCGATCATGAAATCAGATCTGGGCCTCAACCCCAACACGGCTGGCACCAACATTCGTGTCCCCATGCCGCCACTGACTGAAGAAACGCGCAAGGGCTATATCAAGCAAGCCAAGGCCGAAGCTGAGCATGCACGCGTTGCCGTGCGTAACATCCGCCGTGATGCTAATAACCAACTCAAGGCTTTGCTGAAGGATAAGGAGATCAGTGAAGACGAAGAGCGCCGCGCACAGGATGAAATCCAAAAGATGACCGATCAACATACCAGCGAGATCGATCGTACTTTGGCCAGCAAAGAAGAAGACTTGATGCAAATCTAGTGCGGTGGGGGTGCTCAGGCACCCCTTTCTGCTCAGGATTCTGATTCAGCGGCTTGAGGTTTCACCTTGGGCGCACCATGCTAAGGATGCCGAATCTCATGGCCGAACCCCAACTGACCAACCTCCCTCGCCATGTTGCCATTATTATGGATGGCAATAATCGCTGGGCCAAACAGCGCCATTTACCTGGCCTGGCTGGACACAAGGCCGGCGTTGAATCCGTGCGCGCGGTGATCGAAGTGGCTTTGCGTCAAGGCATCGAATACCTCACGCTCTTTGCTTTCTCTAGCGAGAACTGGTCTCGCCCGCAGGATGAAGTGTCGGGCCTGATGGAACTGTTCAAATGGGCCCTCAAACGCGAAGCCAAGCGTCTTAATAAATATCAAGTCCGCCTCAAAATCGTTGGTGATCGCAGCGCCTTCAGTGATGATTTACAGGAGCTGATGGCCAAGGCCGAGGCCCAAACTGATCACCATCGTAAGCTGACACTGATTATTGCGGCCAACTATGGCGGACGCTGGGATCTACTCCAAGCCACCCAAAAACTCTGCGCACTCAGTCAAAATGCCCAACTCGAACCAGACCAGATCACCGAAGCTACCCTCGCCTCCCATCTGGCGCTCGCTGAGTTCCCTGACCCTGATCTGTGCATCCGCACCAGCGGTGAACAACGTATCAGTAACTTTCTGCTCTGGCAGATGGCCTATACCGAATTTGTTTTTCCTGAGCTGCACTGGCCAGACTTTCGTCAACAGGCCTTTTACGACACCCTCTGTGCCTTTGGCCAGCGTGAACGCCGCTTTGGTGGCCGTCAACCGGCAGCTCAACCGATCCAGCCTGAATAAGGAACCTCTATGTTAAGGCAACGTCTTCTCACTGCGCTGATCCTCGCTCCTGTGGCGCTGTGGGGACTCTTTTATCTAAGCGGCCTATCTTTTGCGCTCTTTACTGGCCTCGTCATTGGCATCGCTGCCTGGGAATGGGCCCGCCTCTCGCAGCTGCCCCCACTCGGCCAGCTTCTCTACCCCGCGGCTATCCTCGCACTGCTGGCCAGCGCTTATCACCAGCCCCATTTGCAATATCAAGCTTTATGGATAGCCGCCATCTGGTGGCCCTTGGCGCTGATCCTTGTCATGACACACCCGCGTTGGGTGAGCTGGTGGCGCTGCCCTGCACGTCGTGCCTTCTTAGGCTTGATGGTGCTCATTCCTGCTTGGTGCGGCCTCCAGATTCTACGCGTGGATGGCATCTTCTGGCTGCTCTATGTTTTGCTGCTGACGTGGATTGCGGATATTGGAGCCTACTTTGCTGGCCGTGCTTTTGGTCGCCGCAAACTGGCTCCGGCGGTGAGCCCAGGTAAATCTTGGGAAGGCGTCTATGGCGGCCTACTGGGTACAAGCCTACTCAGCTTAAGCGCGGGCTACTATCTTCATTATGCTTGGCCAGAAATGCTTCAGCTGTGGCTGATCACTCTACTGATCACGGCGGCCTCTGTCTTAGGTGATTTGATGGAAAGCTTAATCAAGCGTGAAGCCGGCATGAAGGATTCCAGCCAGCTGCTCCCCGGTCATGGTGGCTTTATGGATCGCATTGATAGCCTCACCTCGGCGGTGCCTCTTTTTGCGCTCCTGCTACTCTACGGGGGCCTCTAGTGAAACGCGTTGCTCTGCTCGGTGCGACTGGCTCGATTGGTGAATCCAGTCTGGATGTGATACGACGCCATCCAGATCGCTATCAGGTTTTTGGCGTCAGTGGACATCAGCGCTTGGATCGCTTGCTGGAGATCTGTCTTGCAACGCGCCCTGAGATCGCTGTGGTGCCGGAGGCTTCAGCCCTTGGCTTTCAGCAGCGCCTACGTGCGGCAGGCCTCCCCACGCAAGTTCTCGCAGGAGAGGCTGGGCTGATCCAGTTGGCCGAGCAGCCAGAAGTCAACTGCGTGATCGCGGCGATTGTCGGTGCGGCTGGGCTCCTCCCCACACTGGCCGCGGTTGAGCAAGGCAAGCAGGTTTTACTGGCCAATAAAGAAGCCCTGGTGATGTCGGGTGCCCTTTTTATGGATCGCGCACGGCATTCAGGAGCGCAACTCCTGCCACTGGATTCTGAGCACAATGCCATTTTCCAGTGTCTGCCTCACCAGTGGGGAGAAACGCCACTGATCGAGCAGGGCATCACTCAGTTGCTACTCACCGCCTCTGGTGGCCCATTTCGCGGCTGGTCACGGGAACAGCTGCAATCCGTGACCCCAGAGCAGGCTGTCGCACACCCCAACTGGTCGATGGGCCAAAAGATTTCCGTGGATTCCGCTACCTTGATGAACAAGGGGCTGGAGCTGATTGAGGCCTGCTGGCTATTTGATTTGCCGCAGGAGCAGATCGAGGTGGTGGTGCATCCGCAAAGCATTATTCATTCAATGGTGCGCTATGCCGATGGCAGTGTGCTGGCGCAGATGGGGCAGCCAGATATGCGCACGCCCATTGCCCATGCCTTGGCTTGGCCAGAGCGCATTGCATCAGGCGTGGCACCTTTGGATTTCATGCACCTCAGCCAGCTGGCGTTTCAAGCACCCGATCATCAGGCTTTTCCCTGCCTACAACTGGCGCGTCAGGCCATGAGCGCTGGCGGCACGGCACCTGCGATTTTGAATGCCGCGAACGAAGTGGCTGTGGACGCTTTTCTCGCGCGCCAGATCCCTTTTCTGGCCATTCCTGAACTAGTTGAACGAACTCTTGAAGCCTCATCTCTCCAAGCAGCAAACGATTTAGCGGTTTTATTGTCAGAAGATCGTCAAGCCCGCCAGCGCGCTGAACGGCTCATTCCGCATCTATCATCCACCTCGTGACTGAATAGCGAAGCCTATGGAATTCATACAAACACTTGCCGCGTTAGCTGTCACCCTTGGGGTATTGATTACCTTTCATGAATACGGCCATTACTGGGTCGCCCGCCGCTGTGGTGTGAAGGTCCTGCGCTTCTCGGTCGGTTTTGGCCGACCCCTCTTGCGCTGGCACAATAAAGAAGGCACTGAGTTTGTCCTCGCGGCGATTCCGCTGGGCGGCTATGTCAAAATGCTCGATGAACGTGAAGGCGATGTTCCACCTGAGCTGGTCGAGCAGTCTTTTAACCGCAAAACGGTTGGACAGCGCTTTGCGATTGTCGCTGCCGGTCCGCTGGCGAATTTTCTGCTCGCGATTGTTGCCTACTGGCTGGTCTTTGTCATTGGCACTCAGGTTGTCGCTCCGATAGTCGGCCAGGTGGAAGCCGAATCCCCCGCAGCCATCGCCGGCTTGCAGGCAGGTGATGAACTCATCAGTATTGACGGCCGCGCGACACCAGGTTGGCAGGCGGTCGGTCTGGCTTTGCTCAGCCGTATGGGAGAAAGCCGAGATCTCTCCATTCAGGTGCAAGACGAGTGGGGTCAACAACGCCAGCTGACTTTGACGTTGGATCGCTTTCTTGCGGGTCAAACCGATCCTGATCCTTTTACCAGCCTCGGCATTCGTCCATGGCGGCCCGAAGTCCAACCCATTCTCGACACGATTCAAGCTGGGGGAGCCGCCGCCCAAGCCGGATTACGCCCTGGCGACCGGATTCTCCAGGTCAACCATCAGCCGATTGCCAGCTGGAGTGAGCTAGTCGACTGGCTACAAGGCCACCCTGAGACCGCACTGACACTGAGACTCGAACGTGATGGACAGGAGCAGGAACGGGTGATCATTCCTGCAGCACGCCAGTTAGAATCAGGGCAGCAGATCGGCTTTATCGGTGCAGGAGTACAGATGCCGAGCTGGCCAGAAGAACTCCTGCGCGAGCAGCGCTTCGGTCCTCTAGAAGCCAGTTGGCGCGCAGTGCAGAAAACAGGCGAGATGAGTCAGCTCACACTGGTCTCCATCGGCAAGATGATCTCCGGCCTGATTAGCCCGACCAATCTCTCCGGCCCGATCACCATTGCTCGCGTCGCCAATGATTCCGTCAAATCAGGCTGGGAAAGCTTTATCACCTTTCTTGCTTATGTCAGCATTAGCCTAGCGATTCTGAATCTACTACCGATCCCCGTCTTAGATGGTGGTCATTTACTTTTTTATGCGATAGAAGCCGTGCGCGGCAAACCTGTTTCAGAGCAGGCTCAGGCCGTAGCGACACGCTTTGGTCTTGCCATCCTCGGTAGCTTAATGCTGATGGCCTTTTATTTCGATTTACTGCGCCTTGGCTAGCCTGTCCAAGAGAAGAGAACCCTTCCCTACTTGTAGGGCAGGGTCGATATCATTTATTGTTGTCGACTTTCTTGCTGCACGTGGCTGGCCCAGTATGGGCTCATCAACATTTGAAGAGTGGAACCCTGTATTGTGATCTCAACAAAAAAAATCGCTGCATTACTACTCTGTTGTTTACTTGGTCTTTCAAGCGCAGCGGCAGAAGAAAGCTTCCATATCAATGACTTAAGGCTTGAAGGCCTACAGCGCGTCTCACCGGGTAGCGTCTTTGCCGAGCTTGATTTGATGAGTGTTGATCAAATCTCACGCGCCGATATCACCCGCCTCTCTAAACAGCTCTACGCCACTGGCTTATTCGATGATCTGGCATTTTATGAGCAGGACGGCCTGCTGATTCTGCGCGTCACCGAGCGCCCGACGCTGCAAAGCTTAGAAATCACTGGCAACCAGAAGGTATCCAGCGACGATCTGCGTCAGGGTCTCTCCCAAGCTGGCTTGGAGACTGGACAGATTTTCCAGCGCTCAACGCTTGAGCAGATCAATCTGGAATTGCAACGGATGTACCATGCGCAAGGCCGCTATACTGCGAGCATCACTAGTCGTGTAGAAGAGCTTCCTCGGAATCAGGTCCGCGTTCATCTAGAGATCAATGAAGGCAGCGTGGCCACCATTCAGCGGATCAATATCGTTGGGAATCAAGCCTTTGATGATGCCACTTTGCTGGGTCGAATGGAGCTGAAAGAAGATCGCGGCTGGACACTCATGTCTTCTGCCGATCAGTATTCGCGCGAAAAACTCAACGGCGATCTTGAGCGCCTGCGCTCCTGGTATCTAGATCGCGGCTATCTGCGCTTTAACATTGAATCCACCCAAGTCAGCATCAGCCCAGATAAGCAACATATCTACATCACCATCAACGTCCATGAAGGTGAGCCTTACACCATTAGCGAAGTCGAACTAGCAGGGAACTTGATTCTCGAAGAAGATCAGCTGCGCCCGTTGATTCGAACGCAGGTGGGACAGCCCTTCTCTCGCAGCGCCATGACTGGCTCGACAGACGCCTTGCGCAGCCGTCTCAGCGGGGAGGGCTATACTTTTGCCGATATCAATGCACAACCTGTCATTGATGATGAACAGCTTGAAGTAAAGCTGGTTTATCAAGTTCAGCCAGGCCGCAGAATGTATGTTCGCCGCATTCAGTTTAGAGGCAACACCTCAACTCAAGACGAAGTGCTGCGCCGTGAAATGCTACAAATGGAAGGTGCCTCGGCCAACAGTGATCTGATTGATGCCTCACGCGCACGCTTAGAGCGTCTTGGCTTCTTTAGTCAGGTCAGTGTCGATCTGCGTCCTGTTCCCGGCAGCGAAGACCTCCTTGATATCACCTATAGCGTTGAAGAACAGCCTTCCGGCTCGATCCAAGCCAGCATTGGTTATTCGCAAAACAGCGGTATTGTTTATGGTGCCTCTATCTCTCAGCGTAACTTCTTAGGAACGGGTAATACGGTCAGCATGTCGGCCAATAAGAGTGATTTTAGAACCAGCTACAACTTCTCTTACCTCAACCCCTACTACACGATTGATGGCGTCTCGCGCGGTTTTAACCTCTTCTATCGCGAAACCGACTTTGGTGAGATGGATGTGACCCGCTTTGCGACCGATGCCTATGGCGCCAATGTGACCTATGGCTATCCTATTTCGCGCGATAGCCGCGTCAGTCTGTCCTTGGGCTTTGATCAAACGGATATCTATCTTGGCCGGCCGACCACACCTGAAATTCAAGAGTTCACCGATGAATACGGGCTGAATTTTTTCAACTACAAGCTCACCGGTCGCTGGACTCAAAACCGCCTCAATCGCGGTGTTTTGCCTACCGCAGGTAGCTTTCAACGTGTGAGCCTCGAAGTGGCAACACCCGGTTCTGATTACCAGTTCTATAAGCTCGATTACCGTGGGCAGCGCTTCTTCCCGATCGGCTCTGGTTGGTCGCTGAAACTGCGGACCGATCTAGGCTATGGTGGTGGTATTGGTAGCGATTACTCGCGCCTCCCCTTCTATGAACACTATTATGCAGGCGGCCTTGGCTCTGTGCGTGGCTACCGCTCCAATAGTTTGGGCTATCGTCCAGACAACACCACCAATGCGGCCTTTGGGGGTAACATTCTTCTTGAAGGCTCGGCCGAACTGATCTTCCCCTTGCCGTTCATTGAAGATCAACGTTCACTGCAAACCAGTTTCTTCATTGATGCCGGTGGTGTCTTTACGGATGAGTGCTATCAAGCCAGCCTTGAACAAGGCTGTGAAGACGGTATTTTATGGGATGAAATCCGCTATTCTGCGGGCGTGAGTTTAACTTGGATTACCGCGATTGGACCTCTCTCTTTTAGCTTGGCACGCCCGCTGAATGATGATGCCAATGATCGCACTGAGGTCTTCCAATTTTCTTTAGGGCAAACATTTTAATCGGTGACGCATTCAGGGGCTGAGGAAGGCGCATTGATCTCAGCTCCAAAAGTGCCAACCTTTCTTTGATTGAAGGAGTTAATTATGAAACGCTTTTCACTATTACTGATTGTGGCCACTAGTCTCGTTTTTTCTTTGACCGCCTTAGCCGACCAGCCCGCCCGCGCTCAGCGCATTGCCGTACTCGATTGGCAGCAGGCCCTGATGAGCAGTGAGCAAGCTCGTGCAGACTTGCAAGCGGCAGAAGAGCGTTTGGGTCAAGATCAAAACCGCGCGCGTCAACTGCGCGAAGAAGCCAATGCACTGCAAGAGCGGATGCAGCGCGATGGCGATATTATGAGCAGCGATGAGCGCCGCCGCCTGAACCAAGAAATCGAGCAAAAAGCACAAGAGTTCCAGTTCCTAATGACGCGTCTGCAGCGTCAACAGCAAGAGCTACAGCAAGAGATCGTTGAACGGCACCGTCCTGCTTTAGAGCAGGCTGTCAATGAGCTGATTGAAGAACACCAGATTGATGTGCTGCTGGATCGTCAAGCTGTAGCCTTTGTTCGTCCTCAGTATGACCTGACTCCTGCTGTAGCTGAAAAGCTCAACGCAGCGCAATAAGAGAGAAAAGTATGTCCATCACTCTGGCGCAGATTGCACAACAACTGGATGCTGAGCTACGCGGCCAAGCTGATCAACAGATCACAGGCTTAGCTGGCTTAGCAGAAGCACAAGCCGACCAACTGAGTTTTTTGAGCAACCCCAAATATGCACCTCTGCTCAAGACGACCCAAGCTGGTGCCGTACTGGTGCACCCAAAACAAGCCGATCAAGTTCAAGGCAATGCGTTGATTGTGCCGAATCCCTATTTGGCTTTTGCACGCTTGACCCATCTTTTTGATGACCCTGCACCGGCTCAGGCAGAGCGCCATCCCAGTGCGGTGATTCATCCTGATGCCCAGCTGCATCCCAGTGTGAGCGTTGGCCCTCACGCTATTATTGAAGCAGGCTGTGTGATCGAGGCTGGGTGCATGATTGGCGCGCAAAGCTTTATTGATCGTGATTGTGTCATCGGTGCAGGCACAAAAATCTACCCTAGAGTGACACTTTATCGTCGTTCTCAGCTGGGGAAAAATTGTATCCTTCACTCAGGTGCTGTCATCGGTGCCGATGGCTTTGGTTTTGCACCAGATGGACAGGGTGGCTGGGAGAAAATCGCTCAGTTGGGGCGGGCCATTTTGGGTGATGAAGTTGAGGTCGGTGCCAATTCAACGATTGATCGCGGTGCGCTCGGCGATACAGTGATTGGCGATCAGGTGAAGATCGATAATCACGTCATGATTGCTCATAATGTGCAGGTCGGCAAAGGCACCGCCATGGCAGCCTTTGTCGGCATCTCGGGTTCCACCAAGATAGGCGCCCACTGCCTGCTCGGTGGCAGCTCTGGCTATGCAGGTCATATCAGCATCTGTGATCACGTGCAGATTACCGGTATGGGTATGGTCACTGGCTCCATTACTGAGCCTGGCACCTACTCATCAGGCACGGGGCTGCTCCCTAGTCAGCATTGGCGCAAAAGTGCCGTGCGCTTTCGTCAGCTTGATGATTTGCACCACAAGGTACGTGAGTTAGAAAAGAAGTGTCAGTCTGGGCCTTCTGCATCTGAATAACAGATCACTTTGCAGGGTGATCAGATTCAGCAGGCCATATCACCGCTTCGATCTGGACTGAAGCGGTGCAATAAAACGCAACTAAAAAATAGCCCAGCCCACTGGGCCCATACACAGAGGCAGAAGATCCATGGTTATGGATATCAACGAAATCAAGAATTATCTTCCCCACCGCTACCCTTTTTTACTGGTAGATCGTGTGACCGAGATGGAGCTAGGTCAATCGATTGTGGCTTACAAGAACATTACGGTGAATGAGCCCTACTTCCTTGGCCATTTTCCTGATCACCCCATCTTCCCTGGTGTGCTGATTATCGAAGCCATGGCGCAAGCGGCGGGCATTCTTGGCTTCAAAACAGTGAACAAGCTGCCTAAAGACGGCCATCTTTATTACTTTGTTGGCAGTGAAAAAACACGCTTCAAGCGCCCTGTAGTACCAGGAGATCGCCTGACTCTAGAAGCTAAAGTCTTGCGTGAAAAACGCGGCATCTGGGTTTTTGCCTGCCGCTCCCATGTCGATGGCGAACTCGTCTGTGAAACCGAAATCACCTGTGCGGAGAAAAAGGTGTGAGCTTGATCCATCCTACTGCGCTGATTGATCCCAGCGCTCAGTTGGCGGAAGGCGTTGAAGTTGGGCCTTACTCGATTATCGGTGCTGATGTCGTCATTGGTGCTGGCACCCGAATTGGACCTCATGTCGTAATTCAGGGTCCCAGCGTGATTGGTGAGCGCAATCGCATTTTTCAGTTTGCGAGCATTGGTGAAGACTGCCAAGACAAGAAATACAAGGGCGAGCCAACGCGTCTCGAAGTCGGCGATGACAACATCTTCCGTGAAGGCGTCACTGTTCACCGAGGCACGGTTCAAGACCAAGGACTCACCCAGATTGGCAGCCGCAATCTGTTTATGGCCTATGCGCATGTCGCCCATGACTGTATCGTCGGCCATGATTGTATTCTCGCCAATCAAGCCACGCTGGCTGGGCATGTCAGCGTCGGTGATGGTGCGATCCTCGGCGGCTTGTCTGCGGTACACCAGTTTAGCCGTGTTGGGGCTTATGCCATGTGCGGTGGCGGGTCGATTATCCTCAAGGATATTCCAGCCTATGCACTGGTCAGTGGCCACCCAGCCGAAACCCACGGGCTCAACTATGAAGGCATGAAGCGTCGTGGTGTCTCGAAAGAGGCCATGCAAGCCCTGCGCTCTGCCTACAAGGTGATCTTCCGTCAGGGCCTGCCATTACAGGAAGCCTTGGATCAGCTTGAGGCCGCACCCCGCTTGCCAGAAGTGCAGCTATTTATCGATTCGATCAAAAACTCTCAGCGTGGCATCACGCGGTGAAGATTTTTGTCGTTGCCGGTGAGCTGTCTGGCGATATTCTAGGTGGCGATCTGCTGCGCACTCTGAAGCAACATTACCCTGAGGCTGAGTTTCTCGGCCTCGGTGGTGAACGCATGCAAGCCGCAGGCTTAAAGAGTCTTTACCCGCTGGAAACCCTGTCCGTGATGGGCTTGATTGAAGTCCTCAAGCATCTCCCTACCTTGCTTAAAGTCAGAAAGCACCTTTACCAAGCCGCCTTAGATTGGCGCGCAGATCTGATGATTGGTATTGACGCACCGGATTTTAATCTTGGTCTTGAAAAAAAACTGCGTCGTCAGGGCATCAAAACCGTTCATTATGTCAGTCCCTCTGTCTGGGCTTGGCGCCAAGGGCGTATTAAGGGCATCAAACAAAGCTGTGATTTAATGCTGACACTGCTGCCCTTTGAGGCGGCATTTTATCAGCAGCATCAGATGCCAGTGTGCTTTGTTGGTCATCCGACTGCAGATCGCTTTCCGCTCCAGCCAGATAAATCCAGCGCTCGGCAGGCCCTACAGCTTGGAGCAGAGGCCCCTCTGGTGAGTCTCTTGCCTGGCTCACGTGCAGGTGAGGTGGCCCGTCTTGCGCCCCTATTTTTGCAGGTGGCTCAGCGCTTACGCGAACGCCATCCCACTTGGCAATTTCTGTTGCCAGCTGCCTCGCCCCAGCGCTACCAAGAACTCGAGGCACATTTGGCCCAGTGGCCTGTTGAGGGATTAACGCTCTTGCAAGGGCAGGCTGATCTCGCCCTGCAAGCAGCCAATGCCTGCTTATTGGCTTCGGGTACCGTTGCACTTGAAGCCATGTTTTGCAAAACACCGATGGTGGTCAGCTATAAGGTCGCCCCCTTGACTTGGTGGTTAGGTAAAAAGCTACTGAAAACGCCTTGGGTGAGTCTGCCCAATCTGCTCGCACAAAAAACATTGGTACCCGAACGCTTGCAAGATCAAGCCCAGGTCGAGCAGCTGGTCGAAGATATCGAAGCACTCGTCTTAGACCCTCAAGCGGCCCTAGCACAAACGCAGGCTTTTTATACCCTGCACCAACAACTCCAGCGCCAAGCCAGTGAAACCGCCGTTCAAGCCATCAAGCCACTGTTACCCTCGGCCTCTAACACGGAATAATCCATGGCGAGTCAGAAAATCCTCCTCCCTGCCTTAACTGCGCAAGATCTTCCCTATTCAGGCCGCTGGTTAGCCGGTGTCGATGAGGTGGGTCGTGGCCCATTGATCGGTTCAGTCGTCGCGGCGGCAGTGATCCTCGATCCTGATCAACCAATAGATGGCCTGATGGACTCCAAAAAACTCAGCGAGAAGAAACGCGAAAGGCTGGCTGAGCAGATTCGCGAACAGAGTCTGGCTTGGGCACTAGGTGAAGCCAGTGTCGCAGAGATAGATCAACTCAATATTCTCCATGCGAGCCTGCTGGCGATGCAAAGAGCGATAGATCAGCTCGATCCAGCCGCTGAGTTTGTGCTCGTCGATGGCAATCGCCTTCCACCCCACATGACACAAGCTGGCCTCGCCGTCGTACAAGGTGATGCCCGCCATGCGGCGATCTCAGCGGCCTCTATTCTGGCCAAGGTCTATCGAGATCAGCAGATGCTGGCCCTACATCAACAGCATCCAGATTATGGCCTCGATCGCCATAAAGGCTATCCAACGGCCGTGCACCTGGCCGCAATCGAACAGCATGGTCTCTTAGATGCGCACCGGCGTAGCTTTGGTCCGGTCAAAAGGTGGTTGGCAGCGCACGGCTAGCCCTGCACGCTCAGTTTTCTGCTGGTTTTTGCGCTTGAATCAAAATATAACGCCCAAGACGCCACCAAGGCTCCTGTTGGCAATAGCGAGCTTCTAGCGCTAATAGACGCTCTGAAGTGGCTTCAGGCGGAAGTTTTAAGCGTAGATAATCACTAAAAACACGGATGCCCGCTGGGGGAGCAGACTGCCAATCGGCCAACCAGGCTTGATAAGCCGTCGGCGGCAAAGGTGAAATGGGTGTCAAACGCTTGCCCTTGCCTTGCCCACGCAAATCCTTCTCTAAAGCCCGCTGCCAGTTGCCGCGCAGGATATTCGCCAAGAGTAAAGCCTCGGCGTTAAAGTACATCAACGACAAGTGGCCACCTGGGGCCACCCAGCTTTTGAGTTGCTCAACAGCTTGATCAGGATCCTGTAGCCACTCTAAAACCGCATGACACACGACCAGATCAAAGGGGGACTCTTCTTCGAGAACACCTTGGAGATCTTGCAGTGCCAGCGGCAACACCCGGATCGGGTAGCGCGTTAAGCGTCGCTGTGCATAATCCAGCATTTCCTGAGCCGGCTCAGCCAAGGTGACCTGATGGCCCTGAGCGGCCAGCCAGCAGGCAATCTGCCCCAAGCCACCACCGACATCCAAGACTCTCAGAGGTCGATCCAAGGGGAGCTCGGCACGCATTAAGCGGCGCAGCATTTTTAATCGCACACGGCCTTTTTGACTAGCGTAGATATTGCGCGCAAAGCGTGCCGCCATACCTTGATTGAAATAGCGGTCTTGTACCTTGTCCATGAAAGGCGCTCCCGATCAACATGGATGCTGTAACCTACTCAAAAAAAAACACCTAGGGCGAACCTGAGGTGTTTTTCTGATTCAAGACCCACAAGGAGCCTTGAATATCAGGTCTTAGTGCTCAAAAGGATGGCGCAAGATAATGGTTTCTTCACGATCTGGGCCAGTCGAAATAATATCAATCGGCACTCCAATCTGCGCTTGAAGGAACTGGATATAGCTTTGGGCTTCAGCAGGCAGATCAGCCAACTGCTTGGCACCGACGGTTGAACCCTGCCAACCAGGTAGTTCCTCGTAAACAGGCTCAACAGCAGCAAAGCCTTCTGCATCCACTGGCGTATCCAACAGCTGACCATCTTTGCCTTTATAAGCGACGCAGACTTTCAGTGTATCCAAGCCATCCAGCACATCGAGCTTGGTCAGGCAGATGCCAGTGACGGAGTTGATCTGCACGGCATAGCGCAGCGCCACTGCATCAAACCAGCCACAACGACGCGCACGGCCTGTGGTCGTTCCAAACTCATGACCCTTAGCGGCCAAATGCTCACCATCGGCATCAAAAAGCTCAGTGGGCATGGGGCCAGAGCCGACACGCGTGGTATAGGCCTTAGTAATACCTAGGACGTAATCCAGATACATAGGACCAAAGCCTGAGCCAGTGGCCGTGCCGCCCGCGGTGGTGTTGGAGCTGGTCACAAAGGGATAGGTGCCATGGTCGATATCCAGCAGTGAACCCTGCGCACCTTCAAACATGATATTGGCATCTTCACGGCGCAGTTTATGCAGATAAGCGGTGGTATCTGTCACCATTGGGCGCAGAATTTCGGCATACTCCATGCACTGATCCAGCACCTGCTGAAAATCAACCGCTTCTTCTTTGAAGTAGTTTTTCAGCACAAAATTGTGATAGTCCAGCACTTCACCTAGCTTGGCAGCAAAACGCTCACGGTGCATGAGATCACCAACGCGTAAACCACGGCGAGCGACCTTATCTTCATAAGCTGGACCAATGCCACGACCTGTGGTACCGATCTTGGCCTCGCCGCGTGCTTTTTCACGCGCAATATCAAGGCGCACATGGTATTCGAGAATCAAGGGGCAGGCAGCAGAGAGCTTGAGGCGTTCACGGACGGGCACGCCACGCTCTTCTAGCATCAAAATTTCTTTGATCAAAGCATCTGGAGCCAGCACCACACCATTGCCAATCACGCAGGTCACGCGATCGCGCAAAATACCAGATGGAATTAAGTGAAGCGCCGTTTTCTCGCCCTTCACCACCAAAGTGTGGCCTGCATTATGTCCACCTTGAAAGCGCACAACCGCCTGCGCATTCTCGGTCAACAGATCCACGACCTTGCCCTTGCCTTCATCACCCCATTGGGTGCCCAATACCACCACATTATTGCCCATGATCTTATCTCTGCAGCTGACGATTAATTGAAAACTCAAGCCTGAACTTCAGACTCAAAAGATTGAAGCATCCATTCACCTTCTTGCCAAACCAGTCGACGTTCCGCGCGCTCGGTTTCATCTGGCATGGTCAAAATCACGCGTTCACCTTGACGACGTAACTGGCTGACCTGTGCGCGTCCGGCAGTATCAGCGAGGATAGTCGCTGGTGCATAAATCGGCGTCGCGAGATGACATTCGGCCTGCAAGCTGGCCAGAATCTTCAAATCAGTGGAGAAGCCGGTTGCTGGGCGTGCACGACCAAAGGCGCGCCCGATATCATCATAGCGCCCGCCCTTAGCCAGCGCTTGACCCAGTTGCGGCACATAGGCAGCAAAAACCAACCCTGTATGATAATGAAAGCCGCGCAATTCGGATAGATCTAGATAAAGCTGAACCTGCGGATAGGCAGCACTCAAAGCCTGCACCAAGGTTTCTAGCTCCTCAATCGCGGTGATCACAGACGCAGGTGCATCCGCCAGGACTTGGCGTGCACGCGATAGCACTTCAGGGCCACCATTGAGCTGAGAAAGGGCCTGTAGCCAAGCCACCGCAGGCTGATCCTGCCAAGGCGCGAGCAAAGCCGGTAGCTCATCCAAGCGCTTATGCTGGAGGAGATCAAAAAGCTCGGCCTGAGTCGCTTGAGGCAACTCAACCTCACTCAGCAGTGCGCGATAAATGCCCACATGCCCTAAATCCAAGCAGAGGTTTTCAGCTCCTGCCAAAAGCAGACTGTCGGTCATCAAAGAAAGGATCTCAAGATCACTATGCAGACCCGCATGGCCAAACATTTCAGCACCGATTTGAATCGGAGAGCGTGAACCCAGCAGGTTATCTGCATGGGTGCGCAACACTTCGCTTGAATAGCAAAAGCGCGTGACACCTTGCTGACGCATCGAATGCGCATCCATCCGCGCAACTTGCGGCGTCACATCAGCACTGACGCCCATCATCCGGCCAGTCAGCTGATCCATCACTTTAAAGGTTTGCAGATCAAGATCATGCCCTGCACCAGTGAGCAGGGACTCCAAAAACTCCACTTTAGGAGGCAAAACCAGATCATAGCCCCAGCTATGGAAGACATCTAATAGCTGACGCCGTAGATTTTCGATTTGACGGGCCTGAGGTGGCAGGACTTCTCCCATCCCATCAGGCAAAAGCCAAGAATCAGCTAGGCTCATCCTCTTCTCCTGGTCTGAGTAAACATAAAAAACCGGGAGATCAACTCCCGGTCAGAGGCTGTGTCCTCTTTTCAGCCCGACTACTGACGGCCTGATGAGTTATCCAGAAAACGGAAAAACTCGCTTCTTGGACTCACAACAATCAAATCATCAGGGCTGTTAAAGGCGGCTTGGTAAGCCTGAGTGCTACGCAAGAAGCTAAAGAACTCAGGATCTTGGCCAAACGCCTCGGCATAGGTGCGGGTTGCAATCGCATCACCTTCACCGCGCATGATTTCAGAATCACGCTGGGCTTCAGCAAGCAGAATTTCACGCGCGCGGTCAGCACGGGCACGAATACGCTCACCCTCTTCCTGACCTTGAGCACGATATTCGCGCGCTTCACGCTGACGCTCAGAACGCATCCGCTCATAAACCGAAGCCGTGACTTCTGTGGGCAGCTCAATCCGCTTGACGCGCATGTCGATAACAGAAATACCCATTTCATCTGTCAAAGCACGGTTGAGGTTGATCATCGGCTCAGCCATCAGCTCATCACGCTGTTCACTGACAATCTCTTGTAGCGAACGACGACCAAACTCATTACGCAGTGCCTGATCAACACGTGGAGCGATGAGATTCGCCGCGATCTGTTGATCACCTGATGTGGCCTGATAAAAGCGTGTCACATCCACAATACGCCACTTGACGAAGGAGTCAACGATCACGCCTTTGCGATCTCCTGTCAGGTAACGCGAGGGTCGTGTATCGAGTGTCTGTACGCGGGTATCAAACAAACGCACGGTGTTGTAAACAGGGATCTTCACGTGCAGGCCAGCACCGATATCTGTTTCAACGATCTTACCAAATTGTAAACGTATGCCTGTTTGCGTTTCTTTCACCACATACAAGCTGCTGCTGGCCAGTAAAGCCAAGCCAGCCAAAACAGTTAAGGCAACCATTGAACGAGCGTGCATTTAGCGGCCCTCCCTACGAGTCGTATTGCCGGTCGACTGGCGTTCACGTGCTCTTTCTAACACACGGTCCGTCAGCAGTTCGAGATCTTGATCCTGCAGTTGAGTGCGGGGCGCAGAAGCTGAACGCGGTGCGGCAGAACTCTGTCCAAGACGATCTAAAGGCAAGTACAGCATGTTATTGCTGCCTTCATCCGTATCGAGCAGCACTTTACTGGAGTTAGACAGTACGGCTTGAATGGCTTCGATATAGAGACGCTCACGCGTAATTTCAGGGGCTTGGCTGTATTCGTTGAGCAGTGCAACAAAGCGGCTGCTTTCACCTTCAGCGCGTGCCACAACGGACTCAAGATAGGCTTCGGCTTCTTGACGAATCCGCTCAGCACGACCTTGGGCTTCGGGGAGAATACTTTGCGCATAGGCGTTGGCTTGGTTAATGCTACGCTCACGATCTTCACGGGCACGAATGACGTCATCAAAAGCCGATTGGACTTCATCTGGCGCTGAGGTACCTTCAATGTTGACTGTTTGCAGACGAATACCCAGACCGAGATTTTCGTTATTCAAATAACGCTGCATGCGATCAAACAAACCTGTTGCCAAGACTTCACGACCTTCAGTCAAAATCGCCGTCAAGTTGGTGGTCCCCACCTCATGACGCAAGGATGAATCCAGGGCGAACTCAAGGCTGCGCTCAGGATCGCGGACATTGATAATGAAGTCCTTGGGGTTTTCAACCAGATATTGGATCGAAACGGCGACCTGGACCAGATTTTCATCACGCGTCAGCATAGTCGCACGTTGGCTTTGTGAGCGAATCCGCGTGACGTTGACCTTAGTGACCGAATCAATCAAAGGCGGATTCCAGCGCAAACCAGGATTCACCGTATCATGATACTTACCCAAACGCATGACAACGCCGCGTTCGGCTTCATCCACCAGATAAAAGCCACTGGCAACCCAAATTGCAAGGACCAGAACGCCCGCGAGCAGGGTTAAGCCAAAGCCACCAAAGCGCGAGGGTTTTTGCTGACCAGAGCCACCGCCTGAACCGCCAAACACACCGCCCAGTTTATCTTGGAACTTTTTTAAAGCTTCGTCCAAATCAGGTGGGCCTTGGTTAGGGCCTTTTTGCTGTCCAGAGTTGCGATCTGGCTTACGCCCACCGCTTCCCCAAGGATCGTGTTGATTGCCATTACCACCTGGCTCATTCCACGCCATAGATTCGCTCCCGCTAAGAGAAATGGAAAGTTATTTTCATCCAAACTACTGCATCCAAAATTGACGCCATGCTACCTGAAAAAGTGAATCAGGTCATGGTTTTGTCACGGTAGTCTGGCTATCGGCCAATAAGGCTGTCTCATCCAGTTGCTGCGCCGTCACCAGCTGACGCCAGTCTTTGAGCGAGCAACGCACTGTCAGCAAGCTCTCCCCCTGCTCATCATGCACCTCGTTTTGGACTGCACCAAGAGCAAAGAGTGCCGCGCGTAGCCGCCCTTGCTCAGGCTTGATGCGCAGTTCAGCACTAAACAAAGGGGGCACCAAACGCTCGCGGATGGCCTCTAACAGTAGATCAAGCCCAGCGCCAGTGACGGCAGACAACCAGACGGCGACAGGCAGACCGTTCGCATCGCGATCAATACGTGGCGCCTGATCTAATAAGTCCAACTTATTGAAAACCAACAAGGCAGGGACTTCGTGGGCTTCGATCTCACGCAGTACTTCTTCCACCTGATGCTGGTTATCTTCACGCTCCTGACTGGCTGCATCGACCACATGCAAAAGAAGCGTGGCGGCGGCGGCTTCTTGCAAGGTGGCTTGAAAGGCCTCGACCAGCTTATGTGGCAGATGACGAATAAAGCCCACGGTATCCGCCAAAATGATCGGCCCAACATCTGGCAGATCAAGGCGACGCAAGGTGGGATCTAGGGTCGCAAAAAGCTGATCTGCCGCATACACCTTAGAAGAAGTAAGCGCATTAAAAAGCGTCGATTTTCCTGCGTTGGTGTAGCCCACCAAAGACACGGCCGGAATCTCAGCTTGCACACGCGCACGACGGCTGTTTTCTCGCTGAACGCGCACTTTTTTAAGTCGCCGATGGATGGCACTGATGCGTAACCGCAACAAGCGGCGGTCTGTTTCAAGCTGGGTTTCCCCAGGGCCACGTAAACCTATCCCCCCTTTTTGACGCTCAAGGTGTGTCCAGCCGCGGATCAAGCGGGTGCTCATAAACTCAAGCTGTGCCAGCTCGACCTGCAACTTGCCTTCATAGGTGCGTGCACGCTGGGCAAAGATATCGAGAATCAAGCCAGTTCGATCGAGGACACGACACTGAAGCTCAGCTTCGAGGTTGCGCTCTTGGGAGGGTTTGAGGCTGTGGTTAAACAGCACCAGATCCGCATCATGCTCTTTAATCGCTTGGCGGATTTCATCTAGCTTACCTTCGCCGACAAAATAACGCGGCGAAGGCATTGCGCGCTTGCCTTCAATTAAGGCCATGGTTTCTGCGCCAGCAGATCGTGCCAGCTCAAAAAATTCTTGGGTATCTTCTTTGTCTTTATCGTCTGGAAGCTCGATATGGACAAGGACGGCACGTTCGCCGCCCTTTTCACGTTCAAAAAACAAATAACAACTCCTCGTGCTACGCCAGCCTAGCTCTCATCTTCATCTTGAGCCGGCAGACGAACATTCCGTGATGGAACCACTGTTGAGATCGCGTGCTTATAGACCATCTGACTAACGGTATTGCGCAGCAAGATCACAAACTGGTCAAAGGATTCAATTTGACCTTGCAGCTTGATGCCGTTCACCAGAAAAATCGATACAGGAACACGCTCTTTACGCAATAAATTCAAATAAGGATCTTGTAGTGTTTGCCCTTTAGACATTCTTTTCTCCCTTCAATAATGTAAAGTTTTTTTTGATTTTTTTAGCCTTGCCAAACCGAGACTCGATCATTATAGCGCTGTCTGTCTTGCTTTGCTGATAAAGTCAGCGGCCTGTTTTTGTACCTGATCAAGCAGTTGAGGATGCTGACTCTCTTGCCAGATCAAGCCAGACCAAGAGCGCATCCATGTCAGCTGACGCTTGGCCAGTTGTCGTGTTGCCGCCTTAGCTTTCTCATGCAGCTCAGCCAAGCCGAAGTCACCATCGAGGTACTGCCAGACTTGACGATACCCGACCGCACGCATCGAGGGTAGATCTAAATGCAAATCCGCTCGACGACGCAAGGCTTCGACCTCTTCAATCAATCCCTGTTCCATCATCAGATCCCATCTTTGGCCAATCCGCTGATGAAGAAAAGCACGATCAGCAGGCGCGAGACCTAACTGCAGCACCTGCCAAGGAAAGGGCTCCGCTTGCTGTTCTTGCCATAACTGGCTACGGGTCTTGCCTGTCAACTGCCACAACTCCAAGGCGCGCACGGTACGCTGTGGATCATGGCAAGAGATTTTTGCCGCCGATTCAGGGTCGAGTTGCTGTAGACGCGCATGCAAGGCCACGCAGCCTTGTTCTGCTAGCTCCGCTTCTAATGCAGCCCGTATTTCAGGATCGGCAGCCGGTAGATCCGCCTCACCTGCCAGCAGTCGTTGAAAATACAAGGCCGTCCCACCTACCAGCAAAGGCACACGCCCAGCGGCGGTAATGGCCTCCATCTCCGCTAAGGCATCGCGGCGAAAATCGCCCGCAGAGTAGCTTTTTGCCGGATCACGAATATCCAACAAGCGATGAGGTGCAATCGCCAGCGTGGCCGCATCTGGCTTGGCTGTGCCGATATCCATCTGACGATACACCAGCGCCGAATCCACACTAATGATGTCACAAGGCAAGGTTTGTACAAGGCGCACGGCCAGGTCTGTTTTTCCGGAAGCCGTGGGGCCCATCAGAAAAATAGCGGGGGGAAAAGCTGGCATTAGCGCCCTCTTAGAAAAAGTTGATCTAAATCCTTCATGCTCAATTGATACCAGGTTGGGCGACCGTGGTTACATTGATCACTGCGTTCGGTGCTTTCCATTTGACGTAGGAGCGCATTCATCTCGGCTAGGCTCAGCTGATGGCCTGCTCTGACTGAGGTATGGCAGGCGAGCGTCGCCAGCACTTCATTGATGGCGGCCTCCAGCTGATGACTGGTGCCAAAGCGCGCCAATTCCTCCAGCAGGGCAATCACCAGAGGCTCAAAACCTCGTTCTTGCCGGAGCAAAGCAGGAAGGCAACGCACCGCGAGCGTATCAGGACCCAGCACCGCCAGCTCCACACCCAGATCAGCCAAGATCGCCTGCTGCTCTTGCGCGACCTGCACCAGTTCCTCTGTCACGGAAAGACTTTGCGGCACTAATAAAGGCTGGGCGACGAGGGGGCGTTCCAGCCAACCTTGCTTGAGGCGCTCATAGGTCATACGTTCATGCGCAGCATGCATATCCACCACCACCAAACCCTGCTGATTCTGCGCCAGAATATAAATGCCATGTAACTGCGCCAGCGCATAACCCAGAGGTGGCAGGGTGTTGGCCGCAGGCGGCTGAATCGTGGGCGGCGCGGTTTCTTGTACCGCAGCGGTCGCAGGCTCCGCAAGAGCGGCATAAAAGGCCAAGGTGCTGCCATCAGCTGTAGGCGATGGGCGCTGTACCGGCGCGCTTTCTCGCACCTGAAGGCTGAGCGCTGACTGTTCACTCAGCGTCGGCCAAGGCGTCGGTGCAGCAGCAGGTGAGGTACTGCTGTGCAACAAGCTATCAGCCGCCTGCTGGCTCGATGGCTCAACCGACAGAGACTCCTGTCCGATCAAGGCACCCGACAAGCGCTTATGAAGGCTGGAAAAGATAAAATCATGCACCCAGCGCCCATCACGAAAACGCACTTCATGCTTGGTGGGATGCACGTTCACATCCACCACACGCGGGTCGAGTTCGAGATAGAGCACAAACACCGGATGACGACCAGAATAGAGCACATCTTTATACGCCTGACGCACCGCATGTGCCACCAGCTTATCGCGTACCGCCCGACCATTCACAAAGAAATACTGACGATCCGCTTGCGCGCGTGCATAGACCGGCAGGCCAACCCAGCCCCAGAGGCGAATCCCGCTGGCCTGCTGATCCAGCTGCAAGGATTGGCTTAAAAACTCACGCCCCAAGAGTTGTCCCAAACGGGCCGCGAGCGGTGGCGCATCCAACCCCTCCGATGCCGCCAGAGCAGGCAGGCGATATAAATACTTATCCTGATGCTGGAGTGTAAAACCCACATCATGGCGCGATAAGGCCAAGCGGCGAAAGGTTTCTTCTAGATGATTGAGCTCTGTTCTTTCAGTGCGCAGAAACTTGCGTCTTGCCGGCGTATTGAAAAATAGATCACGCACCACCAAGCTTGTGCCCTGAGGATGGGGGGCTGGAGAAACCCGCGCCTGCATCTCGCGTCCTTCGGCCACCACACGCCAGCCTTGCGCGTCTTTGCTCGTCGCCGAGGTCAACTCAAGGCGTGAGACAGAACTGATCGAGGCCAGCGCCTCACCACGAAAACCCAGGCTAGAAACCCCCTCCAGATCATCCAGCGTGGTGATCTTGCTGGTGGCGTGACGCGCTAAGGCCAGTGGTAAATCCGCTTCAAAGATCCCCCGCCCATTATCCCGTACTTGCAGGCGCTTGATGCCGGCTTGATCGAGTTCAATATCGATTTGGGTGGCGCCAGCATCCAGGCTGTTTTCGACCAGCTCTTTCAATACTGACGCTGGCCGCTCTACCACCTCACCGGCGGCGATCTGGTTCGCGAGGCGAGGCGATAAAACATGAATACCTTGGTTTAAGACATCAAGATTCTGGCTCATGAAGCGGGAATCCTTAAACGCTGCCCAACTTGAATCACATCATTGCTTAACCCGTTTAAGCGGCGTAACTCTCCGATATCCACACCATTGCGCCGCGCAATTTCTGACAGGGTATCCCCTCGGCGAATCACATAATCACGCGCAGGAGATTCTTGTGCTGCCAAAAGGGTGTTGGGTGGCGGATGATCACGAAAATACTCTTGGATACCCTGTGCAATCTGGCGTGCCATCTGGCGTTGATATTGGCGATCACGCAGCCGCTGCTCTTCTTGCGGATTCGAGATAAACCCCGCTTCGATCAACATCGAAGGCAGATCAGGCGAGCGCAACACCAGAAAATTAGCCTGCTCCACATTGCGTTTATGCAAACGATTCACCTGTGCCATCTGGTTAAGCACACGCCCGCCTGCGTTGAGGCTTTCTGACAGGGTCGCAGTCATCGATAGATCCACCAACACGTTCGCCAGCACTTCATCCTTATCATCTAGCGTGAGCAAACCTTCAACACCACCAATCAAATCCGCCCGATTTTCTGCATCTGCCAGCCAGCGCGCGGATTCAGAAGTTGCCCCACGCTGAGAAAGCACATAAACAGACGAGCCGCGTGGCTGAGGTGAGCGATAGGCATCCGCATGGATCGAGACAAAAAGATCAGCTCGCGCCTCACGCGCTATTTCGACCCGTTGACGCAACCCAACATAGTAATCACCGGTTCGCGTCAGGACGGTCTCAAACGCAGGATCAGCATCCAAAAGACGCGCGACCTCCTGCGCGATCGCAAAGACCACCAGTTTTTCACGCGTTCCAGCTGGCCCGATCGCGCCTGGATCTTCACCGCCGTGTCCTGGATCGATCGCGACCACGATCCGTCGTGGATCACGCCCCCGCTGTGCCTGCCGCGCAACACTGGCGGCACGCTGGGTTGGTGACACCTGATCCGGCATCACCAGATCCACCACTAGGCGATGCCCATACTGCTGATTCGGGCGCAATAAAAAGCTGCGCGGCTGTACGTCTTGCGACAAATCCAAGACCACACGCAGATGATGCTGGTCACGCACCGCAGAGCGTACCCGCTGAATTGGCGTGCCATCAAGGCTTGGGCTAAGCGGGCTATTCAAACGCACCTGCTGCATATCAATGACCAACCGGCGCGGGTTCTCCAACATAAAGACCCGATGCTGAATCGGGCCATTTAAATCAAAAACCAATCGCGTATGATCGGGCGCTGGCCAGACACGCAAACCTTCAATACGCTGCTGGGCTTGTAGGCTGGTCG
>SKOQ01000091.1 GCA_007119985.1 Marinospirillum sp.
CCCGCCCTCTAGCATCATCGTCGAGCGCTGATCAATACGACGGCCATTCGCAATCATCACCGGCGTCACCCAGCCACTATCCTCAGCACGCCACCAGAGCGGTGCCCAATCACTGCCTCGCTGCTCTTCAAAAGCACCATCTGATAAGAAGGCCACCAGCTGCTCGCCCTGCTCACAAGCATGGACATATTGCAGACCAGTAAAACCCAGATAGCCACCTTCACTGACCGCACCGGCTGTATTCACATTGGCGTGACTACCTAAAGGCGAGGCAGGTTGCCCCTGCTGGTTGATGGCGTAAGAATAAAAATCCTGCACAAAGCGAGTCAGTGCCGCATTATCCCAAGCTGGGTAGGCCTCGGCATGGCGTTGTTTTTGATTGCCAACCAACAGATTGACGCTATCGATGGCCGCCACACAGTGGCCCTGCTCCATCAGCCAGCTGCGCGTCTGGCCAGAAAAAAGATTGGCCAGCAGATACCCTACATAGGCCGGCACCATGTTGAGCGAACCGCCAGTATGCCCCTGAGGATCGGCTTTAAAATCAGTGGCATCTAAAGGTGTGCCTTCGACCTTCACTTGCTGCGCATAGGTTGCATGTACCACTAACCATAAGGCCGCATTGGCGAGCTGATCTGCCGCCATTAAGCGCTCAAGCAACACCTTGCGATCAGCCCCTTTCGCTTCCAACGAGGTCAGCAGGTGCGCGATACGGACTTGCGTCAGTGGCTGATGTACGATCACACCCTGGCCTTCTGCCCAAGTTGCAAACAGCGGATCCTGCTCTCGCGCTTGCTGCGCTTGAAGTTGGATCGCCTCTGCCTCTAAATTTGTTCCAAAAAAAGCCTGTGTCATCTTCACTCCTTACTTCACCTAAACCCTTCCACTCTGCAAAGCGGAGGAGGGTGCCTACTGAGGCATCATTTTGTTCTGGACAGCGTAGATCAGACCGAGTGAATGACTACGCCTCACGACCTGCTTCTGCTAGAATGGCCGACCGTTTCAAAAACCTGTATCTGATTTACTATGCGTTCCGCTCTGCTGGAAGACACGTCATTTCAGCCAGCATGACACCTCGATCATCTTGCAACAAGGGCCTTCGTCAATCATGAATTCGCTGCTCGTGCGCGTCGCACCTTTTATATTTAAGCCTTCCCTTGAAGACCAAGATCCTGTCGTTCGTCGACTGGCATTACAGCGACTTGACCTCAGCCTCGAAGCAGATCAAGCCCTTTTTTCTCAATGGCTTGCGAGCGAAACCCAGATCGACCTGCTCCACCTTGGCGTGGCGCGTATCACAGATCCTGCTCAAACCCTGATTTATCTCAATCAGCTTAATACTTCTACAGCAGACATACCAGCACGGCAGGCGCTGCAAACCCAGCTCAAGCAAGGTCTGGCGGGCCTTGATGCAGACCGAGCCAATGCACTTATCGCGGCATTAGAAGATCAAGCGACTCAGCTATTTTTACTTGCTGAACTCGAACCCCTCTCACTGCGTCAAGTCTTGTTGGATCAGCTCAGTCAGCAAGAAGTGGATGAAAACCACTGGATCGAGATCGCCTTACACAATGATTTTGCCGCCATCCGCCAACAGGCCGCGCAACATATTCATTCAGATACAGGCTTAGAGTCTTTAGTTCGGCTGAGTCAAAAGGACAAGCGGATCTGGCGTTCAGCGAAGGACAGGCTACAACAACGCCGCCAACAAGAAGCCGATCAACAAGCCGCGCAGCAGCAGGCGCAAGAACTCATTGATCAGCTCAGCACCATGAACAAGCTCACCGACGATCCACTGTTCAGTGCGCGCTTGAGCCACTTCAGCCAACGCTGGCAAGAGGTGATGCAGGTTCACCCAGCCTTACCACCATCTTTACAAGCCGCCTTTGAGCAGCAAAAACAACAGGCAGAAGCCCACCTTGCGGCCTTGGCAGAACGCGAGGCTCAGGCTCAAGCGGAGCAGGCTCGCCTCGCCAAACAAAAAGCGGAACAAGAAGCCTGCTTGATGGAATTAAAAAGCCTAGTTCAAGCTTGGATCGACACGCCTGAGCCCACAGCGAGCCAGCGTCTAGCTTGGCAGCAGCAAGCCGAAGCACTGGCTCAAGCTTGGGCGCAACACCCTGCCCCTGCATCACTGCAGCGCACCTATGTCGCGCTTCAACAGCAGCTTTCTGGCTTTACCGCAGCCTACCAGCGCTGGGAAGCCCTTTTAGCCATAGATCCAGCAGCAGACCCAGCAGCCGCTGAGCAAGAACTTGAGCTGACACCAGCACAGATTCGCACACTGGCATGGCCCTCCTCTTTACCCGCGCCAGCAGCCTTGGTTGAGCAGCAGGCACGCCTGAGCAAGATCGCTAAACAGCCCACAGCTGCCCCATCACCGGCGGGTCCATCGATCTCAGAGCTACAAAGCACACTCGATGCCTTACGCCAAACCCTTGAAGCAGGGCAGCTCAAAAATGCGATACAACTCCAACAGCAGCTCAGCGACAAGCTGCATGCTGCCGTACCAGACGCGCTCCATAGCCAGTTCCGCCAACTCAGCGCGCAACTGAACGAGCTGAAAGACTGGCAGGGCTTTGTCGCCGCACCGAAACGTGAGGCTCTGTGCATCCAGATGGAACACTTGGCTGCTGATCAGGATATGGCGCTGTCCGTCAAAGCAGATAAAATTCAAGCCTTGCAACAGGAATGGCGCAGTCTCGGCTCGGCGGCCACTAATCAAGCATTCTGGCTACGCTTTAAAAGTGCAGCAGATCAGGCTTTTGAGCCCTGTAAGGCTTGGTTTGCGGAACAAGCACAGATCAAAATTTACCACCAAGAGCAGCGCGCGCTCATCTGCGCCGAACTTGAAGCAGCAGCGCAGACGAGTGGGTTAAGCCAGTTAGATGCCCAGCAGCTCGATATGCTAATTCAACAAGCCCATGAAGAATGGAAGCGCTTTAGCCCAGTGAATCGTCAAGAGGGCAAGCATCTCGCTGAACGCTTCCAACAAGCCTTGCAGCCCTTCAAACAACAGCTTAACCAGCAACGCCAAGCCCACGCGGAAGCCAAGCAAGCCTTGATCGAACAAGCCGAAGCACTGATTCAGCAGGTTGAAGAACAACATCTCCCACTAGAACAAGCCATTGAACAAAGCAAAGCACTCCAGCAGCAATGGCGCGGTATCGGAGCGGCAGCTCAAGGCAAAGAACAAAAACTCTGGAAACGCTTTCGGGTCGCTTGTGATGCCCTCTTTGCACAGCGTGATCAGCAACGCCAAAAGCAGGCCTCTCATCAAGCCAGCGCTGTACAGCAAGCAGAAGCCCAGCTGAACGCAGCTTGGCAGGCTGTCGAAGAACAAGATTGGGATCAAGTGGCGCAACAGCTCCATGCTCTGCAAGCGCTCACCCTACCCAAATCACAGGCTGCGCAGTGGAAGCCGCAACTGGCCGAGCTAAACCAGCAACTGGTGCAACAACGCCAGCAGCAAGAGCAGAAAGCTCAGGTTGAACAGGTGCATCAGCAGCTGGCCTCGCTGCCCAGTACGGGGCAGATTCAAGACCAGGCTGCTGCACAAAAGCTGGTGGTACAACTGGCGATTCTGGCTCAACTGCCTTTATCTCCTGATGAAAAAAAGGTGCAGCTTGAGCTTCAAGTAGAAAGATTAAGCCTCGGTTTGCAGCAAGGCGTTACCCTCACAGACCAAGATGAAATCACGCAGCTGATCAGCAGCTGGAAGCAGTTAGGCGGCGGTCGTGGCGATGACGATCAGGCAGATGCCCTCAGTCGCCGCTTCTGGCAGGCAGTACAGGCCTATTTGGCGCTCTAGCACGCCGACTGAGGAAGAGCAGAAACAAAGGATATTGAACTCAAAAACAAGAACCCCCAGAGCTGGGCGATCCAGCATCTGGGGGTGAGGCTGATGGCCGTATCAGCGCTAAAGGCGGCCACTCAGGCCCTTAGTGCATAAACTGCCCACCGTTGGCATCAATATTGGCACCGGTAATAAAGCTGGAGGCTTCATCAGCTAAGAAGACGACCAAACGCGCGATATCTTCTGGCTCACCAAAACGCCCAACCGGAATCTGCGCTTTAATGCCTTCACGAATATCCTCACGGATCTTCATAATCATGTCAGTCGCGATATAACCAGGTGAAATGGTATTCACCGTGATGCCTTTACGCGCTGTTTCTTGCGCCAGCGCCTTGGTAAAGCCATGCATCCCCGCTTTGGCGGCGGAATAGTTGGTTTGCCCCATCTGGCCCTTCTCACCATTAATTGATGAAATATTAATGATGCGGCCAAACTGCTGCTCAAGCATGTTATCCAAACACGCCTTAGAAGTGTTGAATACACTATCCAAGTTGGTGCTGATCACCGAACGCCACTGCTCAGCGTTCATTTTTTTCAGCATACCATCTGCGGTAATCCCTGCATTATTCACCAACACGGTGACAGGGCCAAAACGCGCACAGATATCGGCATAGCTTTTTGCAACCGAATCAAAATCCGTGACATCGGCATAGCTGATACCCATCTCAAAACCGGCTTCTTTTTGCTCCTGCTGCCACGCAGTGGCCTTGCTTTCATTTGAATAGCCTGCCACCACCTGATAACCGGCTTTCGCTAAAGCCTGACAAATGCCTGATCCAATACCGCCTGTACCACCGGTGACCCAAGCAATCTTCTTTTGCATCGATATGACTCCCTCTGTTGTGTATAGAAACCAGTGTCTTTCAGCATGAAAGTTATTTTTGGCGCGAAAGACAAACAAGTCTTGAAACCTTAGCTGCGCTTCTTGTCATTTTTATGGCGACATCACTAAGCCTTCTCCTTCTAAGCTACACCCTCCAGTTAGAATTGCAACTCGCTTTAGTCTTGGCTTGACATAGATCTAAACTACGATTAATATGCTTGCCTCTGATGCGGGGTGGAGCAGCCTGGTAGCTCGTCGGGCTCATAACCCGAAGGTCGTCGGTTCAAATCCGGCCCCCGCTACCAAACAAAAGAAAAGCAGATCAATCAATAGGTTGATCTGCTTTTTTTTTGTTGCCTACAAAAAAAGCACCTGTACCCAACACATTGGCCCATGAGACGCATTTATATGCAGCATCTAGTATTCCCAGTGGTTGTAAGCTAAGGGTCTACTGTTAAGTAAACTTCTCCGTTCTCTCCAATCTGGCAGATGCCTGTCCATCAATGCTTTAAAACGATCATTGTGATGCCGCTCATGTAGATGAATCAGCTCATGCACGAGGATGTATTCCAGACACTCCGGTGGTTTTTTTGCCAACTCTAAGTTCAGCCAGATTCGGCATGCCTGTATGTTGCAACTACCCCACTTGGTTTTCATTTTTTTAACACCCACGGCAGCAATACTGACATCGATTTGCTTCAACCAGTCGGGCAAGAGGGTGTCTACGCGTGTTTTCAGTGCTTCACGGTAAAAGGCATCCAGAACTCTGGCTTTATTTTCGAAAGAGGTGCTTGGGTTAATCAAAAGCCGTAACCGATCTCGCCCAACCTCAACCCGGTGTTTACCTGCCACCTCTTTCACATCAAGACGGTAGGGTTTACCCCACAAGTAATGACACTCACCGCTGACCATTTCCCGGCTAGATTGACGAGGCTGCTGGGCAAAGTCTCTCTGTTGCATTTTGATCCATGCAAGACGGTTAATCACAGCCATACGGATAGCCGTATCAGACATACTCACTGGCGCGGAAACCCGCACTCGACCATCAGGAGGCAACACACTGATATGTAAGTGTTTAATAGGCTTGCGGTTCAGCTGTACGGCTATCGAACCAATTTCCAGATGATTGATCATTGATAGTCTTTCTGTGCTTTTGCCAGTTCCAAAATACTTTGAACATCGACTGAGTAACCAGCGGTTTCTTCGCGCACCGCATTGGCAATTTCTCGCTCCTTGAAGCGGTCACCCACCCAATCCGCTTTTTTGGTATAGCGAATAGCCGTATCAATTTTTGTGGCCAGTAGTTCATCTTGACCAAAGTTATCGTAAAACGCGCGTTTGGGGTTGGAATCCATAGATGACGGATAGTTAGACGCGGTCTGTTCCGAGCGAATCACCTTACGAGATAGCTCACGGATTTTCTCCAGATACTCCTGATATTCAATCGCTTTTTGGCGGCGAAGCTCAATCAGTTCATCTAGCAACACCGACATTTGCTCGTAGTATTTCGGGTTAACCGGATTTTCATCGACGATGGTTTTACGTACGTTATTCTCGATGGTTTCCGCCATAGCATCCTGGTTCTTACGAATACTCTCGGGCAAGGCCTCAACGGCATCGGCACCTTTTTCGACGATTAACTCAATCAAACCCAGTTCTTCAAAGTCCATCAGCACTTCGCTGTCATCCGCACGAATATACATATCCAACAAGTGACGCATGGCAGGCTCAAAGCGTTTCATCTCAACCAAATCACCACTGGCCAGCTTCACTTCATCACGGACTTTTTCAAAATGGGCCACTTCAGATCTAATTGAGTCTATATCTTGCGCTGAATAGCCTGCATCAGGCATTTCATTGGCGATATTGGCAAACGCACGCAGCAGTTTGGCAACGTTCTGATAAAGCGTTAAGCGCAGCGCTTCTTTCTCCGTAAGCTCATCCTGATTAGAACCAGACTCACCACAAAAATAATGTATGTAGTCTTCAGTGTTTCGCGGGGCCTTTACCGGCTCACACAGGGCTCGCACCATTTCCAGTGCATTGTCCAAGTCCAGTTTGGCTTGCTTTAAGCGGTCTTTTAATAAACCAGCAACATCCTCTTTATCGTAGCCATCGAATGCGCCTTGAGTGTAATCAGAAATCGCTTTATCCAACGAACGGAATAAATCTTTGTAATCGATGATATAACCGTATTCTTTGTCATCCCCATCCAATCGATTGACGCGGCAAATGGCTTGAAACAAGTTGTGATCCGCCATTTGTTTGTCGATATACAAGTAGGTGGCCGATGGCGCGTCAAAACCGGTTAGCAGCTTATCGACCACGATCAGCAAGCGCATTTGCCCTGGCTCATCAACAAATTGCTTTTTAACGTTTTGTTCAAATTCTTCAACGCGGTTTGCGGCTGTGTCTTCCGCTTGCTCAAAGTAGTCCGCAAGCATCTTGCGGTAAATATCATACTTAAAGAGCTTTTCCGTTAAACCTTCACCTGCTTCTTCGCCTTTAATGCTCGCAGCGGTCGGCTGAAAACTGGTCACAATGGCAAGCTTACCGGCCAAATCAGTTTGGTTGAACATTTCATAGGCTTTACAAGCCTGATAGACACTGGAGCAGACCAACATGGCATTGCCGTAGCCATCCATCAGACGTGGCTTGGTGTCCATATCCAGCAAAATATCATTCACTATCTGCTGCAATCGCGATTTACTGGATAGCACCTTCTGCATGGTGCCCCATTTTTGCTTCAACTGGGTTTTCGCTAATCGAGATAAGCCGCGAGTTTTTGCCTCAAACCACTCATCCACTTTTTTCTGTGAGGTAATGTTCTGGTCAATGTCTCGTGCTTCGTAGCGTAAATCCAACACCACACCATCGGCGACGGCTTCATCAAACTTATAGGTATGAATATAAGGACCAAACACCTCAACCGATTTCTTCTTATCCTTCTTCATCAGCGGCGTGCCGGTGAAGCCTACAAACATGGCTTCAGGCAGAATGGACTTCATTGCTTCGTGCAACTTACCTGATTGAGTACGATGACACTCATCCACAAACACAAACAGGTCACCTTTTGCTTTAAAGTCCGACGGTAGAGACTTCTTTAACTCGGCAATAAATTCATCCGTTGCAGCATCGTTGTCTGAGTCAGACTGGCGTCCAAACTTATGCACCAGAGAGCACACCAACCAAGGGTTTGGCTGGTTGAGCGTCGCCACCAAATCAGCACCGCTTTTGGTGCGATAAATATCTTCCTCAACACCGGTGAACACCTTTTCAATCTGTTCGTCTAGCTCGGTACGATCGGTGACAATCAACACGCGGGCGTCTTTGACATTCTCACGAATCCATTTGGCCAGCCATACCATAGTGAGGCTTTTACCAGAACCTTGCGTATGCCAAATAATGCCGCCTTCTCGCCTTGCGATATGGCGTTTTGCCGCTTCAATACCAAAGAATTGATTATGGCGACAGGTTTTCTTCACGCCGGAATCAAACACAATGAAATCATGAATGATCTGTAAAAAACGCGGCTTGCTGCAGATACGGCTTAGGTGAAAATCCAACTTGTGGCCGGTGTTCTCAACTGCGTCCTCCTTCCACTCCAGGTAGTATTTTTCCGGTGTTTCAATGGTGCCGTAACGCAAGCCTTGGGTGTCGTTACCCGCCATCACCAGTTGCATGGTGGTAAAAAAATTGCGGATAAAGTCTTTCTTTTGGTTATCGAGGTTTTGGCGAATACCTTCTGAAACTGACACCGACGAGCGTTTGAGTTCAATGACGCCCAGCGCGATACCATTTACATAGAGCACTATGTCAGGGCGTTTTTTGTTTTCACCCTTAATAGAGACTTCCTCGGCAATTGCAAAGTCGTTTGCTTCCGGATTCTGCCAGTCAATCAGCCACACTGTTTCGTTTAGATGGCCAGCACCTTCTTTGTCTTTCACGCCGTAGCGCAGCAAGCGATAAACCTCTTTGTTGGCGTAATAGAGCTTTTTACCTTCACCCAGTGCTGCCGCTGCATCCAGCTTGCGCAAAGCACGTTTGATCAGCGCATCCTTCACACCTTGCTTGTGTAGCCAGCGCGTGAGCAAATCCACATCAATGTTTTTATTACCATCACGATCCTGCCAATTTCCCAGATAGCGATAACCCAGCTCAGTCTGGAAAAAATCAACAACTCGCTGCTGAGTGGCTCTTTCACGCTGGCCGACATTGCTCATCAATGATCCCTCATTACCGATACAAAACAGTTTTTAAATCATCCTCTGTCGACTCAAACACAGGATCCTTGCCGCTGAGGGCTTTGGTTAGAGGCACAATTTTTGTTCTTACGCCCATGCCGCGATAATCGACATAGCCATAATCACGTAAAACTTCCATAACAATGGTATTCCTCGGCGAGCGCTGACCAGCTTTCATTTTTTCCACCGTCATCGAATTAGGCAAAGCCCCTGGGCTAATCACTTCAAGACGATTCGAGTATCCAGACACTTCAATCTCAACAAAGCGCGTCCAATCACGATGCGCCAGTGCATTAATCAGCGCCTCCCGAACAGCCTCAAGAGGATAAAACCACTGTGTTTCCCGCCTCAGCCCTGCATCTACCTCACCAGATTCCTGAGATATAAAGGGTGTCATCGCTTCCATAAAGCGCTCAATAACGCCACCATCAACCAGGCGCTTATCACCATTATCAAGATCCCAACGACCAACCATTGGGCCATCAATAATGTCATCCAGCGCGGCTTGGTATTCCTTATCATCGCCAGTAAATGCCATCACTCTTAATCCAGCTTGCTTTAAGTAACGGCGCGGGCTTTTGCCAAAGAGCACCAGTCCTGCAATGGTGCAGCAAATGTTACCTGCCGCTTCCGTTAAAAACCCAAGCCCGAGAAGCCTTGCCTGCCACTCTTCTGGAGACTGCGGCACATCTGGATCACGCAAGATATCCCGAACATAATTCATCAGCCGTGCATCATCCAAACAACTGATATCTGTGCGAGGAACGGGCATGACTTCAGTGTGTAACATGCCGCCCAATTCAAACAACCGCATTTGCTGCTCTCTAGTAGCCAGCCTGGACGTTGTTCCTACACGAATGTAGATTTCTTCTTTTCCGCTGTGACGAACGACATAAGGCTTTGAGATACCAATAGGGAAGCTCACAACCGCCACGGTTTTGTCATCGTCCAACTTTACCTCTTCATAAAAAGGCAAAATCATAGGATGGATTTTGTTCTGAAAAACATTCATCACCCATTCTTCGAGATCACCCCTTTGGATACCGCTGATTACCCCATCATCTTCGACGCCAAGTAGAACTCTTCCACCTTGAAAGTTGGCCATAGCCACCACTTCTTTTGCCAGTTGTTCAGGGCGAATATCGTCCCGCTTAAACTCAATACCTGAGTTTTCACCATTGGCAATAATTTCTAATAATTCTGTTTTTAACATGCTTTTCTCCCAAGGGGTA
>SKOQ01000073.1 GCA_007119985.1 Marinospirillum sp.
CGTTGGAAGAGATCTGGCAGATCAAACCCCGCCTCTTTGAGCTGAGCGACCAGCTCATGCCCAGGACGCTGTTGCTGCTGGCTTAAGGCCCATAGGGTGCCACAACGCGCTCCGGTGCGGCAAAAGGCCAGCACTGGCTTGGGTGCAGCGGCATAGAGACGACCAAATTCTGCGCCCTGCTCATCCGTGACCTGACCAGAAACCACGGGTTGATGTATCCAAGTGGCCCCTAATGCCTCGGCGGTTTCTTGCAGGGCCTGGGTCTCTGGTTGATCGGCTTCTTCTTGATCAGGACGATTAAAGATAAAAGTCTGAAAACCCTGCGCCACAAGCTGACGTAGGTCTTCGGGTGTGAGTTGACCCGTGGTGGCGAGATCAGCCTCAATCTGGCGTAATGCAGGCATAAAAAACTCCTTTCAGGTTTGGCATAACATAAAAAGGCTCGGTAAAAAACCGGCGCCCATCAGGTGAGGCAACCATCGGCGGGTCGTGCTGTTTACGCGCCAAGGAGATTCAGCGGCAGCTTTAAATAGCGCACACCATTGGCCTCGGCAGGGGGGAGTTGCCCAGCACGCATATTGACCTGAACCGAAGGCAGAATCAAACGCGGCATCTTCAGGGTCGCATCCTTCGCTTGGCGCTGCTGCACAAACTCGGCCTCACTGACGCCCAGATGCACATGCACATTCTGCTGTTTCTGCTCTGCGACACTGGTTTCATGGCAAAAACGATCACGACCTGGTGCCTGATAGTCATGGCAGAGCATCAGCCGTGTTGTATCAGGCAGAGCAAAGATCTTGTGAATCGATTGATAAAGCTGGCGTGCATCACCACCAGGAAAGTCGCAGCGTGCGGTGCCATAATCCGGCATAAAGAGTGTATCGCCCACAAAAGCAGCATCCCCAATCAGATAGGTGACGCAGGCGGGGGTATGGCCGGGGGTATGCAGTACCTGAATGCTCAGCTCACCCAAGGGCAGGCAGTCACCCTCTTCAACCAGCCGATCAAACTGGCTGCCATCGCGGGCGAATTCTGGCTCGGCATGAAAAACATCCGCAAAAACCCTCTGCACCTCTGTGATCTTCGCACCAATCACGATCTGTCCACCCAGCTGTTGCTGTAGATAAGGCGCAGCAGAGAGGTGATCTGCGTGCACATGGGTTTCCAGAATCCACTCGAGTGTCAGTCCTTGCGCTGTGACGGCGGCAATCAGCTGGTCTGCGCTCTGCGTCTGTGTCCGCCCTGATGCAGGATCAAAATCCAGTACGGAATCAATAATCGCGCAGGCAGATGAGGCAGGATCACGCACGAGATAGCTGTAAGTGAAGGTGTCCTGATCAAAAAACGGTTGGATAAGCGGGGCAAGAGGTGCAGGGGTCGACATAGAAGCTCCTGATGATCAGCGTGAAGATCCAGTCTAACTCAGGTGTGCAGCAAGATAAATAACCGGATCAAAGGTTCTTATAACTGAGTTGAATTCTATTTTTCTTGACAGGCTGCGACAAGCTGCCGCCTTGCGATAAATCAATCTTTTGCGATGATGACTGCGACATGAGCCGTTGCATTTTTTCTCTTTTCTGATCTTGCCTGACATCAAGAAACGAAAGGAGGCGTGTTTCTATGTTGATACTGATTATTATTTTTAATTGTTGAGCTTCTTTTTGTGGAGTGAAGCCATGGATCTTGTCGAGTTATCTCGTTTTCAATTCGCCTTTACGGCGATGATTCACTTTCTTTTTGTCCCGCTGACCATCGGGCTGGTGTTTATCCTTGCGATTATGGAATCTGTCTATGTGATGACAGGCAAAACCATCTACAAGGATATGACCAAGTTCTGGGGGAAGTTGTTTGGGATTAACTTTGCGCTGGGTGTCACCACTGGCCTGGCGATGGAATTTCAATTTGGCACCAACTGGTCCTACTACTCCCACTATGTGGGCGATATTTTTGGCGCGCCATTGGCGATTGAAGCCTTGATGGCCTTCTTTTTGGAATCCACCTTGGTGGGTTTGTTCTTTTTTGGCTGGGATCGCATGAGTCGGGTGAAACACCTAGCCGTGACCTGGTTGATGGCACTGGGAACCAACCTGTCAGCCTTATGGATTCTGATTGCCAATGGCTGGATGCAGTATCCCATCGGCTCGGAGTTTAATGTCGAGACGATGCGGATGGAGCTGGTGAACTTTGCCGAGGTGGTGTTCAGCCCCGTTGCGCAGGTGAAGTTTGTGCATACAGTTTCTGCGGGTTATGTCACGGCGGCGGTGTTTGTACTGGGGATTTCAAGCTGGTATCTGCTCAAGGGGCGGGATGTGGCTTTTGCACGGCGCAGCTTTGCCATTGCCTCGGTTTTTGGTCTGGCGAGCGTGCTGTCAGTGATTATTCTTGGCGATGAATCTGGCTATGAGCTGGGTGATGTGCAGCGCGTGAAGCTGGCTGCCATCGAAGCCGAGTGGCATACCGAGCCAGCTCCAGCGGCGTTTACGGTGTTTGGTTTGCCGAATCAGCAAGAAGAAAGAACCGATCTGGCGATCAAGATTCCGGCTTTAATGGGTTTGATTGCCACACGCTCTCTTGATACTGAAGTCACCGGCATCGTCGATTTGAAAGCCGAGCACCGCGAGCGGATGCTTAATGGACGCGAGGCCGTGGCCTTAATGCAGGCGATGCGTGCCGGAGATCGTGATCCCGCCACCTTGGCCGCCTTCCGTGAAGTCGAACGTGATCTGGGTTATGGCTTGCTGCTCTCGGCCTTTGCTGAAGATGTGATGCACCCCACCGAGGCCGAGTTGCATGCCGCCGTGGAAGCCTCGATTCCGCAGGTGTGGCCACTTTTTTGGAGCTTCCGCATTATGGTGGCTGCTGGCTTTACCATGCTGCTGCTGTTTGTGCTGGCCGCTTGGCATAGCGTACGGCGCACCGAGCATAAACCGCGCTGGCTGCTCAAATTTGCTGTTTTTGCGATTCCGCTGCCTTGGATTGCCAGCGAGATGGGCTGGTTTGTTGCTGAATATGGGCGTCAGCCTTGGGCTATTGGGGAGATCCTGCCGACCCAGCTTGCCGTGTCCCAGCTGACAGTGAATGAGGTGATGTTCACTCTGGCGGCTATTGTGGCCATGTACAGTGTTTTTGTGGCGATTGAAATCTGGCTGATGTTCCGTTTTGCGCGTCTTGGGCCATCAAGCCTGCATACCGGACGCTATCACTTTGAACGTCAAGATCAATTAACACAACAGCCTCAGGAGGCTTAATCATGGATTACGCAACGCTCAAGCTGATTTGGTGGTTGTTGATCGGTGTGCTGATGATTGGCTTTGTGATCGCCGATGGCTTTGATATGGGGGTCGCAGCACTGCTGAAGGTGATTGGCAAGAATAACGAGCAACGCCGTGTGATGATTAATACGATTGCGCCCCACTGGGATGGCAACCAAGTTTGGTTGATCACGGCTGCAGGCGCGCTCTTTGCAGCCTGGCCGACCGTCTATGCTGCAGCTTTCAGCGGCTTTTATCTCGCGATGATGCTGACTTTATTTGCGCTTTTTCTGCGTCCGATCGGTTTTGAATACCGAGCCAAGATCGATACTGACCAGTGGCGTGCCCGTTGGGATTGGGCGCTGACAATCGGTTCGACAGTGCCACCGCTGATTATTGGTGTTGCTTTTGGCAATCTGCTGCTTGGCGTCCCCTTCCATTTTGATGATCTGCTGCGCCTGCACTATACCGGCAGTTTTTTACAGCTGCTGAATCCGTTTGCCTTGCTGGTCGGGCTGTTTACTTTGGTGATGTTTGTCAACCATGGTGCGACCTACTTGCAGATGAAAACAGAAGGTGAGCTTTTAGTACGCAGTCGCCAAGTCAGCCGCTTTTTGGCGATGGTCGCGGCCACACTCTTTGTGCTGGCTGGCGTCTGGCTTTGGATTGCCGTGCCCGGTTATCAGGTGCTGGGTGGTTTGGACCCACAAGGTGCCAGTGTGTTGGTCCAAAAGACGGTCGGTCATTTGGAGCAGGGTTGGTTTGCGAACTATGCGCGTTGGCCCTTCTTATGGTTGCTGCCGACTTTAGGGGTTGCTGGGTTTATTGGTTGCGCCTTTGCCAGCCGAGCCAAGCAGCACTGGATGGCTTTTGTGTCTTCCTCGGTGGCTATTGCCTCAGTGATTCTGACCTTTGGTGCGAGCCTCTTTCCGTTCATCATGCCCTCCAGCAGCCAGCCTAACCATAGTTTGACACTCTGGGATGCGACGGCCAGTGAGACCACGCTGATGATTATGTTTGTCGTGGCCTGTCTGTTTGTCCCTATCGTGCTCAGCTATACCGCATGGAGCTATTACGTGATGCGTGGACGCTTGAATGAGCAGTATATCCGCGATAAGAGCCATTCACTTTACTAAGGCAGAGGAGACGCATCAATGTGGTATTTCGCTTGGATTTTAGGTGTCTTGCTGGCCTGTGCTTTTGGCATCATCAATGCGATGTGGTTAGAGCTCAATGGCTATGCCGGTGAAGAGCAACAAGAGATGACTGAGGATCAACATCATGCATCAGGTGGCCATTCAGAGCACTGATACGCCACGCCAGCAACTGAATCTGTTGCGCAAGATGCAAGCAGGGCGGCTGAATGCCGCCCTTTTGCTGGCTGTTGCGCAGCTGGTGGTCTTGATTCTGCAATATGGGCTGCTGGCTTGGTTGCTTGGTGCGTGGTTAGAAATGGGGGTGACCCAAGGTTGGCAGGCAGGGCAGCGCGAGCTGTTGGTGCAGCTGATGCCTTGGTTAGCCCTGTGTTTGCTCGTGCGTCCTGCTCTGCAATGGGGACGAGAGCGCTTGAGCCAAGAAGCCAGCTTGCGTGTGCGCAGCGCCCTGCGGCAGCAGCTCTTGGCTCGCTTGGCGCATCCGGCCCAGCTGGGCCAACAGGCCAGCAGTGAAGGCTATTTAGCCAGTCAGTTGTTGGATCAGGTGGAAGCATTGGATGCGTATCTGCGCCGTTATGTGGTGCAGGCTCCCTTGGCGGTGATCACGCCGCTGCTGATCCTGCTGGTCATTGCGCCCATCAGTGGTCTCGCGGCTTTATTGCTGGCGCTGACGGCTCCGCTTGTCCCTCTCTTTATGGTGCTGCTGGGCAAGGCAGCGGCGGCCAGCAGCCGACGTCAGTTGCAATCCTTGGCCAGATTGAGTGGCCGTTTTGCTGATTTTATCCGTGGACTCACCAGCCTCCAGCATCTGGGGGCCACGGCGACCGCAGAGCAGATGATTGCGCGCTCTGCTGAAGGCTATCGGCAGAAAACCATGAGTGTGCTGAAGCTGGCTTTTCTCTCCACCGGCGTGTTGGAGTTTTTTGCGGCCCTCTCGATTGCACTGGTGGCGGTTTATCTGGGGTTGGGCCTGCTGGGTATTCTGCCCTGGGCCAAGGAGGTGATTCCCGTTCCCTATGCGCAAGCCCTATGGATTCTGCTGCTGGCCCCTGAGTTTTATGGAGCCTTGCGGCAATTGGGCAGTGATTATCATGCCAAGGCAGATGCAGAGGCCGCCATGACTGAGCTGATGCCTTTATTGCGCCCCACTCAGTGGCAGCACCCAGGTTGTCAGCCCTATCCTCCTCAGCCTTTACAAGCCAAAGCCCCTGCGCTGAGCTGGCAGCAGCTGCGTGTGGTAACAGACGCTGGGCGGACGCGCTTGGCCTGTCCAGGGCCTTGTCATATTGATTCAGGCCAGAGCCTGCTCGTGACCGGACCGAGTGGAGTGGGTAAATCCACACTCTTGGAAGTCTGGCTGGGGGCCTTGGCCTATCAGGGACAGCTGCGTGTTGAAGGTGAGGATTTTCTGCACTGGCGTCTGGATGATTGGTTGCGTCAGCTGGATTATCTGGCCCAGGCACCGCGCTTTATGGCGGCCAGTCTAGCGGATAACCTGCGTCTGGCCTGCCCAGATGCAGAGGATAGTCAGCTTCTGGATGCACTTGAACAGGTTGGCCTCGGAGCTTGGATGGCCGATTGTACTGATCCACTGGCGGTGCGTCTTGGAGAGGGTGGGCGCGGGCTTTCAGGGGGGCAGTTGAGTCGACTGGCTTTAGCTCAGCTGCTGCTGCGTGGACGCCCCCTCTGGTTACTGGATGAACCGACGGCTCATCTGGATCCGCAGAGTCGTCGTGAAATCCATCAGCTCTTACAACAGCTCAGTCGGGGAAGAACGCTGCTGCTGGTCAGTCATCATACTGAAGGGCTGCACTGGGTGGATCATCTTCTCGATCTGGGTCAACAGGAGGGAGCCGATGCGTCAATCCATGCCATTACGCTTGCGTGATCTTCTCTCAAGTCGCCGCCGTGCTTGGCTTTTGGCCTTGTTGCTGGCGACCTTGACGCTGTGTGCAGTGGTCAGCCTACTGGCGACTTCTGGCTGGTTTATCAGTGCTACGGCCACCGCAGGCTTGATCAGTCTCGGTGCTTACTGGTTTGATTATTTTCGTCCGGCGGCTTTGATTCGTCTGGCAGCGATCACCCGTACCGCTGGGCGCTATGCGGAGCGGCTCACCAGCCACTATGCAACCCTGGGACTGCTGAAGGATCTGCGTGTTGATTTCTTTCAGCGCCTTGCTCAGCGTCGGCCCGCTGCAGACCGGCTCAGTAGTCGCGCGCAGCATCGTCTGGTGGCCGATATTGATCAGCTGAACCAGTTTCCGCTGGGCTTTATCTTGCCGTGGATCAGCGTGAGTCTGCTGATGCTGTTGCTGCTCGCCTTCTATGCTTTATTGGATGCCCAGCTGCTGTATGCCAGCCTGCCCGGTCTGCTTCTGGCATGGTGGGTCTTTCCTTGGATCGATGGCCGTTTCAGCAGCAGACTGGCACGTCAGCAGAGTGAACAGGGCGAAACAAGACGTGCGGCGTTGATGCAACGTCTGCATTTGCGCGTTGCTCTGGTGCTCTGGGGGCACTGGTCAGCCCAGCAGGCCAGTTGGCAGCAGCTGGATCAGCGCTATCAGCAGGGGCAACAACAGCAATGGCGGCGCACCAGCCGTTTGGTGTTATGGCAACACTGGGCGCTGGGGGCGACGCTCTTGGCGCAGCTATGGGTGGGCCTGTCGCTGCTGGAAACAGGGGCGCTGAGCCTGCCTTGGTTAGTGGCCGCCTTGTTGGCTTTACTGGCTTTTTTTGAGTTGTTAGCCCCCTTGGCAGCCAGTGCATTGGCGCTGGGCTTGAGTCAGGCTGCGCGGGATCGCCTTAATCAACTAGTCGAGCAGCCTTTGTGGCCTGTCGCCAGATCACCGCTGCCGCAGCGTTTGCGCCTGCAAGGTGTGAGTGCACGCCATCCCGGTAGCTTGGTCGGGCCAGATCAGGTCGATCTGCTGCTCGAAGCAGGCCAAACACTGTTGATCACTGGCTCTTCTGGTCAGGGTAAAAGTACCTTGCTGGCCGTGCTCGCTGGCGATCTTGCGCCAAGTGCTGGACAGTATTGGATCAATGATCAACCGGCACGGCCTCTTGGTGCGCATTTGGGTTATCTGACCCAAGATTTTCATCTGTTTAACCTGACGCTGGCCGAAAACCTGCGCCTTGGATGTGCTGAGGCAACCGAGGCGGATCTATGGCGGGTGCTGGAAGTGGTGGATTTAAAAGCCTGGGCCGCCGCTCAGCCACGTCAGCTCAACACCGCCTTGGGTGAGCAGGGTTTAGCAGTTTCAGGTGGTCAGGCAAGGCGAATCGCTTTGGCGCGCTTGCTGCTACGCCCGCGTGCTGTGTTGTTGCTGGATGAACCCTTTGCAGGGCTGGATCAGGCCACTGCGCAACGCGTTTTCAAACGCCTGCGCCAAGCGCAACCTCAAGCCATGCTGGTGTTGGTGACCCATGATGTGTTACCGCTCACGGTTGATCAGCATCTCAACATCGGCCTGCATCAAAAATAAATCCAAAAAAGTGTTTGCAAAGCTAAATGAGATTGATTATATTTAACGCATGGTTCGAAAGAGCCTAACCCAAAGCAGAAGTTGGACACAGGTTCCCTTTTTCCGTTTTAGGTTCTCCTCATCATCAAGCGAGTCTTTTAGCCCCTGAATTTCAGGGGCTTTTTTTTGGCTTTTTGGAAGCTGAAATAAAAACACCCCAGTCAGATCGCTGGGGTGGTGGGGGCTTCAATCAAAGAATACCTAACGTGGCCGGTTTCTGAGATAGCAGATGGGATGAAAGACCAGCCAGCTATAGATACCTATCGCGATAGCCGCACCAATCAGATTCAGCCAGTCGACCCAAGTATTGACATAGGCGATTGAAGAATCGGTATGCCAAGGCACAAAGAAGAAGGCCAGCACAAAGAACAGAGGGGGCAAAAAGCGCGAGCCCATACCGCCTGTTTTATTAAAACCATAGCCTTGCATGCGGGCCACAATTTGTGGCACCAGCAAAATCACGGCCAAAATTGCCAGCAGCCAGAGCCAGGGTAAAACGGAATACCAAACAACCGTGAGTGTACCGATCAGTGTCATGATGCTTCTCCTCAAATTCAGCCTTAAATGCGGCCTTCAAGCATGGCGTAGTAAGCGGGACGAAGCATGCGATCCTTCATCACCCAGGCAGTCCAGGATTCAGCCATCGGGTCAATAAAAGAGAAGGAGGGCATCATCGCCATATTGTCGGCCCAGCCAAATTCAACCAGCATGGCTTTGCCGATGCCGGTAATCAGTGGGCAGGAGGTATAACCGTTATGGCGCGCCGGTAGCGGACGACCTTGTAGATGCGCGACAAAGTTCTGTTCCAGCACCCCAGCCTGCATTTTTACACTGGCGGCTGTTTTATTCAGCGCCATGCCCATCACATCACCTATGCCCCAGACGTTTGGATAGCGCTCGTTTTGCAGTGTTTCACGATTCACTTCCATCCAATCCACAAAAGGGCCTTCTTGGAAGCGGAGTGGGCTGTTGAGCAGCGCATCCGGTGCGGTCATCGGTGGCACAACGTGAAGAAAATCATAGTCACGGGTCACATCTGCTTGGTCACGCACGCTGAATGTAGCGCGCTTGGCATCGGCATCAATGGCCTTCAGGGTATAGAAGTCATTGCGCGTGACCTGCTGCTCTTCAAAGCGTTGGCGCACAAAAGCATGGACTTGAGGCTGACTAAACAGGCCACCGGAGGGCGTCATAAATTCGACGTTATAAGCATCACGCCGCCCTGTGGCTTCAAGTCGTGATAGGGTGGTGAAGGTCATCTTCAGTGGCGCACCGGCGCATTTGATGGCTGTCGGTGCCAGTGTGAATAAGCCTGTCCCACTCCCCTGACGTATCCAGCGATCGATCTCGGTATTGGTTGCGGCGGCGGCTTCAATGCTGGCATAGACGCTCCCGATCCCCTTCCCTTGGCCGATCAGGTTGACATCCATGCCTTGAATCCGCTCGTAACGCAGCTGTAAGCCAGAGGCGACGATCAGATAGTCATATTCCAGCGTTTGCCCATCATCAAGCCGAATGCGGTTGGTGTCTGGATCATACTCCGCGACCATGCCCTTCACCCAGTTGACTGAGCGCGGGAGCCAATCCGCTGTTTGGGTGATGGCTTTGCTGGCACTCCAGACGCCTGAAGCGACGAGCGTCCAGCCGGGCTGATAATGGTGCCGCTCACGGCGATCAACGATGGTGATCTGGGCGCCGTTCAACGCCCGTGTCAGGCGATTGGCCATGGCTGTACCGCCAGCGCCGGCACCCACGATGATGATACGTGCATTGGTATTCACTGCCTGAGCCGGTGTGCTCGCGGCCAAAGCCAAGGGACCGAGTACACCCGCACCGGCACCAAGCTTCAGTAGATCACGCCGACTGACGTGTTCAAAGGGAAGGGTAGATTGAGACATGCGTCTGGCTCCTGCTGAAATATTTTTTTATAAGCAGAATTGAATCTAGTCCTTTTTTGGCTTCTTTGCCTTCCAACTTTAGTGTATATGATGATTCTTTTTGGTTATGAGAGGGTTTGCTCATACAGAAAAAAGGTCTGAGCGCTTACCTAGGAAGCCTCTGATTAACTACTGCGCTTGGTGATGCTGCGTTGAAATTGGTCTCAAAATGCTCATTTACTCCGTGTAAACTCCGCTTTTTCGATCAATTTCGCCTTGCGACCTACATGGATGTAGGAAGTGCAGC